>DATJWZ010000666.1:0-1118 GCA_035500795.1 Candidatus Eiseniibacteriota bacterium | reverse complement strand
TTTTCGGTTTGATTAACAATCCGCGCACCGGGAGTCCATCGCTGGCGTAGGTGATCTCGAGAAGGTCGAATTCTTTTTGCGTGCGGGCTTCTTCATAGACCCCGCGGGGAAAGTAGTTGCGACCAAAATCGTCCAAGGAATCAAAATCAGGTAAGGGGGGCCAGGGCTTCGAGTTCATAATCTGGCCATCGGGTGGCTGTCCAAGTGAGGTCGTCGGGTAACCGCCATACAAACCCGCGATTGCGGTCATTCCCATTATCTTCATTACTTCCCGTCGGTTTGCCATATTCGTATGTCCTGATCTCGATCTTCCAGAATCTGATTGTCAATCTCTGCTTTTCTTCCTGCCCATCACCAATCGTGTTGAGTCTCCGTCCTGACCTGTGCCAGGAATTCAGGCGACGCAGCACGACTCACAGGGGGAGTTCCTGAAACGAGCCAACGGAGGCGAACGGCTGCGGCGAGCATCAGGGTGATCAGCAAGGCAAAAGGGATCAGGTTGAGCCAGTACCAGTCCTGTCCTGGTGGGTCGGCAAGGATGCGGGCACCGTAACGCGCTACATACATAGCCCTGATCTGGTCCTCCGTGCGGCCGTTGGCCAACAGGCTCGCAGTCTCCTCTGACATTTGCTGTGCCTCGGGGGAGCGGTGAATCGCAATCGGCTCCCGCCAGCAGCACGGCGCGATCAATTGGTTGGTCAAGCGGTGGTAGCTTTCCATCTGTGCCGGGGTAAGCGCCTGTGCTTCTGCGTCATGCGCCGCTCCCAGCAGCACTATGCCGGCAATCGTCATCAATACAGTCAGCTTCATCGTATACTCATTTCAATGTGTGAAGATATTGCACCAGTTCATCCAACTCCTCGTTGCTCAGTCTCTTGTCGAAGGCCGGCATGGTTCCCCGGCCTTCTATGATCGTGTTCCTCACTTGCTTGTCCGTCGCGGGCGCTCCGCTGGGCAGAGTTTTCCTACTGAAGACTCCGTGCAGATTAGGCGGTTGTTTCAGCAAGTCGGGATGAGGCTGTTCGTGACATTCCCCACAGTGCACCTCATAGGCGTACTCACCGGCACTAACTTCCTCTGGGTCGATTCCGGCTTGCTGCTTGCTCGAACATGCTGTC
>DATJWZ010000665.1:0-2018 GCA_035500795.1 Candidatus Eiseniibacteriota bacterium | reverse complement strand
AGCCAGGTGATGATGGCTTGCTCCCACGCATCCTCCTCGTAACGCCTTTCCTGGTGGGGTCGGATGTGTTGGGCCTCGAATTCGGAGGTTGGCCACCAGGGGGCTTTGGAGCGGTAGAGGGCGACGGCTTCCGCGAAGAGTTGGTCCCTGTCGCGCTTCAATGCTTCCAAATCGACAACACCGCACAGAACGGGCCAGAAGCGCCTGCCACCGGTTTCATCGCGTAGGTAGGCACTCTTGTTCGTCGTGCCTATGAAAACGCACTGGCGGGCCTCCCAAACGTCTTTACGGGCATAGCTGGGTCGGTACTGCTCTATGCTCCGGGTGATGAACGCCTTCAGGGCGGCTGCCTCGGCTTTGTCGAGGGCTGACATTTCGGCAACTTCGATGAGCCATTTTCCATTTAGGTGCTGGCTGATGTCCTTGCCGCCTGTTTTGAGATCGGGAAGGGCATCGGAGAACCATTCGCCGGCGAGGATGCGGCAGGCAGATGACTTGCCAATGCCCTGCGGCCCCTCCAGGACCAGCATGTAATCGGCTTTGCAGCCTGGTTCAAAAATGCGGGCGACCATGGCGATGAGGAACATCTGACCGATGCCGGCGGTATATTCGCTATGTGCAACGCCGAGATAGGCGTTTAGCCATCCTCCTGCCCGCTTTTGTCCATCCCATTGCAAATCAATCAGATATTCTTTGACAGGATGGAAACTTTCTTCTTCTGCCCGCTTTTCAATCGCCTGGTGGGTGACATCCTTGGAAAGCCGCGTGAGACCCGATTCCTGAAGATATTCCTGGATATTTGTTATGTCTGTATCTTTCACGGGCCTTGGCAAATCGCTCTGATCCGTCTGGCCTGTCGCATCTGGCGCTGGTCTGACTAACAGAGCGGTTCTTCGCATCTGATCGTAAGCCAAAATCGAATTTAGTTTTTTGTCCCTTCTCAGCCCCACCAGAGCATTATGGACATTTGGGATGGGATTCCCATTGGCGGATTTCTGGCATAGCAGCAGCCATTCCTGCCCATCTTGTTTATATGTCATGTTTTCTGCCTTATTTTGGAATAAATCTGGTCCAAAATCTCTTCCTGACGCGGCGTGATCCTGGTTCTTCTATTCAGGCTTTCGACAAATCCAGTCTCCCAATCGCTCAGCAGATCGTCGTTATCTCGCAAAAACCATAGCTTTGTTCGCCAATGTGCATAATCATCATAAGTTTTGTATTGATATGGATCGTAAGAATTGTATTGCTGTTGTCTAGCTTGTTCTTGTTTTGGATTTTCTTCTGCAATTTTTGCAATCACATCTTCCCACGTCAGACCTAAACTTTTCAGAAGATTGCTTGCCAAAACCCCAGCCGATGCACGCTCACCATCGAAATCTGAACCAAGCATTCCAAGAATGCGGATCAATTTGTCACGCTGCGTTTGTGGAAGATTCGCCATTATGACTGAACATTTCCTGAGCGATGCTGAAAACGTTCGCATATCTGACCTAAATCATCTGCCGTCAGATGCGGTGCCTGCGGCGGCTTTTTGGATTTGACGCGGATCAGGCTTTCCATGATGTTATCTCGCCTCCGGTAAAGCTGGATATGCCGCGCCGCCGCCGCTTCGATGGTTTCCGCCATCTCTTCGGCCAGCTTCACCCCGCGCTTCCACTCCGTGCTGAAGGCCAGGCGCCGCTCATCGTCGGTGAAGCCGTATAGTTCGGCCAGGTTGAAGGAGAGGGTGAAGGCTTCAAGATAAGGGTCCAGTTCTTCGCCCAGCACCGTGAAGGGCAGGCGGAAATAGACGCGGGCGGCGATGTTGATAATGTATCCAGAGATATGTTGTCTTAACCATCTCACCCTTCGCGGGGAGTCCAGCTTTCCGAGCTTTCGTTTTATATGCTCGTCAGCATTCAACATTATTGGATTCCTCCAATAATATTCTGGAAATTTGAAAACAAATATCCTAAGAACGGAATTGGAGACATAACCCTAAATTCCTACCGCCGATTTTGGATCACAGATCGGCGGTT
>DATJWZ010000664.1:0-4293 GCA_035500795.1 Candidatus Eiseniibacteriota bacterium | reverse complement strand
CAATCTCCGGTGGAACTGCAGAGCTTGATCAAGGCCTTATCGGGCCGATGGTCTTTGAATGTGAAGTTCGAATCCAATCCGGAGATGCCGAACGGGTTCGCAACAAGTGGTGAAGAGACCTGGCGCCCCGGTCCCGGAGGCAGCACGGACCGTAAGTGAAACGTTCGGGGCTTTCGAACGCCACGCGATAGTCAGCGGATCGCGAGCCATCCGCATCGGCATGAGAGTAAGATTTTGCCCGAATGCGGTTGCCGCTTGGTTGCGAGAGCACGGCGGCTAAACCGATCCATCGGTTCGTATGAACTACGATTGACTAGTGAGAAGGGCATCCTAAAAGAGTCGTCCCTAGAACTGCTTGCGTACACTGACCTGACTGTGCGCGTTTTTTCTTGGTCCAGCTCGATGAGTGTTAACGCCTTCCATGAGAAGGCCGTTCGGAGTCAAGTGGATTCGTTTCGGTTTTTGTTGGACACGTTTTTTACCGACTGAGCCACTGTCGCCATGCTTCCATCGCACTCTCGAGCACGTCGATACCTTGGGAGCGCATCCCGTCCGGAGGCCGGCCTTCTCATCGCATCTGATTACGACATTCAGGATGCCTATTTGCCTCTGGGGACCAGATCTTGAGCGACACCGCGTCGAGGAGATACAAAGGGAATTTCTATTGTCGCGAAATCTGATTGGCTTTTGAGCAGGTTTCTGGCTCGATGCATGACCCATTTGAAGCGGACGGCTCAGATTCTCGCGAGGAATCCCAGGGTGGTTAAGAAACGGGTCGGACGCAATCCGGTTCTGTATAAGGTCCATTGCCGTACACCTGCAGGGAGGTCTCTCGATGTCGACCACACCTGCAACACTTCTTTCTGATCCTGTGTCAACTGCGTTTCATATCGCTCCGCGAATGTTCTTGCTTGTTTCCTGGACTTCGCAATTGCTTCCGTGAAGCCCGGATCCCGAAGTAGACGTTTGAACGCATCCCTTAATTGCAAGCCGCTCCCAGCACCGAGGGCGTTCTGTTCATGCTGGCGGTATTCTACGGTCGTTTCGTCCAGGGGGATGAGCACACCAAAAGCTGCGGCGACCAATCCGAGCCAAGAGTCATGCATTACGGCTTCTTCCGGTATTGGGATGCCGTGGGACAAAAGACTGTGATTACCCAGCACTGTGCAGCCGGTTACGAGGTTCTGGACTAGCAAAGCGCCCAGACTTGCACGATGAGGATTCACATGCTTCATCTTCCACATGGAACCCTCCAATGGTCGGTTGTCTGGCCCGATGAGTTCCAGGTCAGAGAAGACCATCACTGGCGTTTCATATCCATAATTGGCTTCGGCGCGCTTCAGAGCATCCAGTTCGAGTTCAAGCTTGTCTCTTCGCCAAATATCATCTTGATCACAGAACGCGAAGTAGGGTGCGCGCGATTCCTCCAAAAGTAGGGAGAAGGTGCGGCAGGGCCCTTGCCGCGTCGAATTCTTGCGAATGAAAACGCGGTTAGGATGGAGTGACTGAAATCGCTCAACTAGCTGCAACGTCGAATCGCTAGAGTTGTCGTCCCTGACAAGCAACCGAAAATTCTGAAAGCTCTGCTGTGAAATGGAGTCTAGTTGTTGGTCAAGGAAGCGTACTCCGTTCCAGGTTGCCAGCAGGACGTCAATTTCTGGTTTCGAGGATACGGCGTGCTCTTGTATATATGGTGCCATTGCATGTCCTGCCCTCAGGACGGTCTTCTCATGAGCGAAACTCGCTGTTTCGACCTCTCGAATGTTGCTGTGATTCTCCCTACGTGGAACTCAGAGCGCTTTTTCGATTTGTTTCCGGGGCCGCTGCTTCAGCAGGGCATCCGGCCCAACCAGGTGTTGATCATTGATTCAGCTTCGAACGATAACACGGTGGCTCGCGCCCGTTCCTTCGGTTTTCAAGTGCATGAAATACCCCATCTCGAATTCAATCACGGCGGAACGCGGGCTCTCGCGGCGACCTTGGTGCCTTGGGCGGAGTTTCTCGTGTACACCACGCATGATGCCATCATGGCTTCTCCCGACACGATCGGTATTCTTGTCGGGGCGTTCGGTGATACCCGGATCGGAGCAGCGTACGCCCGCCAGCTCCCGCACTGCGATGCCAATCCGTTTGCTCGACACGCCTGCGCTTTCAACTATCCAGCGCATTCACTTGTAAAGGACTATGAGACACGGAAAACGCTCGGATTCAAGACCATCTTCCATTCGAACGTTCTGGCCGCTTACCGACGCACCGCGCTCGAAGCAATCGGAAGCTTCCCGCACGATGTAATCACGCATGAAGACGCGTATGTCGCGGCCAAAATGATGCTAAGTGGGTGGAAGACGGCGTATATTGCCGAGGCAACCGTGTATCACTCCCATAATCAAACTCTCCGGCAGATCTTCCAACGCCATTTCGATGCAGGCGTTCTATACGGCAGAGAACGCTGGATGAGGGAGAAGTACGGTGAACCCGGCGAAGACGGTATGCGGTTCGTCCGTTCCGAGATCGAGTGGTTTTGGAAGGAGAATCCGCTGCTGATACCCAAGGTTTTCATGCGCACTGCAGCCAAATATCTGGGTTACAATCTTGGCCAACGGGAGGCCATGTTCAGCAACCGACTAAAACTACATATGGGAGCATTTCACGATTTTTGGGTGAATAGGCCTTGAAACCCGTTGTCGCCAAACATACTCTTGTGGGGCCAGAAGGTGGGGAACGCGTTCGATAGTACTGAGGTGGAAAACACCAATGCGACGCGAAAAAGAGAGCTCACAACAACCTCGGCCGGTGTTCAACATTCTGTCAACTAAGGAACCCGTAAGAACCAACGCAACCGATTGGTCCATAAAAACCAGAGCACGCACAGCGCTCACTGAAGCTCTTGCCCGCCGATACAGCGCACCCCCCTATCTCATCCTCTTTGTGAGCTCCCAGTGCTGGATGCATTGCTCGCATTGCTGGTTTTCAGAAGACTGGAAAGAAGCACATCATAAAAGACCGCTTCTTACATTCGATCAGTTCAGCCGCTTGGCAGAAAGTTGTCGCCTGCATTTCGTCAGCTTTACCGGAGGGGAGGCGTTCCGGCGCGACGATATTGTAGAGCTGATCACGATGATGCGCCGTAAATCGCGTATCACGCGATATCAGATTCCTACATCCGGTTACATGCCGGAGATGATTGAGCTCAAAGCAAGACAATTACTAGAACGAAATCCGAGTACACCTTTCCGTGTAGACGTATCCTTGGATGGCACCGCTGCAACGCACGACCAGATCCGTCGCGTTAAGGGTGGTTGGGAACTAGCTGTGGAAACCATCAAGCGTCTGAATGCGCTAAAGCCCAAATATGCGCATTTCGACGTCGGGGTGATCACTACGGTCTCGCACCGGAACCAGCACCAGATGGATGAGGTCGCGAGCACCATTAGATCCTTCCATCCGGGAGAGTGGATGATCAACATCGCCCGTGGAACGGTGCGTGACCCCAAAGCCATCGAAGTGGACGTGGCAAATTATCGTCGGGCGGCGGACCTCGCGGATTCCGCTGTCAGGACTGGCTTGTCGGAGGGACATCGCGGTGGCATTCTGGGGCCACTTCTCAGCGCCAAGAATGCCGTACGTAGACGTATTATCGCCGATACCGTGGAGGGGCGGCGCGAGGGCGGGGGGTGCGCTGCCGGTTCTCTCGGGGGCGTGATCTATGCCGACGGTGCCGTACATGCCTGTGAACTCCTCGATGATGAACTCGGCAATTTGCACGACTTTAACTACGATCTCCAAGCCATATGGCACGGCGATGCCGCGACTGGATTGAGGCGTCGTATTCAGGAAAGCCGCTGTCAATGCACTCAGGAGTGTTTCCTTTCGGTCAGTATGCTGATCCAACCCACAGCGATTGCCAGCATGGCCGGAGAATTGATGAGGCGTGGGGCGAGTTCCGCGTTGCGAATGCTCGAATAGCCGCGTCGTCGCCCGAAACGGCAATTGCAAACGGCAAGGCGCGTTCATCGCCAAACTGCGCAAGGCACAATAGAATGTGCTTACTTAGCTCACACTTATTTCTCGATCTCTAGCTGTACGCTCTCCTTGTTAGAGGCGCGAGACTCCCGAATCCAAAGCGCGCGCACAACCTGCGTCAGAAACCACGGAGCTACAACGAAGATTCGGTGCCCCTTTCGGAATGGTTCGATCAGTAACCGAAACAACCATTCGATGCGCACCTTCCGCATCCATTTGGGTGCACGTGGCACTCGGCCGGAAACAAAGTCGAACAGTCCCCCTGTATTC
>DATJWZ010000663.1:0-2841 GCA_035500795.1 Candidatus Eiseniibacteriota bacterium | reverse complement strand
AAGGGCGCTTACAACGTGCTGGTCAGCATGGGCGTGATCACATACTTCATCCCGTATCTGTATTTGTTCGCGGCGATGATCAAGCTGCAAGGAGAACCGGCCGGGCCGGATGTGATCCGCGTGCCAGGGGGAACGATCATGGCGAAGATGGTGGCCACTCTGGGTTTCCTGACCACGACGCTGACGATCGCTCTATCGCTGATTCCGCAGCCGGACGAACCGAACAAGCCGCTGGCGCTGTTCAAGATTGTTGGAGGATGCGGCGCACTGCTGCTGATTGGCGCGTGGATTTACGCAGCCGGCAGGCGGCGCGCGCAAGTAACCTAGACACGCTCGATTTACTTCCCTAGCCTGAATCTGAGTCCGCGGTCGCGAACGCGTATGGGGCCCATCGATCCTGAAGCTTCGGTTGAATTGCAGTCTGAACTGGTCTCGGGTGAAAACCTGCTTTGGGCCGGACGACCGAATCGGTCTGTCATTTTTCATTCCGAAGATGGATTAGCGATTCCCTTCAGCCTTCTTTGGGGAGGGTTCGCAATTTTCTGGGAGGCAATCGCCCTTGGCCTTTGGCCTCACAACTCGAAGGGCCCGGCGTTCTTCATGGTGATCCCGGGCATTCCATTTGTCCTGATCGGCCAATACCTGATCTGGGGCCGCTTTCTTTACGACGGTTGGCTGAAGCGCCGAACCTATTACGGCATAACGAATCGACGTCTCATCGTGCTTCAAGAGGCCACGCGGCGGAAGAGTTGCTCGTTGTTTCTAAACGCAATTCCCACCGTAGAACGGGATGGCGCTTTCACCGGCACCATTTGGTTTGGGAGCAAATACACAACGACGAAAGGGCAGCGAGCCCAAAGTTGGAGTCGCTTCTCCGTAAGAGACGTACCCGTCTTTGCCGACCTTGATGACGCCGAATCGATATACCGGTTGATTCTTGATCTTTCCGGAAAAGCAAGAACGCGCCCTGATGAAGCAGTCGGCGCGTTCCACAGCTCGAATTAGATCGGTTCTAGACCGGGGTTGCGGTCTTCCTTGCGGGATTGAAGAACGGCAGCGTCGCGACTTTCACGTTCGTTTTCAGGCGAATCGCCTCGATCGTAATTTCCATCTGCAGCGCCGTCCCCGGTTTCGCCTGTTCAGTCTCGATGCTCGCCAGCGCAATCATCTTCTTCAGCGTTGGAGACCAACTCGTCGTAGTCGCCTTTCCTACCTGCTTCTCGCCCGAATAGACGGGCACCGCCACGCGTGACGCCTGCGCCGGAGCCGCCGGTGTGAGGCCGTAGCGCTCGTAGAGTTGCTCCACGTCGGTCCAGTCCACTTCGAGCCCGACGAACTGCCGCGGCACACCATGCTTCGCGTCGTGTTCCAGTGCGCGCTTCCCAATGAAATTCTCTTTTTCGAGATGCACCATCTTCGAGAAACCCAACTCATATGGCGAGAACTTCTGCGAGGCGATCAGAGCTTTCTTGGAACTCGTGTAGTCGACTTCGATCAGCAGTAGTCCGGCTTCCACTCGGGCCACGTCCAGAGCAAGCATCCCTGCAGCGTGTAGATCGAACTGCTTGCCCTTGGCAGCTAGTTCATCCCAAACTTTCACGGCGTCTTTCCACGGCATCCAGATTTCATATCCCAGATCGCCGGTATATCCAGTACGTGATATATCGACGGGAACACCAGCAATCTTGCCGCTCGTCACTCGGAAATATTTCAGATTTGCGATATCAGCCTCTGCCACAGCCTTCAGCAGCTTCGCCGAAGTTGGTCCTTGCAACGCGAGCGCGGCGGTCTTCTCCGAAATATCCTCGATCTGCACATCCATATTCAGGCCATTTTGCCGGAACCATCTCAAGCTCGGATCAGCAGCCGTCCACCGATAGACATTCTCGCCAAGCCGCGAGATCGTGCCATCGTCGATGACCTTGCCTTCCTCATCGCACCAGCAGCAATAAATGACCTGCCCGACTTTTACCTTGTTGATGTCGCGCGTGATCACGCGGTTGACAAGCCGGGTCGCATCCCTGCCGGTAATCAGATACTTGTAGAGCGGCGAAATATCGATCAGTGCGCACGCGTTACGGATCGCGTTGTACTCGTGCTCATGATGCACCTCATACACGCTGACCGTGTAGTATCCCGACCACTCGCGGTAATTCAGGCTGTGGCAGAGCGGAAAAGTTCTCTCGTGAAATGCAGTTCCGATAGGCAATTGGATGACCTCGAGTTCGCAAAGCATCCGGCTGACTCGTCTGCAAGAACGCTGCAGCAGTGACTCCGCGCGGAAGCCGTGGAAATCGGATTATATGCATCGCTTTGCCGTGCGGCAACTAAAGGCAACTCACCCTCCATATGCTAGAATCCCGGGCAACGCAGCGAGGGGGACGTGTAATGCGGGCTGCTGCTCCGTTTCTCTGGAGGAAATATGCGCCTCGCCCTGTCCTTAACGACTTGTCTTTTGCTTCCAGTCGCCTGTGTTGCCCAAACTGGTGACAAGCTTCCCACCGGATGTCCATCCGGGATTGATGTTAAAGGCGATAAAGCCCTAACGACAGTAAGCCTCCCGCCTTCGAAGAAATGCAAAACCAGAAAGAAGAATGGATTTCTTCTTCCCGACCCGAACTGCACTCCCGGTGCAATTAACGAGACGCTGACTCTTGACGTCATGACAATGAAAAGTTTCGTAACCGACTGCGTCCGCGATCAGGCGACTACCGCCGAAAAGAAGCAAGACACCTACACCTGGTACAAAGTCAAAAAGCCCGCCAGCAATACTGGGAAGAATCAGGTCTGCGAGCTGGATCATCTTGTATCCCTTGAACTCGGGGGCGCCGACACTCTCGA
>DATJWZ010000662.1:0-2156 GCA_035500795.1 Candidatus Eiseniibacteriota bacterium | reverse complement strand
TATAAAGACGATGTCAAGACTATCTGCTCGGCTCTAACATGGAAGTTAGCGAAAGAGGCTGGATGAACAATATTGGCTGATGATGTTGAAGATTATCAGTTCGCCTATTTGGGAAATATAATCTCCATATATGGCGCGAGGATGGGAGAGTAAGTCAATCGAAGCCCAACAAGCTGAGGCAAGTGAGAAACCCGACACGACGCGAGTCAGACTTACCCCGGAGGCGGCGGCTCGCAGCCGAGAGCGTGAGAATCTCCGACTTGCTCGGAAGCAGGTCCTTCAGCAACTGGAGCAGGGTGGAAATCCGCGACATCGCAAGCTACTGGAAGAAACTCTGGCCGATCTTGATCAAAAACTGAGCCGTTTTGAGGGGGAACCGGGTGAGCAGACTCCCGTCAGGACCCCCACTTCCGGGTAGGCTACGAACCATGGCTCGGTTACGTATAATGATGACTTTATGACAGCCTACGTGTACGTGTCATTAAAGAAGAGTGTCCTCGACCCCCAAGGCAAAACCATCCAGGGTGCGCTCCAGAAGATGGGCTACAAAGGTCTGGAGAGCGTACGGCAAGGGAAGTATTTTGAAATCCAGTTGGATGGCGGCCTTTCCCCCGATCAGGCGAAGTCAGAAGTCGAACGAATTGCCCGCGAAGTATTGACCAATCCGGTTATCGAAGAATTCCGTTATTCCTTGGCCGAGTAGCCGGGGAACCATAGAGGTGGGGCTATGTGCGGCATTGTCGGTTACGTCGGCAAGAAAAGTGTCGTTCCCGTCATCATTGAGGGCCTGCGTCGACTCGAATACCGCGGATACGATTCTGCAGGCATCGCCGTGGGAAATGGCGGCGATGGGCTCGACATCAGACGCGCCGAAGGCAAGCTGCGCAATCTGGAAGAGGCGATCAAGCAGAAGCCGCTGAACGGGACGTACGGAATCGGCCACACGCGTTGGGCAACTCACGGGCGTCCGACGGAAGAAAATGCCCATCCACACCGCGACTGCACGGGGAAAATCGTGGTCGTTCACAACGGGATCGTCGAGAACTATCTCAGCCTGAAAAAGAAGCTGATTGAGGAAGGGCACAAGTTCACCACCGAGACTGACACGGAAATCATCGCTCACCTGGTCGAGAAGTTCTTCTACAAAACGGGCAACGGACATCGGCCATCTCTGGAAGAGGCAGTACGGCAGACGATTAAGCAACTGTCTGGAGTCTTTGCGATTGCAGTGATCTGCACGGACGATCCCGGGAAAATCGTCGCGGCGCGCAATGGACCGCCTGCCGTGATCGGGTTGGGCAACGACGAGTATTTCGTCGCCTCCGATGTTCCTGCAATCCTCCATCACACGCGCGATATTTTCTTTCTTGCCGATGGGGACATGGCCGTCGTTACTCCCGATGGGGTGCAATTAACGGACTTCAACGGCAAGCCCGTGGTTCGGCAGGTGCAGCATGTAACGTGGGATCCGATCCAGGCGGAAAAGGGCGGATTCAAGCATTTCATGCTGAAAGAGATTTACGAGCAGCCCAGTGCGGTGCGGGAAACTACGCTAGGCCGCGTCTCGCAGGATACGGGCCACATCTTTCTCGATCAGATGGAAATCACGGAAGCTGAATTCCGCGAGGCGAAAAAAATCAACATCATCGCCTGCGGAACCAGTTGGCATTCCGGACTTGCCGGAAAGTTCATGATCGAGTCGCTGGCGCGAGTGCCGGTCGAAGTGGACTACGCCAGCGAGTGGCGTTACCGGAACCCGATTGTAGAGCCGAACACGATCACTCTGGTGATCTCGCAATCTGGAGAAACCGCTGACACGCTTGCGGCGCAACGCGAGGCAAAGGCAAAAGGTTCGAAAACGCTCGCCGTCTGCAACGTTGTCGGATCGATGATTACCCGCGAGGCGGCAGGGACGATTTACACTCACGCCGGGCCGGAAATTGGCGTTGCTTCCACGAAGGCATTTACCGGCCAACTTACTGCACTTTATATCTTCGCGATGTATCTGGCGCAGGTACGAGGCGTCATGAAGCCGGAACAAGCGCGCGGGTCGATGCTGGAACTCACGAAAATTCCAGCGAAGCTGGAGGCGCTGCTCGGGCAAGATCACACCTGTGACGAACTCGCCAAACGATATCAGAAGGTACACGACTTCC
>DATJWZ010000661.1:0-2125 GCA_035500795.1 Candidatus Eiseniibacteriota bacterium | reverse complement strand
CCACCGCGTCTCCCTTGAGTCTTCCTGTGAAGACTTTCATCTCGCGGCTCCCGGGTTTGATGCGATTTCCCGGACATGTCGGCAAAGTTAGTTCGCATTTGTGAGATTACGGGAATTTTGCACAGATGCAAGATTTTTTTGAGGATTTTTGCAAATTTTTGTAAGCGGGAGGCGTGGTACGAGGGTAATGCGAAACAACGGTGGTTGCTGGATGTTGAGCGATACTCGGGACTCGGGAGTCGCGACTCTCAGAGTTTCCGTTCCCAGGTTTCGGAAACAAGATTCTTACGGCTCCAACTGTCGTGTCGTTCTTCAGCGACGAGTTCGAAGCCAGCGGCCTTGTAGATGTGGCGTGCCGCGCCGAGTTCACTCTGCGTCCAGAGCATGATCTTCTGATAGCCGGCTTTCCGGGCAAAACTGATGCATTCGTCTACCAGACACTTCCCAATCCCCAAGCCGCGCGCGGATGGTTCGACCAATAGAACCCGAAGCTTCGCAACGGTCTCAGACTTTTTCACGAGCAGAACGCACCCCACCCGCTCGCCTTCCCTCTCCGCAATCCAGCCGCGTTCGCGCGTGGTGTCCAGATTTTGAATGAACTTTGCGACAATATCGGCGACCAATGCCTCGAAGCGTTCGTCATAGTGATACTCGTTCCAATAGAGTTCGCCGTGGCGCTGGACCAACCATCCCATATCGCCGGGCCAATGAGGACGCAGGGTGAAAGATCGGGCTGGTGCTGCCGTGGGATCAAGAACTGACTCGACATCGCGAATCGCTGCCAGCAGTTTCTTTCGTCGATCGGGCGACAGGCGGCCCAGCAAGGTGGAAATTTCGTCGCTCGATCGGTGGTCCAGCGGATCGAACACCTTGTGCCCCTTCGCTGTCAGAGAAAGGAATTGCCGCCGCCGATCGTCCGGAGACGGAATGGTTCTGATCCAGCCGCGCTCCTCGAATCCGCGCAACATGCGGCTGACGTAGCCGCGATCGAGGCCTAGATCCTCGCAGAGGTCTTTTGCAGTCTGATTCTCTCGGTGCGCGACTTCGTACAGAACGCGAACTTCGGTCAGCGAGAATTGGCTTTGCAGCAGATGTTCGTGCAGAACTCCAATCTGGCGAGTATAGAAACGATTGAAGCGTCGGATGGTCTGCACGGGATCGTCAGTCGAGGAGGTAGCTGCCGTGGTAGGCGCCATATGGGCAGAATATCAGATAGTTGACTTAGTCAACTAACCGGGCCTGACGTTTTTTTGAAGACCCTGTGTTCCTCTGTGATCCCTCTGGTGAAAATGTTTTTTGCAGTTTCAGTTCAGAAAAGCACTAACCCTATGGAGCACGGGGTTTCACAGGAAACTGAGCACTACACCTTGCTCCATAGCTCTGCTCGTGGATCTTCGGGGTTTAGCTTCGCCAACTCGCGCAGAAGTTCTTTCGTTCGCTCGTCGCGCGGCATTGGGACATGCACCGTAATCTCGACGATTTCGTCGCCGCGGACACCTTCTCTCGTCGCCGACGGCACCCCCTTTTCGCGCAGGCGCAGTTTTTGACCCGACTGCGTGCCCGGGGGAATCTTCAGCAGAGCCCGGCCGTCGATCGTAGGCACTTCGATCTTGGCGCCTAAGGCAGCTTCCGTCGCACTCACCGGCACGGTCAGCGAGATGTCATCCCCGTCGCGATGGAAGATCGGATGCCCCTCGGCGCGGATGATCGCGTAAAGATCTCCAGCCTGACCTCCGTGCGCTCCGGCGTTCCCTTTTCCTGGTATACGGATGCGCTGCCCATCGCGAGTGCCAGCCTTGATGCGAACTTCCAGCGGTTCCGTATGCGTGACCGTGCCATCCCCGTGGCAGGTGGGACAGGTCGTCAGGTTCTTCCCAGTTCCTCCGCACCGCGGACACTGCACGTTGAACTTCATCCGTCCGCCGGTCTGCGTGATCTGTCCGGTGCCGTTACACTCCGGACATTTTCCCGGGGCTTCGAGCGCTCCCTGTCCATGACACTGCGGGCAGACATCCTGCCGTGTGATGTTCAGGCGCATTACGCCCCCGCGGATCGCCGTCCAGAACGGTACGTTGACCTGATACTCAAGATCGGTTCCGGGCTCGGGACCTTCTTCGGCTGCGGT
>DATJWZ010000660.1:0-68779 GCA_035500795.1 Candidatus Eiseniibacteriota bacterium | reverse complement strand
TGGCTATAGTCCGTCAATCCATTAATGATCGGAACGCTGGCGTACTCGGCCATCTGCTCGACGATCTCGTGGGCGAATGTCCGCACCATGATGGCCTGCACCATCCGTTCGAGATTCTTCGTGATGTCATAGACTGATTCGCGCTGGCCCAGGTTGATTTCCGCCCGGGAGAGATAAAGAGAGAATCCTCCGAGCTGCTGGATGCCTACATCGAATGAAACGCGCGTGCGCAGCGATGGCTTTTCGAAGATCATTGCGAGCGTTTTGCCTTTGAGCGCGCCGGCATGCGCCGAAGGATGTGCCTTCATTTCGCGCGCCAGATCGAGTAGATACCGGATCTCTTCCGGTGAAAAATCGCGGATAGAAAGAAAATTATGCCGACCCATGGGCTCCTCTTGAATTTGCTTGGAAACCTGCGGGAAGCGGGAGGTTATCGGCTGGAGTGGTTTGCGGCTGGAAGGAAAGGCGAGTGGCATCCGCGGACGACAGTGTGAATCCAGCCCACAGAAGTTCTTTCTGAACGATCTCCCACGACCCGTACGGTTGCCCGTCGCCGCCGTAGATACGCATAGGGATGCCTTCTCGATGCTCGCTTGAGCCCTGTTTTCCGGGCAAGGAAGGGCATCACCAGCTCCGGTGATTCAAGTCACTTCGCGTCGGAAGGTCCCGTGATCAGTGCCAGCCTGCATTGTGAGGCTCGTCACATCGGCAGATGTGCCGAGGTTCTTACAATCGTGCCGAGAGTCCAAAAGCGTGCAATGCGCTCTCGGCGAGGTCTCGAACATGGCGGCGCAATATTACGTCTGCACCGAATGCCACAAGAGATATCCCACCCATCAGAAGCTGTTCGATGCGCTGTACGAATTCCAGAGGACTAAGCCCGAAGATTGCGCCTGCGGCGGCCCCCGCGAGCTTCACCTCACGCTCGACTTCCAGTTGGGAGCTGGCGATAGCGATTTTAAGGTCGTTTCGGCCACCCTGCCCGACCAGTTGGATTCGTGGCTCGGCCAAGAGGAGGAAGAGGTGACTTTCTATCCTTTTCTGATTGTTCTGGAGCGCGCCGGAGATAAGAAGCAGTTTTGCTGGATGCCTTATTGGCACGTTACCGGCAAAGACGCGCGATATGGACAACACGCCGTCTGCCTGGAGCACGCGCAGTTTGAGAACCTGGTGGCAAAGCTGATTGAGAAATCAGAAGAGCGGCTGCTGCAAACGGTGTAAGTCTTTGATCCGCGCAATAAGCCTGTTTTGAAAGGGCTCGGCTTTCAGCCGAGCCGCTGCGAGCACGAAGAGTGCGGGCTGTAGCCCCTGAGTGAGCTGGTTCGTCTTAGATTTCCACTACAAGCCCGTCTGCCAGACGGTATCCAGCACTGTGCCGTCGACCCATTTCACAACGGCAACCGGTCGATCACTTCGTTTCGGCTTCTGCGGTTTTCCTCCGCAAATCCGCTCGACTTCGGTTTTGATGTCTTCGATCGAGCGAATTGGAAGTTTCGAGCCTTTCACCGCGTCGATCAGATCCTGACGGCGCGGATTGATGGCGATTCCACGTTCAGTCACAACCACGTCGATCAGTTCGCCGGTGCCGCAAAGAGTCGTGACGTCATCCACGATGACCGGAATGCGATCACGGAAAGATGGCACGGCAAGAATCGTGCATCCAGCGCCCAGACAGTTTTGCCACCCGCCGATACCGTGAAGCAGCCGTCCGTCGGAATGGGTAACGACGTTGGCGTTGAAATTAGTGTCGATCTCGGTCGCGCCCAGTACAACCGCGTCAATAATGGATGCGAAGTTCCCCTTGCCATGAAAGTTGTACGAGGTGAACGGAGACGTCGCGACATGACGCGGATTGTTGGCCATCGACTGCACGCCGGCGAGATCGAACGTCTGGCCGTCAAGGATGTAATCGGTGAGACCTTCATCTAACAGTTCGACTAGGTATTTCGTGGATCCGCCGCGAACGAATCGCGCTTTCACCCCGGATTCTTTCATCATTCGCTTCAGGTAGCTCACAAACGCGAGAGCGATTCCTCCCGCGCCTGCCTGGAACGAAAAACCGTTCTTCATGATTCCCGCGTCTCGCAGGAACGCCGCAACAAATTCGGCGATTCGTAAGCGATCTGGCGACCGCGTGATCTGCGTCGTGCCAGAAACTATTTTCGATGGATCACCGATCGAATCGACTTCGACAACATAGTCCACATTGTTTCCCTGGACCTGCCATGGTACGCAGGGAAACGGGACCAGATTGTCGGTTACGACGATCACGTGATCCGCATAAATCGAATCGGCCAAAGCAAATCCGAGTGAACCGCAGGCAGATTTGCCGTGAGAACCATCGCAATTGCCGAAAGCGTCGGCCGTCGGCGCGGCAATCACTGCGATATCGACGTGGACTTCACCATCTTGAATGGCCTGCCAGCGACCGCCATGAGACCGCAACACGCCCATGCCGCGCATCTTGCCTTGCGTGCAGTAGTCTCCGAGGGGACCATTCATGCTGCCCTCGATGTGGTCGATGACTCCGGCCTGCATCAGTTCAATCGCAGCCTTTTGAGCGGGAAATGATGCGCTGGGGAACCACATCAGATCTTTCACGCCGACTCTCGATGTGGCTTCCAGAGCCATCATGGCGACGCGATCGCCATCACGCAGGTGATGGTGCGAGGAGATGACCATGCCGTCACGCAGTCCGCACTTGCGCAGTGCGGTTTCGAGATCTGCAACGCGCTTATCGCCGTTTGCAGGATAGTCCGCCGCGCTGCGGATCGGAGGACTCGCCTTCGACCCTTCTGGCCGGAATTTGTTTACTCCCATGTACGCGGTCTGCGGGCGGCCGTTGACCATCTCCGGAACGATGCGGCCGGCTGCGTTTGCAATCACTCCGATCTTTTCCAGTACAGGCATGATCGTCCTTCCCTACTCGAGACCCATGGTGCCGGCTTGCGCGATCAACTTGATGGCACGCTGCACGACCGGCGCGTCGATCATCTTCGATCCCAGGCTGACTACGCCGAGTCCCTTTTCCTGCGCATTCTCGTAGGCGGCAACAATCTTCTTCGCCTTTTCGATTTCCGTTGAAGTGGGAGCAAATGCTTCGTGAATGGACGGAATCTGCATGGGATGAACGCATCCCATTCCTCCGAAGCCCATGGCCCGTGAGTTCAATGCCCAAGTGCGCAAACCTTCGAGATTTCCAACATCACCGTAGACAGAATCGATCGCTTGAACGCCCGCCGCACGGGCAGCGTTCACCAACCGTTGGCGAGCGTAGAGACTTTCCGCTCCGGATTGCGTTTTGGCGACGCCCAGATCAGCCGTATAGTCCTCCAGCCCAATGGTCAAGGCTGCGATGCTCTCGGCGGCTTTCGCAATCGCGAAAGCATTCTCAATTCCGAGGGCAGACTCGAGAATGGGCATGAACCACATCGGACGATTGATGCCGTACTCCGATTGGATCTCGCGAGAGCGCCGGGCTACCTCGGCAACCTGATCGGGAGTTTCCACTTTCGGAATGAGGATCAAATCTGGCGATTCAGGCACGATCTCGTCGAGATCAGAAAGTCCAAGCGGAAGCTGGTTGATGCGAACCATCCGTTCGCAGCGCGCAAAGTCCACCGCCCGCAGGGCATTTCGCACGAGCAGACGCGCGGCATCCTTTTCGCTGGCATGAACCGAATCCTCCAGATCGAGGATGACGCCATCCGCCCCGTGCAGGGCAGCGTTGATGAAGTATTTCGGCTCGCTTCCGGGAATGTACAGACGCGATCTTCGCAGCCGATCGCGGGATGATGGCTCGGGCAGAGCGACCCGATCGGGTAGTACGCGAGTGCCTTCCCCAACGCCAGCGCGGCGGGCGGCCGCCTCAATGCGAGCCGTGATGACAAATGGCAGGGCGCCTTCGTCCCGAATTTCGAGAATCGCGTGGCGCAGACCTAATGCCTCAAGGACTTCTTCGGCCTGCCGCCGAATTGAGACGCCATAATATGGTTCAACCCGCGACTCAAGCTGAACTTGAATCCCTCCGGCGTCGCGAATCTCAATCTTGACGTGGAGGTCGGACCGGATTTCTGATCCTGAGTGACCTGCTTCTGCAACGCGCGATTCAGTGGTAACTGACATAGAAGCTACCTATGACTGCCCACAAGCTCTTGGGCGTTGTGAGTGACACCAGCCGTCCGGGAAAGTTCGGCCAGTACGGCGTCGGTCATCTGGAGAGTGCTCGCTGCGCCTTGACTGATTGCCTTCGCACCTCCAGGAATTCGCATCATGTCGTAGGTGCGAACTTTGCCATTCTTCACCACTGCTGCGATCGCTTTCCGGATGCGCTGTGCTTTCTCAACTTCGCCGACATGCTCCAGCATCATGACTGCTGACAGGAACATGGCAATCGGATTCACAATCGGCGGATCAAGTTCCGCATACTTCGGAGCAGATCCGTGCGTTGGCTCAAAAACGGAAACTTCATCGCCAATATTTCCGGAAGCTGCGAAACCCAACCCTCCGATCAAGCCAGCAAAGGCGTCGGAGATAACGTCCCCGAATAGATTGGAAGCAACGACAACGCCGTAATCCTCGGGATTCTTGGTAAGCCACATGGTTTGCGCATCGATATTGGTCGACCACAACGCGATCGCAGGATAATCTTTCGAAACAGCTTTCGCCTCTTCCTCCATTAACCCGGAGGTTTCCCGAAGCACGTTCGGCTTCTCGCAGATCGTCACCGACTTGTAGCCATATTTCTTGGCCCACTCAAACGCGGCACGGCAGATCTTGCGTGCAGCCGCTCGGGTGATAATGCGAACAGAAACCGCCAGATCGAGCCCGGCTACTAACGCAAACGGTTTGAACTTAGAATGCGTGGCGAGCGCTGCGCGAACCTGTTCCGGCGGATTGGTCCACTCGACACCGGCGTAGAGTCCTTCGGTGTTCTGGCGGAAGACAACTACATTGACGAACGGCTCTTCAAATCCGCCATCGACCTTCTTCCGAATGAAATTCAGCGGATTTCCAGGGAACGAAATGCATGGGCGAATGCATGTATCGAGGCTGAAGCGCTGCCGCATCGTCACAATCGGACTGAAGTACGAGTAGCCCTTGCCCTTCAACTCCGGCTTCAATTCCGCTTCAGCTTGCTTCTTGGGCTTCGACGTAATTGCGCCGAACAATCCCAGCTTGTGTTTCTCCAAAAGTTCCACCGTGCGTGCGGGCAGGGCGTTTCCTTCGCGGCACCAGCAATCCCATCCGATGTCGGCGTGAACATACTCCGCATCGAAACCGACGGCCTTTAATACTCGAATTGCCTGGGGCAAGACCTGGTTGCCGATTCCATCTCCCGGCATCGTAACGACGGTGTGCTTTGCCATGATGAGTCTTTTCTCCTCAAACAAGAACAGGTTGTTTCCGGTCGAGCCCAAGCTTCTTCGCCGCAAGATTCTCTGCCCCGCCGGCAATCACCAGCGATTGCGGAACTGTACCGAGCGGCGGGAAGGAGAACTTCTCTCCGCGCCAAGTCGCCACGCTCGATGTGAAGTCGATTTCGATCCTCTCTTCAGAGATGATGGTCTTCTCTTTCGCCTTGATCTCAGCTGCAAACTGCTCGCGCAGTCGCTTCACCAGTTCTGGAACCTCGATGCACAGAAAACCGTTGTTGTATGCATTGCGCAGGTAAGTCTGCGAGAAACTGGAGGCGATCACCAGCGGAATCCCTTTCGCCTTCAGGCAGGTAACCGCTTGTTCGCGGCTTGATCCCGTGCCGAAATTGAATCCACCGACGATTACATCCCCGCCGTGAGTACGGGCTGCAAACTGTGGGTCATAATTTTCCATTACCACCCGCGACATGGCCTCAGGAGTCATGTCGTCACGATAGGTGTAATCCTTGCCATAGATGGCGTCGGTGTTCACGTTGTCGGTCGGCATGAAAATCAGCCGCCCCTGTACTTTCTCGGGAAACCCGGGAAGGATCTCGACGCGCTCTCCGCCTTTGGCAGTGCTGGCGAATTCCTGGTAGTCGCGAACGAGTTCTCGCTGTTCGAACTGTCGTGGGCCTGTAATGTATCCAGCGAGGGCCGAGGCTGCCACAACTTCGGGACTCGCCAGGTAGCACTGCGCGTCGCGCGAACCCATTCGGCCTTTGAAGTTGCGGTTGGTGGCGGAAATCCCGACTTCACCTTTCTCGAGAAGTCCCGTGCCGAGTCCGATGCAAGGGCCGCAACTGGGCGGCAGCGGAATCGCACCGGCATGGACAAGATCGTGCCAGATGCCACATTGTTCCGCCTCGCGCTGGATCCATGCGCTGGCCGCTCCCACGTAGAACTTCACCCCAGTGTGAACTTTGTGGCCCTTCAGGATTCGCACAGCGGCCTCAAGATCTTCCAGCCGGGAGTTCACACAGGAAACGAGATAGGCTTTCTGAATCCCAACTTTCTTCTGCTCGATTTCGAAGAGAGATTGCGTCGTCTGCACGTTATCGGGACCGGAAACGTGGGGTGTAATCAATCCGAGATCGAGCTTGATTCGTGCAGCGTAATTGGCGCCAGCATCAGGTTGAGGGGGATTCGCCAGCCACTCGTCAATGTCTTCGGACTTGAATCGTTCGATTCCTTGCTCTTGCAGATGGCCATGCATCGCACGCAGATAGTGGATCGTCACGTCGTCGACCGGGAACCACGCTCCGATTGGTCCCCACTCCGTGCTCATATTCGCGATCGAGAAGCGCGCATCCATGGAGAGGCTGGCCACGCCCGGCCCGGAAAATTCGATCGCCGCATTCAGTGCTTCGTCGTGCTTGTACAATCCACACAGCGCGATGATCACATCCTTGCCGGTAACTCCGTCCTGGAGCTTGCCTTCCAACACGACCTGGATCGTCCGCGGAACCTGCCACCAGAACTCGCCCGTCGCCCAAACGGTGGCAGCGTCGGTCCGGACAATCGGAGTACCGATCGCACCCATAGCGCCGTACATGTTCGAATGAGAATCGGAAGCAACGACGAACGATCCCGGAAGAACATAGCCTCGCTCAACCATGATCTGGTGACCGATACCCGATCCGGCCGGATAAAAATCAACTCTGTGCTCGCAGGCGAATGCCTCGATCGAGCGATACTTCTTGAGGTTTCCATCATCGTGATTCTGGATGTCATGATCCAGCGCAAACACAAGTTGTCGGGAATCGAAAATCTTCTTTGCCCCGATAGCCTTGAACTTGCTCATTACCGCCGAAGTATTGTCGTGCGTCAACACGTGCGATGGCCGGATAGAGAGAAAATCACCCGCCTGCAGCGGCCGCGATGGTCCTTGCGTTTGATGACGTTGTGCGAGTTTTTCAACGATCGTTTGGGGCATAAGATCTCCCGCAACTGCCAGTTCGAATTAGTCCGACAACAAACAGTCGCTACACCAGCGCCGGCTTTCGGCTTGGCCGCCGCGACCCGTTCGACTTGTTGTTGGATTTCGACTTCTTCGATTTGCGTACATCCGCTTCCATCAGTGCCATGAGCTCACTGATGGAGCCGACTCGCTCCAGGTTCCAGACCGCCTCCCTCACGCGGTTTTGGGCGCCTTGCGAGAGCACTCCCTCGGCTAGCGCTGAGAATTTTTCCTCAAGTTCCTCATCCGTCAGCGGATTCCGCGGATCGCCTTTCGGATAGTCCAGTTGTTTGTTGAATGAGCGTCCGTCTGTCGTATCGATACGCACGATTACCCTCTGTAAAGCTGGAAACACTTTTTCGATCTCGGGATCCGCGACGACCTCGACCTTCTTCAGTTGCTCGCGGATCTTCGGATCCATAATTTTGTCCATCGTGAACTGCACGGGCGTGACCTGCCGCTCGGCCAGAGCCGCAGCGATCACGTAAGGAAGAGAATGATCCGCAGTCTCTTTTGTGTGCGGATCATATTTGCTGGGGTCGGAAAGAATGTCGGCCGCGCGAGCCAGCGAACGGATTTGAACTTTGCTCACTTGCTCTGGCTGCAGATCCTGACTCTTGACGATGTCGAGGACAGCAGAGATTGGAGTGTGCGTCAGAGCCTCGGTGGGAAACGCCTTCATCCCGCATTGCGTGATGCGCCACGATTCGCCCAAACCACTGGTCAGAAGATCAACCTTCCACTCCGGCTTGAAAACATGCGTCAGACCTTCCTTTCCGTCGATGACATGCTCTGGTCCGGTGTAACCTTTTTCAGCCAGCATTGCGGCCAGAACTCCGCTTTGCGTCGCCATGGGATCGACGGTGTTCTTCATCATCGTCAATTTGCCCGCGGTGACCGCACCCAGCGTGCAGTGTCGGCTCGCCGAGATTCCAATCGCATGTTGAATCTGCTCCCAGGTGAGGTGCAACATGCGCCCAGCCACGATCGGCGAAGCAAATGCAGTCAGCGTTGCGTGATGCCAGCCACGTTCGCGAATGCCTGGGAAAGCTGCTTCGCAGAGGCGCATCTCGAACTCATGTCCCAGCACTAATCCGACAATGAGTTCTTCGCCGTTGCTTTTCGCGCGCTCACCGCAGGCGATAGCGGCGGAGAAGATGTCCGACGGATGAGAGGGGTCCTGCTTCCAGTAAATGTCGTTGTAATCCATGCACCGGATCATTAGTGCATTAGCGAGCGAAGCTGATACGGGATCGACACGGTCTCGGCTTCCAATGATCGTCGCCAGTCCGCGGCCTGCGATCTCTCCGAGAATATCCAGAGCGATGGAAACATCATGCTGCTGATAGCCGCCCAGCGCGCAGCCGAAGGAGTCGAGCAGGAAGCGCTTTGCTTGATACACGGCACCGGCCGAGATGTCTCTAAATTGCAATGCCGCCGCCCAGCGCGACATGGCGGCGGTAATCGTCTCTTTTGGGGGCTGTGAAGATGGAATCGTCAATCTGAACTCTCCTATTTCGGCTGCAGCTTGATGTTCTTAGGATTCTTGAATGGCAGAAATGCCATGAAGTCTGCATGATGCACGATGAAAGCCTCCGTCGTGCGCTTTACGAGATCGCCCTCCGCGGCATGAGCGGCGATGATGTGACAGACGGAATCCGGTACTCCACATTCGAGCGCGAGAGCAGCGCCGGTAAACGGATGCCGCAACGCCTCTCCGCGCTCACTCTGTCGGATTTTGCCGTTCGGACCGAGTTCGTACTCCAGCAGTTTTCCGACGTCAGCCAGAATTGCCCCGGCAATCACCGCGTCCATGTCGACCGGCAGGGCCCGACCCATGAAGCTCTGCATCGCCTTCGCACTCTCGCGGGCAATGTGCACCACGCAGCGCTTGTGCTCCATGAACGTGATCGGGCAATTTGGGACCAGCAGCGTGAAAGGAATCTGGTTCAGGTCCTCCGGTTGAAGAGGGCTGCGTTCGAGGGCTTTTATCCAAGTCTGGGTAACTTGCTCTCGAAGCGCTGGATTCTCGATCCAGTCAATCTCCGGCCATAGCTTCTTTACGGTTTCGCGCATGACGCTGTGCGTAGGAAACTTCACAGGCTAGCCGCGAGGCAAGACCCGAAACGACGATTAGGATCACAGTAGGGTGTGATTGGACGGGATCATGAGCCGTAGGAAGACACCGAAAATTCGCGCGAACCTACAGGAAATCGAGCTCTTATACGAAATTCAGCGCAGGATCATAAAAAGCGGTGATTTGGATCACAGACCCTCCGCGGCCTGCGCCCTCAGAATTCCTTCCGAGTCTTTTCTCCTAAATAAGGAGACTTCATGGCTACTGCAACCCCAGTTTCGCCCGAAGCCCTGCGGACCCTTCCCAGTGATGCCGCCCGTCAGGTGCAATGGGGATTTTCCGACCGCTTCGATTTGCAATTGCTGGTGCAGTCCACAAGAGCCGTGGCGCGAGGCCCGGTGGCAAGATTGGTGGCCGCTGGTGGCAGAAACTCCCACGAGTGGACTGAAGGCAAAGCTGCCCTGCTGGATGACTTTGATAACGCAGGCATTACGGCTGTCTTCATGGACCCGGAACAAGGAGGAATGTTTGCCGGCCCCAAGAACCTGGCGTTGGCCCTAGTTGCTTTCGAACTGGCGTGGGTGGACGGAGGCGCTGCGACCGCCAGTCTTGCAAGCTGCCTGGCCCTCGCTCCCATCCACGAGCGCGGCACTGAAGAGCAGCAGCGGCATTATATGAAGCGAGCAGCCCCGCCGCAGCCCGGAGAGGACCGCAAGCCGTGGCGCGGCGCATTCTGCCTTACCGAACCGATCCCCTACGTCGGCGTCGATACCGGAGTCCTGAATGGCAAGGTCCGGATAGTTGAATGGAAGCCGGGCGAAGAGCCGGTTTTGCATGTAGATAAGCGCGGGCGGTTTATCACCAACATTGCCTTCGCCAATTTTGTCACAGCTGCGGTCGATTCCGACGATGAGCGGATCATGGGCAGCTGCATGGTCATCCTTGAGGAAGGTGATCAAGGAACGTTTGACCGCGGAACTCCGACGAAAAAGCTAGTTCACCAACTCTCATCAACTGGCGACCCGGTTTTCAACCTGCGCATACCCGCAAGCCGCATTGTGGGCGGATACGACCTAAAAGATGGCGTGATCGTTCCCCGTTACAACCACAGCGAGATTATTGAAGCGGTCCTTCGCCGCACGCGCGTGACGGTTGGCGTGATGACATCCGCAAAACTTCTTTCTGCGGTTGAGCCCATCATTCGATATCAGCGTGGAAGATTTCGCGGCGGCGAAAGTGCTGCACCGGGATCGGTGCGCTATGAACTGGGCTTGCAAGCGCGGGAAGACGCTGTCCATCGCCTCGTGGACGTGTGGGCCACCGGAGAAGCCAGCGCATCTCTGGCATTCGCGGCAGCACGCTCCTTCGACGAACTCGATCCGCTTGAGAAACAGATGGATCAGGTCTACGCCGAACGTGGGATCTCTGGCGCAAAGGCAAAAATGAGATTCATGCGTGAGGCAGCGGATCGTGCCATCGAACTGATCAAACTTCCGGACGGTGATTCTCGAAAAGAAGCTCTGCATTCGGACTCGCAACTCCGGTTTGCGATGCTGGACTCTCTCGCCGACGTTCTCTGCCCCGCCGCCAAGCTCTGGAACACCGGTTGGGGCACGCAGATGATGCGCGAAGCCGTAAGTCTGATGGGAGGTTACGGAATCACCGAAGACTGTCCCGGATTCCTCGCCAACAAGTGGATGGACGCCCAACTCGAGGCCACCTACGAAGGCCCGGAAGCGGTTCAGCGCCGGCAGCTGTCGATCACGATGGCGCAACCAATATTTCTGGCGCAGGTACGCAGCTGGGTCCGCGAGATGCGCGAGATCGCCTCCGACCATCCGGGTACCGGGGCGTGCACCATCGCCACCGCGATGACGATGTGGCTCTGGACGCTCGAACACCTGCAGACCAGCAGGGATCCGGATGGTTCCAAGTTGTATCAGAGCGCGCGACAGGGTGTGACTTTCCCACTTGCGGACGCTCTTTGCTGGCTCGTTGCCGCTCGATGCCAGATCGTTGACGTACTCCGGCTGGAACGCGAAGGCGCAGCAGATCCGTCGCTCGCCGAGGGGCTACCAGGACTGGTGAACTTCCTGAAAGATCTGTGCCACGTGCAAACCGCGCGCGCAAGCGGTGAAGTCGCCCGGATCTGCGCGGAACTGGTCTTCGGCTACAACCGTCATCCAGAGTGGGACACGGAAGGAAGGAGAGGTTGTTGGCATGGCGACGAACTCGACTTCCTCGAACAAGTAATGCCGGGAATCAATTCGTACGCACTGGATGTCATCGGCGAGAACGGATCGCATCCCAAGAAGGCCGGTCCTTGCGTGAGTTGTGCTGCAGAGAGTCCGTTCCTGTCGCTTCACGCGAAGCTCGACGGATGTCTCACTGGTTCGCGCCTTGCCAAAAGCCGTGCTGCAGAAACTATCTCAGAGATCATGATTCCAGAAGCGCTGGATTATCCCGCATGAGCGCTTTTGCTCCATCACCGGCGAGCGACGTTGAACGCCAACAAATCTCTGTCGACATCGCGGGAGTCGGATTCGGACCTGCCATGGGCGGGTTCCTGACCACGCTCTCTCGCAAGCTGATGAATGAAGACGGCTCTCCGCGATTTGAGAGCTCAACTTCGCCGGGACTACCGCTGCAGGTTATCTGCTACGAACGAGCGGGCGGCCTTGGCTTCGGAGCTTCGGGGGCCGTAACGCGAGCGCGGGGAATTCGCGCGAGCTTCCCGGATTCAGATCTGAGCCAGATTCCGATGGCGGCTCCCGTCACGAGTGAAAAACTTCTGTATCTGCTTGATCCATTTGGGGCGAGTCACCGGTCGTTAGCGTTTCGGCTGCAGGACCAGCTGATCCGAGCGTTCCCCACACTCTCCCGGTTGAAGCACGATGCTGTCGAAATTCCCTTCCTTCCGAAATTCATGCAGAAACATGACGGGATGATCTTCTCTCTCGGTCAATTCAACCAGTGGGTCGGAGAGCAAATCACGGCTTCTGGGTCAGTTCAGCTGTGGCCGGGCATGCCAGTTGCCGAGCCTCTAATTGATCAGAACGCGGTCTGCGGAATACGCCTCACCGATCAGGGTGTCAATCTCGACGGAACTCCCGGCGACGGGTTCATGGCGGGCATGGATGTTAGCGCAGGACTGACCGTCGTCGCAGACGGCCCGGTAGGAACCGTCGGCCAGAAGCTGGATTCGCACTTCGGCCTGCCCAAGGGCAACGAACACCGGGAATGGGCCCTCGGTATGAAGATGGTCGTCGAACTGCGGGAAAACTCCGGACTAGAGCCGGGAACGGTCCTGCACACCATCGGCTTCCCCGAACCGGAGATCTTCGGCTTTCTTTACGTACATCCCGATCGGCTGGCATCTGTCGGCATCTTCATTCCTTCATGGTTTCGCAGCCCGGTACGTACCGCGTATCGCTATCTGCAACACTACATGCTCCATCCATACTTGTGGAGACATCTTCAAGGCGGAACACTGAAATCGTGGGCCGCGAAATCCCTTCAGGAATCCGGGCGGCACGGCGAACCCTTTCTCGTCGGAAACGGCTACGCGCGGATTGGAGAAGGATCGGGCAGCACGAACGTTCTCGCCGGATCGGGCGTCGACGAGGCTTGGACGACTGGCGTTCAGTTGGCAGAAGCCGTTGTCGAACTCTTGGAGCAGAAAAAGCCGTTTACAAAAGGCAATCTGGAAAGCACCTACGTTCGAAGGCGTAGGCACAGTTGGGTTGATGCGGAATCCAGAGTCGCAGCCGATGCCCGCAACGGATTCGAGCATTCTGTTATGCGTGGGCTCATCGGCATGGCCCTGGCTGGTCTCACCGGAGGGGCGATCTCGTTCCCGGTGCCTAAAAGAAGGCCAAAGCAATTCTCGCTCGAAGATTTCGTCGGCAAGCGAATGCCATCGGCAGAGTTGCAGGAAATCCAACTTCAGTGTATGGAGCAGCACGTCGCGCTGCACGATCGCATCATGGACCGATGCGGATGGCCAGCTATCCCGCTGGATGGGCACCTCTTGATTTCGCATCAAGACGCGCTGCTGATGGGGGGAAGCGTCCAGGCAGCGGCGGGCTATGCGAATCATGTCATCTTTCGGCAGCCAGAACTATGCCAGGAATGTGAGCCGAATTTGTGCGTTGAGATGTGCTCCGGACAGGCCATTACCCGCGGCGAAAATGGCGTTCCTGCATTTGATCGGGAGAAGTGCATCCACTGCGGCGCGTGTCTGTGGAACTGTCCTGCCCGAAACGTGGATTTTCAGGCCGGCGCTGGAGGATTGCACTCAACCCTCAATTGACTTAAGGATGAGAAACAATGAGCAACGTTTTTCACATCGTCGTTTGCGCCGGCATCGTGCCCGACCCCTTGCAAACATTGGAACCAGTCACTACCCCAACCGGCCCGGCGCTGAAAAACGAGATGATGCTGCCCGCAGTGCTGGACCCATGGGCATCCCATGCGCTGTACGAGGCCGCGAATCTGGTTTCGCATCATCCTGGCAGCAAACTCTGGCTCGTCTGTGCGGCGCCGAAATCCAAACTGCAACAAGTCATGATGAACATCGCCCAAAAAGCCAGCTTTGAATTGATACCAGTCGACGCGCCGGCAAGCGGCTTCAGTGACGCCCACGAAGTTGCAAAGCTCTTAGCCAATGCAATCGAATCTATCTCAGGCCTCGACAGCTCGCGGCTGCTGCTGTTCGGCGGCTGGGAATCGCCGTCGCGTGGTGCAGGCGTGACCATGCAGCTAGTAGGCGAGCGACTTGGAATAACGGATCAATTCCAAGGCGTCGACCAAATCACAGTTCAACCCGACGGATCGTTCGAAATTCTCGAGCGCATCGAGGGCGGACGTCATCTTGCATCCATCTGCCAAGGGTCTCCTGCGCTGCTCGGTTGGGCCACGGGCAATCTGCCGGAGCCGCGAAATAATCCACAGATTGGAATGGCCAATATGCGCACGATCATTCCAGCGCTGCAGAAAGCGAAGCCAAACCAACTGGCACAGAACCTGAAGTTTCTGAGCGTCACACCCCCTAAGCAACAGCGACAGACGCGCATCGTGAAGGATCGTCCGGTGGACGAGATCGCCGCCGAACTTGCGGAATGGATCACGGAAGACTAGCGCTCTGGATTGAGGAACTCATGCCAAAGAAAATTCTGCTGATCGTGCACGTAGATGAATCGGGAGACACATTGCCGCGCCCGGCATTTGAAGTCTTGGGCGCCGCGATGGAACTCGCCAAAAGCTCGGGCGCGAACCTCGCCGTAGGGATCTTCGGAGAGCAGGTTCAGGAAGCAGCGAACAGTATCGCGTCAGCCACATCCGAGATTTTCACGGTATCCGGCACCGACTTCGCTCATCCACGCTATTCCACCGATGCCGCCGCCGTCGAAGCAATCTGCATGCAAGCATCCGCCGACATGGTAATCGGGCCTGGTACTTCGCGGCTTTTGCGTGTCATGCCCGGTGTCGCGCACAGAATTCAAGGCCAGGTCGATACGCACGTCACTGCTATCGAATCCATCGATGGCGCTATTACCGCGCGACGCTGGTTTTATCGGCAACGGCTGGAAGGCGTCATCCAGAGGCAGGGCGGTCCGTGGTTCTTGGCGATCGATCCCGGATGTCATGAACCATGGAGCGGTCCGCCTTCACTAGCCGCGGTGAAAGAGGTCGCAGTATCGCTTCCTTCGCCGGCAAAGCGTACCGAATTCGCAGGAATCAAAGTTCCCCAAAGCAGCGCGCAGACCATTCGTCCCGACGCAAAGCTCTTGTTTGTCGCAGGTGCCGGATGGTGCAAGAAGCAGGCAGACGGAAAGACCCATGTCGCGGAAGCCGAATCGGCGATTTTGGAATTCCTCAAGAACTCGGGAGCCTCACTCGGGGGAAGCAAGTCGCTGGTAGATCAGACGGGTGAAAATCAGTCTGTTCTCGGATTCATGACTCATCTCAACCAGATCGGACAAACCGGATCTACGCCGCGTCATCCCAGAGGGCTTTCCACATGTTGTCACGGCGAGGAACCACACGTTGTCGGATGGCGGTTCATCAATGAGCGTCGCGCCATCAATCTCGACCCCAACTGCGGATGGGCTCGGGGTAAAGCCGATGTGCTCTACGTGGCGGATGCGTTCGAAGTGATTTCGAAGCTGAACGCGCTCCTGGCCGAAAGATCGGAGCAGAAATTGGCCTCAGTAACCGGATGAAATGCCACTGTGACTGAGGGATAGGAAAGAAATGAGCTCCGTTATGTGAAGAATGTTGCACTTCCTTCCCATGCGAGCCACTTGCTGTCTTCTTTTGCCGAGGTCGGATCACTATATTTAATGTCAGCTTGACACCACTCAGTAATGTCTAGAGAATAGCTCGCTGCCAAGATTTTTTTTGGCGAACCTTCCCCCTTTTTGTGGTCCTGGTTCTGGGACGTTTCATTTAGTTCAACTTTTTGGGCATTCGCTCGCGGAGCGAAGTGCGGCACGATTTCGTGCGCTCAGCGGCGGCTTGCTATGGAGAACAATTATGCGCGGACGGGCGTGGTGTCTTTTGACGGCAGTTTTGGCGGTCCTGGTTCTTACAGCCGCATCAGCAACACCAGCAGCAGCACAGTCGTTCAGCTTCCCAGTTGGCGGATTCACAACCACGAACGTGTGTGCGAATAGTGGCAATCCGCCGCCATCGTGCCAAATCTTGACGAACGGCTCGCCTTCACGTCCGCAGATAACCAGCAGCGGAGCTCTGCGTCTAACGACTGCCAATCTGAACCAGCATGGCTCAGCATGGTTCAAGATTCAGCAGCCACTTTCCACTGGATTTACCACCGCTTTTCAGTTTCAGGTTTCTAAATCGAATGCATGCCGTGGGTGCTCGTTTCCGGCGGACGGCCTTGCTGTCGTAATTCAGAATGATCCCTCCGGAACCGGCGCCATCGGCTACACCGGAAACGGTCAAAACCTCTCGTATGGTAATAACGATGTTTCGACTGCTCACGGTCCGGGTGCCGCAATTCTGAACAGTCTGGCTGTCGAACTCGATACCTTCCAGAACTCAAACTACAGCGATCCAAATGGCAATCACATTGCCGTGCAGAGCTGCGGGCCTAACAACAGCAGCACTCTCACTCCCAATAGCGCCGATCACAACTACGTCTGCCCGAATGGGAGCCTGGCAAATCTCGGGCTCCAAAGCTTGCCATCGGGCCTTTCTCTGAGCGATGGACTCGCACATACGATCACCGTCAACTATCTCCCGCCTGCGTCGTGCACCAGCGGCTGCAATAACCTGAGCGTGTACTTCGATAGCACGCTGATCTTGCAGACGACCATCGACCTGACACAGCAGCTGAACCTGACCAGCGGGACAAACGCATACGTCGGATTCACCGCAGCAACAGGCTCTTCGGTTGAAAACAACGACATCATCAGCTGGTCGTTCAGCCAATGGCCACTTTCGCCCATTACTATCAATCAGCCGGTCCAACCCACCAGTCCGACAAACTTCAATTACACTTCAAGCCTCAGCGCCGTCTCCGACTACTCGCAGAGCGGATTGCCCCCGAACTCCTTCCAGGGGCTGTTCATGCAAGGTACGGTGCAGACCATCACCGATCAGCAGTTCTCCGATCTCGTGAACAACACTCCATTTCAGGGAAGCACCTGCCAACATCAGGACACCGGTAATGGCACATACGCTTGCGTCACAACGACGGATCTCTGCACAACTTCTAGCAACTCAAACCCGCAAGGATCAAACTGCCTGACGACTGGCGGAAATCCGCTGATCAATGTGTCGAATACATACAACATTGACCCATCCCAAAAACCGATCACTGCTCCGGGATACATCATGGGCAAAGACAATGCGATCGGCTGCGGGGCTGCCGCGGACAACAGTTGCAAGGGATTGGTAAGTGTCTTTACCAGCATCAATGGAGACATCGTGACCAGCAATGGCCACACGAACAACTTCAATTCAGTCCTCATCCCGATCTTCGGCGGGGTTCAGCCCAGCACCAGCATCACAACAACTCCGCCGCTGAACGGCGGTTGGATCAACGGACCTGTGAACGTCAACTTCAACAGCGTCGAGACAGTGCCCAGCAACAACACGAATCCGCCTTCGACTCTCCCCACCATAAGTGCAATCAATTGGCAGGCGACGGGTCCGAATGCTCCGAGTCCTTCCTCGGGAAACATTAGTGGCTCGACTGGATCGATTCTGATCCCAGGCACCACGGAAGGCACAACTACCATCACCTATGCCGCGACGGACAGTTCGAATGTCATCGAGACGCAGGTAACGAATGATGGCAACAATGTGAGCACTGCCACTCCCGTCTTCATCATAAAGACTGATCTCACTCCGCCTACCGTGAGTTGCACTCCGCCTACCGCAACGTGGCAGGCCACGGACGTAATCGTCCCCTGCACTGCGAGCGACAACGCCAATGGCTCGGGACTGGCTGGACCTTCGTCATTCAACGTTCAAACGAATGTTCCTCCGAATACCGAGACGAATAGTGCGACGATTTCGGCAGTAACCGTCCAAGACATTGCGGGAAATACTTCTGCTCCCGCAGGGCCATTCGGGCCATTCGAAGTCGACAAATTGGCACCCAGCATCACGCCTCCGACGATTTCCCCAGCTTCGCCTGTGTTTGGCCAATCGGTGAGCGCCAGTTACAGCTGTGCTGATGGCGGCTCGGGAGTAGTGCTCTGTGGGCCGACAGGCTCAACGCAAATTCCTCCCACTTCCAATACAGGAATACTTACAAGTCCGGTCGACAGTTCCGTCGGGCTCCACACTTTCACCGTGAATTCGCAGGATCTCGTCGGGAACCCGAGCCTGCCCAGTTCAGTGACGTATACAGTCGGAAAAGCTAATCCTGTGATCACCTGGGCGAATCCGGCGCCCATCGCTTATGGCACTGCTCTTAGTTTCGCTCAGCTGAACGCCACGGCCAACACTTCCGGCACTTTCAATTATTCGCCGGCAGCGGGAACCGTACTCAGTGCAGGAACTCAAACACTTTCAGTCACATTTACACCAAGCGATACGACGGATTACAACAATGCAGTCGCATCTGTTCTATTGATCGTGAGTCAAGCATCCCCCACTCTTAGTTGGACCGTGCCTTCCCCCATCACTTACGGCACGCCACTCACTTCTGCACAATTGAATGCCTCAGCGAACGTACCCGGAACGTTCGTTTACACTCCCGCCGCGGGAACCATCCTTCCTGTGGGGATGCAGACACTGACGGCGAACTTCACACCGTCGGACACTACCGACTACACGGGCGCCTCGACGAGTGTACCGATCACCGTTATTCGGGCCGCTAGTTTGACGACGATTACCTCTGTCTCACCGAACCCGGCTGTTCCAGGTAGCCCGGTGATGATCAGCGTCACCGTTGTTGGCGTGTCAGGTGCTGCTTTACCAACTGGCACCGTCACTGTGAAAGCCAGCAGTGGCGAGATGTGTGCTGCTCAGGTGTCTGCGGGCGGCTGCGCAATCACTTTCTCGACAACTGGAACTCGCACCCTCACGGCTACCTATAGTGGAGATGCGAACTACCTGGGCAGTTCAAGTAGCAGTTCGGTGCAAGTCACTGTTGGGGATTTCTCTATCAGCGCGACGCCGAGTTCGGAGACGATTTCCTCCGGACATCAGGCTCTGTATAGCATTACCGTTACACCGATTGGAGGCCTGAAGGGCTCAGTCGCCCTGAGTTGTTCGGGAGCACCTGCCAACTCTTCATGCAGTATTAGCCCATCGGTAGACAATCTTCAGGGCAAACCAATTTGCTCCATTGTTACGTTGAATGCTAGTAAGAATGTGAATCACGGTACGTTCACGTTGACATTCACGGGGTCATACGGCAACGGGGCCATTGTACACAGCAAGTCCGTAACACTGACCGTAAAGGGCGGGAATTAGAGTCGGACGTTGAGAACTGTTGGAGTATCAACCGTGCGTTTGGGTTTTGCTGCCTCTTCGTTGAAGCTGCAATCCTAAACTCGCGCTATTTCTACTGTACGGACTGTCTTGATTGCGTAAAGATGTGCTTCAAGTCATATCGCTCAGCGAGGTGTTCCGAACCCTGCTCTTTGCTCAGTTCACCGAGCAGTCGCGCGGATTCAGTAAACTGCGTGGCAGCGTCTGTATTATTCCCGGAGCGCTGCAGCGCAGTCCCAAGTAAATAATGAATTCGCATACCCTCAAGCCGTAGCCCGAGTTTCTCGCTGCGGCCCATTACTCGTTGAAGCTCCTGCTTGGCACCCGAATAATCCTTGCTCTCAATCGTGGCCTGAGCCAGGAGGGCCGACGCCGCCACGGAGATATAGCGCCTGCCTTCTTTGTCGGCCTGCTGCGCCAGTGCGCGAAGGTCACTGACTGCCGTCCTCGCACGTCCATCGAAAACCGCAACTCTGCTCAAGCTAAGCTTGGCATTCATCACTCCTTCTTTGTCACCACTATGCGTTGCGAATCGAGAGGCCTGCTCATATGAATTCTTCGCAGACTTGAGATCACCCTGATAGAAAAAGGCGTCCCCTTGACTCTGCAAGACGGATGCCGTTAACGAATCGTTCTTCAAGCCGCGAGCCAAACTGAGAGCTTCATCGGTCAGCGTGCCGGACTCAGAGCCGCGCCCAGCCTCCGCCAATGCTCCCCCCAGGTCGGCTAATGCTTCGGCCATGTTGCTGCTGCGGTCACCCGCATCGCGGAATGCTTTCACCGCATCCTGCAGAATCGAAACCGCCGGCCCGATACGTCCCTGGTACTCGAATACCAATGCCATGCTGTGTGACATCTTCGCAGCGCTAAGCGTGTCCCCAGACTTGCGATAAAGGTCCAGTCCGCGCATGAAGGACTGCATCGCAGCGTCATACTGCCCCAGAGCTACATAGGCCGTACCGAGACTCTGAAGCGTCTGCGCAATGTCGCCCGGATTGTTCAGCTTTTCGCGCAATTGCAAAGCTTGCTGCAAGTACGTTAGCGCATCTTCGTTTTCACCCTTTAGTGAGTAGGCATTGCCGATGTTGTTGAGGCAAAGCGCCTGATATGTTTCGTCCCCGGAATCCCGCTGAATCTGGAGCGATTCCTTCAGTACTAGTAGCGCTTGATCCGGTTGGCCGCGCTCCATGTAGATGTCGCCAAGATCAATTAGTGTATCGCCGGTCTCTTTCTTGGCCCCGATCTCGCGCCGCAGTTTCAGCGCTTCGTTGTACGCGGAAATTGCTTCATCAAGCTTTCCCAACGAGAGTTGCACCTGAGCAATTTCCACCAGGCTGGCCGCAACTCCTCGCTTCTGGCCCAATTTCTCGTTGATCGCCTTGGAGTCCTCATAATTGCGGAGAGCCTCGGTGGGCCGGTTCATCAACTTGTAAGCAATGCCCGTCGCCTGCAGGATCAATGCCTGCTGCTCTTCATTATTGAGATCGACGGCCAAACGCCGCGCACGGTCCAGCGGATCTAAGCCTAGTTGCGGATTTCCCGCCTTGATCTCAACCCTGCCCATCGCTAGAAGCGTATCGAGATTTTTTCCGTCAGCTGCGAGAATTTTCTGGTAATACGCCCGTGCACTACCCAAGTCACCGGCATCCTCGTAAAGATTGCCTAGGGCATACAAAACGTCAAGATTGTCAGGAAAACTTTTTGCCAGATTTTGGTAGGCGGCGATCGCCTTCTGATTATTCTTTGTGACTTTCGCGAAACTCGCCTCCATGAAATAACGTTGCGCCAGCGGCAGATTCTGACTCAGTTCCACAGCACGGCGGGATGCCTGCTCCGCATCGCTGTCATACCCCAAGGCCGAGTAAGCCTCGCCTAATCTCGAGAATGCATCCGCAAACTGTGGGTCTTCTGTGGTCGCAGCCAGCAATCGTTTCTGGGCTTCAAGGTTGTTCCCTTGGCGCAGGAACTGAAGTCCCTCGTTGTAATCCTTGAGGGCCTCCACCGAACTTGAACTCGGTTTGAACGACTGCGCTTGCAGTTCCTTGACCAGGTCAGAGGAGAGCGACAGATTCTGACGGATCATTGCAGCGAGCCGATCTACGGCCTGCGGCAAATCCTTCTGACTGCTGGCCTCCGACTTCACCTTGGTCGTTCGGTTATGCTTTCGATCCTGGACCGTGGCGTCGATTCGGATCTGATCACCGAGTTTCGTGTACTGTCCCCAGACTAACGTATCGGCGTTCGTGAAATCGGCGATGCGTCCCAGCGATGTCGAGTCCATCGGAGAATTCGGCGCGATCCTCAGATCGTGCAACACCTGCTGCATCCGATCCGGTGGAACGGTTCGCAGATGCGACGACTGGCCGACATCTGTGCTCAACATGTCAGAAAGGCTTGGCCCTAACCAGTCCCATGTATCGTCGCCGGACGCATTTTGAAATGGCATGACAGCCAGCGAGATACCAGGTTCGGTCTTTGGCGGAAACATCTTCCCGCGGTAGATAAATCCCACAACCAGGAGCAGTAGAAAAGTAAGGACGCCAGTAACGATTGGCCACGGAACGGTCTGTCCCCACGGCTTTACATTTGCATGAAATCCCAACGTTGCCGCAGCGCGCTTTCCCTGCCATGAATCGAGAGCCCGCAATACCTCTTCGGCCGTTTGATAGCGTAGGTTAGGATCGCGCTCGAGGCATTTACTGACAACGCCGCTCAAAGCTCCAGGAATATTCCGATCCAGGTCTGACACAGGAATTGCCCGCTCCTGCGTCCGCCGAATGAGACTGGCCAGAGCCGTCTCGGCCTTAAAAGGCATGTTGCCGGTCAATAGCTCATAGAGGATCAGGCCCGCCGTGAAAACATCCGATCGTTGATCCAGTTCCTTGCCCAGAGCCTGTTCCGGCGACATGTATTCCATCGTGCCGACGAGCGCCCCGGTCTGGGTCATGCCGTCACCTTCCATGGTGCGGGCGAGACCAAAATCCATCACCAGGATGCGGCCGCTGTCTTCACGCATGACGTTCTGCGGCTTCAAATCACGATGGATCACCCCGACGCTGTGTGCTGCCTGCAGTGCTTGGCACACCTGCTGCATGACTTCCACGGCTTCTTCTGGAGAAAATTTCTTTTTCTCATGAATCAAGGCCCGCAAATCACGGCCTTCCACAAACTCCATCGTGATGAACTTCACTCCATCGGCGTCGCCGAGGTCGTAGATGCGGATGACATTCTTGTGCGTAACCTGCCGCGACAGCAGTAACTCCTGCTTGAATCGCGCCAGCATCGATGAGTTCGAAGCTAACTCGGGCCGGATCACCTTCAGCGCAACTGGACGATCGAGTTCGCGATCGATCGCCTTATAAACCGCTCCCATTCCGCCTTCGCCCAGCAGCTTTAAAATTTCGTATCGGCCACCCAGGACGTCTCCGATGTCGAAAATTGGAACGCTGACAACAGACCGCACCGAATTGCGCTGCGAGTTTGACTTCTGCGGTGGAACCCAGTCACCAGTGGTCGCGTCCAAGTCAACCAGTGTGGCCTCGGGATCGAAATTGGAATAGCCAGGTGGAGGTGTGCTGGTTAGAGTGGGGTCGTCACTGATGGGAGCCGGATTTGACGCAGAGCTATCCCCTTTTACGGGGACACCCACTCCACCCTGCGGCTTCGCCTCTCCACGACTCCGTGGATCGGCGGGAACATTCTCTCTTGCCATGTCTGGTTGGGGAAAATGAACGCCCGCACAGCCCTAACCGCGACGGAACGTCTTGGGTGAAAGTATATACCCCGGCGAAAGGGTTGAATGTACCAGGAACACTGGCCGCGCTTGGCTTAGGAAACACCCGAACAAGGTCGCTTTAGGAATCTGTTCACAAAGGAAACTGTGGGACAAAGCCCTTACCAAAACTGCTATTCGCCCATACCTCCTACCTTCATGTCCTTCAAAATGGATAACTGATTCGATGTCTGGTCTGACAGTTCGGACGGGTCAGCCGCGCTCGCAAAAAAGTCCAGCATGTGCTTTTTCAGGTCCCCAGGAATGCTTCGTTCCCGTTTAGCGGTCAGCCGTCCCAGAAGTTGCCTATACGCCTGATCGGCTAACTCATATTCCCCGAGAACATCTCCGTGCCCAGTGTCCAAGTCTACATTTGCTAGCACAAAGGTTTTGTTGGCATCGGATAAAGCTCTCTGCACCGTGTCTCGAAAAGCATCCACAGTTTGATTCACACTCTTGAGATACAACTCCTGGGTTTGCTCATTCGGGATTTTGATGGCGAGATCTGAAGCAGCTCCGACCTTGGGAACAAGGAATACGAGAACAGCAAGAAGGTGAGCTTTGAAGCCGGGTCCTTTATATGTGTGCTTCCAGTGGCGATCATAGTTCGTTTGTTTCACGCGGCCATAGAAAATCTGGTACGCCTCATTGTCGGGATTCGGCGGGAACTGGTGTCCGTGCAGCACGACTTCGGCTTCCGCAAACGACGGGATAAAGCTGCGAACGGATGTCCGATAACTCTTAAGGGCTGGTATAGGTTCTCCCAGTACCTCGGAAAGATTAAAGCCATAGGTAGCGGCAAATGCGCGCTCCAGAAACTTCCGAGGCACTCGGAAACCGATGTGGCGCAAATAAGCTGGCGGTGCGAACTCTGTGTTCTTCATCTCTTGCACATCGAACGCGAACTCGGTCCGAATGTGACCGTGCGGGCTCTCGCCGTAAGTCACCTTGCTCCCGTATTTCTTCTCTAGTTTGGGAAACTCTATCGCGGTCGATGGATTGATGGCCTCCGAATGCCCAATCGAATCCCCCAGGTAGTGCGAGAGAGCACCCATCGCAAACGCATATTCATTGACCGTGCTGGCATTTTTCAGCATCCATGCGACGAAGTCTCCGCTGCGCACGTAGTGGGTCAGATTACTGAAGAAGCGCTTGCCAAACGGATAGTAGCCCATGTCTTGCATGGCCGATCCGCCGTACGCGAAAGAATGGGCTACAACAAGGTCATGATCCGTAGCATTCGGAAACTTCGCTAGCAATGCCGGACGTATCGATTCGTTCCAGGCAAGGTCGATCAATTCTTCGTGAGTGAGAACCGAATAGGCACCGCAGTTCGTGCAGGCAAGTACAACCATCAGCAAAATCATGACCATTCGATTCCATGTAAGTAGTTGCACCATGGTTCAACACACCTGAACATAAGCCTTCCGGCTCAGATTTGGTCTTTTTCCTCTTCGAGTGATAACGGCTGTAGTTGATCAACGACAATTGAAGCTAAAAGAATGCACACGGGCAAATACAGAGCGGCGATTTTCCAGCGAGAGTCCATCCATGTTCCCGCGATCGATCCCACCGCATAACTGAACCAGATCGTGCCCATGAACGCTGCATTGCGGAATGAGGTTTGTTTGCGGGAGTTCCCAATAAAGCCGATTATGTTCCCGTTTTCGCGCCAGGAATCATGAATCCAGAATAGCCATCTCGCACCCTCCTGCGCCAGTTTGTTCAGCATGCCGGTGACGAATGTCGTGTGAATCGTGAGCGGTCCGATACGAGTCAGAGTTGCTGTCTGCAACCCCATCGCCGCCGCGAGAAGTCCGAGCAACAGGCAGGAAATTCCCACAGGAATCGTTTCAGGCGTGGATTGCTTCAGGACAGCAGCGCCAATCCGGACGAATGCCAACACTAACAGAGCTTCTGCCGCCATTGTCATGGAAGCAACGGTTCGATTGCGTCCTCTCGCACCAGCCTCGATAACCGCTCTGCCCGCCACTGATCCAGCGACAAAGCTTGCGATGATGACAAACGCTCTGGCCACATCAGGCCAAGCGCCGATCTCGAACTTGTTCCCTAAGTGCACTGTCGCCCCAGTCATGTGAGCGACAAAGAGGTGATATACCGTCATGTAACCGACAATATCGACTATTCCAGCCGTGAACGTCAGCAAGATCGCAATTACCGCTTTCACCCTCGCGTGAGACTTTTGTGAGGGACTTTGCATGTCCTAAGCCGATTGTTCGATGCCTTGGGCCGTGAGTGAGTTGTGGGGTGAAGTTCAGAAGGTTTGTTTAGAAAATCACGTCACCGACTTCCTATCGTCCCTCAGGCGGTTGCGGAAACTGGCATTCCAGGGCTTGGCGTAGCAGTGTCGACTGGGTTTCGTGGAGGGCCAACATCAAGCACAGTCGAATCAACAACTGTCCCCGCGGTTTTGCCGCATTCCTTCAGGACAGAGCAATCGTCACAATGCTCGCCTTAACGGGCAAGATCCCGTGATGGGTATAGAGGTCGGGTTTGCGAGCAATGACGCCGCCCCGCGTCGCCCCGCTTGTATAACTCTTGCCAGTCAGTCAGGAGACGACAAGCGTCGTAGAATAATCCGATGAGTAACAGGCAGAAACGTACAGCTTCTCCCGAATGGGCGCACCACATCACGTCGCTACGAGAGAGGATTGGTATCAATCAGGCGGAACTCGCACGCAGAATGGAATGTTCTGCCATGACCATCTCGCGATGGGAGCGCGGCCTTCTTCAGCCGTCTGCCGAGCATTTCATTCAGCTCGGTAATCTGGGGAACAAAGGTGAAGCCTGGTTCTTCTGGGAAATGGGCGGCATCCAGCCCGCCAAGGTCGTCGATGCCCTGGACGGATCCCGCTCAAGAAAAGCCGTCGAATTGCACCGTTCCAACGGTCGAGCATCCATGACCCACATCGAATTATCAAGCAAGCTCACGCCGATTCCCGTTTTGAGAGCGAGAGTCGGCACGCATGGCGTTCCGGGCGATCGGCGAAGCAGCCTTCGGGGAGTTGCTTCCAGCACTACAGTGGGCGTCCCCCCTCCTGGTGCCCCAACCCTTCCTATACCAGTCTGCTTCGAGTGAAAGGACATTCCATGGAACCGCTCATCCGACAGGGTGACCTCTTGGCGGTGGACTTCTTCCAGACTGACCGCTCTGAATTGTACGGGCACGTGATTGTCGCCGGCACCGATCACACGGGGCTTTGTGTTTCGCGACTGCGGCGCTACGACAGCGTCGACTTACTCGAAGCGGAAGATCGTAAATTCGATCCTCTGGTGCTCGCTAAAGCAAGCCGATGGCGTATTGTTGGAAAGGTTCTCTGGTGGATCTCGGGAACCCAGAACTCTCTGTAAGGTTTCTTCTCTGTAGTCCCCATCCCCTCTGGTGGCGCATATTGGCGCTCGTGCCCTCTAATGACGCTAAGTACTCTGAAGCACGAGGTCACCCTCTATACGCGTATATAGTCTGAACGCGAAACCCAAGCAAGCTCATCGCAGGTCGACGCTCGACCAAAGCGAGAAGGTGCGCCATGCCGAGGAACTCTTGAAAGAAGTCGATTCATTGGCGTTGCTCTTGGATGAAGTAAAGAAACAAAGCGAAAGGATTCAGGCTGCCGCTGACGCGATAGGAGACCGGGTATTCGATTTACGTCCCGGCAAGGCCTCCGCGGGCAGGGCCGACGGCCAGGCTAACCGCGAGTCTGCAATCGGTCCGAAGCTTGTCGTGCGAACCCGATCGGATAGGCCACATTCCTTCTAAGACCGAGCGATTCGCAACTTTAGAAATGCCTCTTCGACACGCTGCTCGAAAGTGCTCAGATTTCCACCCACCTCAATTCTGCTGAACATATAAGCCTACCGTTAGGACCTGAATTGAGTTCTTTACTGTATTGTTGCTTTCGAAAGTGCGCGGTTAAATGTTCCGACGATTAAGTGAGGACACCATGCTTTCCCCTCAAGCAAAATCGATGCCTTCCGCGCCGCGGAGCCGAACCTCCAACTGGCGCGATGTTTATTTCGCTGCAGTCTTGGAGTCAGATGGGAAGCGTGCACTGGCCAAGATCCAATTCGCCAGGAAGTTTCTACGGATTCGATTGCTCGAATTGCAATCTGCCTCGGATGGGCGTGCCGACGAACTCCGAGATCTGCATAGCGCGATGACCTATCTCGATATTCTGTTCTCGTGCATTGCGGATAACTGTCCGGGCAGCCGCATGGCAGCAGTCGCCTGACATTCCCCGACCTGCAACATATTATTCTGGAAGAAGTACCTCGAAACTAACACGGGCGCGGCTCATTGACTGCCGCTACCGCCTCCGCTGGCAAAGGTTTCAGGGGGATCGAAGTAACAACTCCGCCAGAAAGCAGAATCCGAAAGCGCTCCTGAATTCCATTTCGCGAGCGTGGGTTGAACTGCTGCGATCATTCCGCCATCCGCTGAATCAAAAATCAGCACGATGCCTGCCGCATCATCCGCTTTCTGCGCCATTTCTGCATAGCTCTTCTGAAACACGGTCTTGGCAAACTCCAGCTTCAGTTGCGAGTCAGAGTCCTTTGTCGACTCATCGATTTTCTGCACGGAAATGAGCTTCACGTTTTTTCCGCGTAGCGGCGCCCAGTCGCCGGGAAATTGCGCTGTTTCCTCCCGCACCACATGGAAGAACTCTGCCGCTCGCGGACTTGGCGGAGCCATTGGTGCATCCGGAATCGAATCCGGCATCTCCACGTCGTTTCGCCATATCCACCCTCGCGACAATCCTGAGATCCGCACATGGACCCAGTCCTGGTTATAGTTCAGAATCTCGAACTCATCATGAACACTGGCGAGGAAAATCGGCTTGGAACTCAGACTCGGGTTCGAAACCACCGCCGTTCCCGATTTCTTGACCGCCGCCATATTCCTTGGGTGAGCCTGATTTTTGAGAGCCTCTTGCAATTCTCCAATTTGCTCTCGCAACTGCTTACGTTCGGGATCGGCTGGCGGATTCGATGCATCTTCACCAGTTCCGCTTGCCGCGCCGACTATGCCTCGTGACAAAGAAGCTGAAGCCGAGGGAGTGTCAAATAATCGAGGCTCGGGTGCGGAGATTGCGGGCTCACTCTTCGATTCGACTGGGTGAGCAGATTCGCGTATCGGAGCCGCAACCGCGGGAGCCGAAGCTACCACGGGACGATCCCTCTCGGCAGGCTGATTTGCTCCTAATTGCTCCGCAAGTTGATCCAGTATGTCAGTCTCAATCCGTCCATTGGATGGGAGCAATTCATATCCGGAATGTGCCTTGGCAGGGTCGTCGTACCAGGCCGTCACTTTGACCGAAACCCGAACCACCGATTTCCCGGACCTGTCTGGACTCACCTGTGCTTTGGCCTGAAAAAACGCTTTTTGATATCGCTCAAGCGGGTGCTCGCCAGCGACCGCGAATCCGTCGAGAAGCGGCAAATGTCCCGACATGGAGCTTTGCATCTTTTGGAGCTCCTTCTGAATGGCTGTCGGCGGCTGGGTAAAGGTACGCTCGTATGTTTTGGACTGGGCGAGTGCCAGAAAGGTATTCGCACTCAAAAGAACAGCGAACGCTGCAAGAACGCGGAAAGATCTTTGGGCAGTCGGTTTCACGGCAACTCCTCAAGATCGTCGCGTGAAACCCATCCGTGCTGTCCGTCATGAGTTTCGACTCCAATCCAATATGGCGTCGAGATCACGATCAGCACCTCGGCTCCCGCTTTTAACGTCTGTAGATTCGTAGCCGTATGAAACGGAGCCGATTTCAGTTCTGCACCAGCAGCTCTTACGCGCTTTTCCGTCTGCTGCTTTAGATCGTGGACTTGTTGCTTAAGGTCATCGATTGACAACGCATCCGAGATGACCCCTTCCGGGGACTGGCTTGCGTTCGCGGGAGGAAGATCAACTGAGGCAGGTTGAACTGGGAACTCATTTCGCTCGAATTTCTTCTCGGTGGCCGCCTGCTTTTCACGGTCTCCCTGCGCTGCCTGATCCCTCATTGACTGCATGAACTCAAGCCGGTCGCTTATCACTTTATATTCTGCGTTTTCCACGGAACCGTCGGAAGCATGCGATTTGTGGCGGAATTCTTCGATAAAAATGGCATCGATTCGCACCACCGTATGCTTATCATCTTGCTTCATCACAACATAGCGGACGGTCAGCGTACCTACGTCGTTGCTGTCTTTAAAATTTCGCGGATCGAGAGCGTGTAGCCGCTGCTTGTAGAAAACCTTCCCGCCGTCTGTCCACGCTGGGAACGCGCTGGAATCGTTAACGGCGGTGGCGCCCCCGACGAACTCATCCTTGTTGTATTCCTTCGTGCCGAAAATCTTTCCGTTTTGCGCAACGTCGTCTACGGCCTTCAGAACGTCAGCCTCGGCATACGGAACATTGGCCATCAGACCAACGCCATACTGCAGTCCGTCTTTTTTGTCGTTGGCGTCCAGCAAAATGGGGGACACGCCCACTAAAAGCACGATCCCCAATGCCGCATAGCGAAACAGCACCGCACGAATAGAACCCATATTTGGACTAACTTTGGCTCGGAGAGAAGAGCGCAAGTGAGCAGAAGTGTAGCATCAACTCAGATTCCAGGTAGCGATTCACATTTTAGTCTTACATGGCGCTATTACCGATGCGCCAAATTGTGACATTGTAAAAAAATTGTAAAAACATCTTGCAAAAGAGAGAATGACTCATTTACGATTCACGGCCGGTACGGTGGTAGGACCTCTGGGGAAACATTAGGTCCTGCTGCTCGGGGCAATGTGGGGTTTACGCACCTTCGAAGCTTACCCTCCACATCGCCGTTTGGGGACAACGTACAAATCAAGCTTCACGTGGAGGCATGCGTATGCGCGCCGTGTCGCGCCTTTCTCGCAGGTTCCGTGATGTCACTTCTTGCCCAGTCGTCGCCTTAACTATTCTCTTACTCGTGCCAAGCTTCTGCCAACCGGCGGCGGCCATTCCAGCGTTCGCCAGAAAATATGGCTTGCGCTGTTCTGCCTGCCACGAGGCCTGGCCAATGCTCAACTACTTCGGACAAAAGTTCAAAGACAACGGCTACCAGTTGATGAACGACCGGGATTCGCCGGTTTGGCAAAATCCTTCATATTGGCCTGCCACGATGCGCATGACGACTTTCTGGCATCGTGAAAGCTCCGACAAAGTTGCTGTCGACTCCGTGGCCGGAAACCCCGGCAGTGCTCTGGCGGAGCGGCAGGTCACTTCTCATGGTTTTGACTTGAGCGGCCTCGATTTCCACACTGCCGGCACCTTGGAAAAGAACTTCTCGTTCTACCTCCTGCCCTCTTCTGACCCGACCGGCGCCTTCCATTTCGAGCAGGTTTTTGCTCGACTAGATAACATCGGCGGCAGTTCCTGGTTGAACGTCAAGCTCGGAAAATTCGAACTCGACAACCTCATTTCAGAAAAACGAATCCTGACCCTCACCTCGATATCCGGCGCATACCAGACCTATCACTTCATCCCACAAGGCGATGCCAACGTCTTCGGACAAATCGGTGATAACCAGCTCGGTGTCGAATATCTTGGCCATTCGGTTGACGATCGCACCCGCGTTTCTGCGGCCCTCGTCAGTTCCAATGACGGGAATGTGAATCTCCCGTACGGCAACTCTTACACCGGTTTCTTTGCGGCAAGTCACGCCTTTGACGTTGGCAAACTCGGTGTAGATCGTATCGGTGCGTACGCCATGCTTGGCGAAGCCCCGACTGGCTTCTTGACCACCGCCGGCGCTCCCGTTCCCGGTACTGGTTTCGGCAATAAGTCTTTCCACCGCGAGGGCTTTGTCGGACTTTTCTATTTCGGCAAGCTTGACTTCTTAGCCCTAACCCAGCACGGCTGGGACAATGCTTGGTTCGGAGCCGGATATGGCGACGTCATCGGCGGAACAACGACTCTGAACAATGTGCCCGGGACCCTTCTTCCAACCGGATCCAGAGCGCCCACTTGGAACGGCTACATGGTGGAAACCCACTATGTCTACAACCCTCAACTGATCTTCATCCAGCGCTCCGAGTGGCAGCGCATGTCGCAGCAAGCGAACAGTTCTCTCCCCTCCAGTTTAGGCAACACCGACATGTACACCTTCGGCTATCGCTGGTATCCCATCATGAACCCGCGCGCAGGATTTGCGCTGCACAACGAGTATTCATGGCTCCGGCAGCGCGGCACGTCGCCTGTTACCGGAACAGACCTTACCACCAGCAGTCTCATCCTTGGATTCGATTTCGACTTCTAGAAAGGACAGCAAATGCGCATACAAATTCAGATTTTGTCACGAGCAATCGCCGCTGTTGCTGTTCTTGCGCTCCCCATCTTGAGCCAGGCTCAAGTCACGAGCGTACAAGAAGAGGAATGGCTCAATAGCCCGGCAGCGACCAGCCATATCGGGCACATCACTGGACACGCAAAAGACGGCGCCATGGCGTACCGCCGCTATTGCGTCGTCTGTCACGGCACTCTCGGCGATGGAGAAGGCGAGAGCGCCAAATGGTTCGAGCCGCCGATGTATCCCAAGCCGCGTAACTTCACTCTGGCAGTTTTCGAGTGCCGCTCGACTCCAACCGGAACTCTCCCCACGGACGAAGATCTCTACGACACGATCGGTCGCGGGATTGATCGTTCCAATATGCCGCCTTGGAACACTTTCACCAAGCAAGAGCGGGCCGACCTCGTTGCATGGATAAAGCACTATTCGCCACGCTGGCAATCGGAGAAACCCGGCCCTCCCATCGAAATACCCAAGGAGCCCGAGATTACTCCCGACCGCGTCAAAGCCGGCCAAGACGTCTTCAACCATGTGCAGTGCTGGAAGTGTCACGGTGTGGAAGGCAAGGCGAATGGTCCTTCAGCCTCCACGCTTCAAGACGATCTCGGCCGTCCGATTCTACCCTACAACTTTGCAGATGGCGGACGCTTCAAGTGCGGCACCACCGACGCGGACCTCTACAAAATCTTCATGACCGGCCTCGATGGCACCCCCATGCCCTCGTTTGCCGACAACATCAAACCCGACGAGGCTTGGGATCTGGTTTTCTATTTGCGGAGTCTCCAGCCGGCGCCATCGAAAGCACGACAAATCGCAAAACAACTTGGATTGAAACCAGTAAATCCGAATGCGCAAGGTCAGTGACAAGCATTGTCACGGATTTACACCACATTGGAGAAAGGGTCCATGACGACTAGCCACACCAGAAAGTTCGCAGCTATCTTTACAGGATTCGTGCTCGTCTGCGCAGGAAGCTTGCTTCTCGACAAGAATGTTAGTGCAGCGGGTTCGGGTTCTATCACTGGCACCGTGAAGCTGAACGGCACTGCGCCCCACATGAAGGGCATTGATATGTCCAAGGATCCGTATTGTGCCAAACAGCACGACAACAATCCTGTCAAAATGGAAAATGTGGTTGTCGATTCAAGCGGTGGATTGCAGAACGTCGTTCTCTACATTACCCAGGGCCTGCCCGCCGCCGAGCAGAATGCCGTCCCCTCGGAACAGCCACAATTCGATCAAAAGGGCTGCATGTACATTCCGCATGTGCTCCCTGTCGATGCCAACCAGAAGTTCCAGGTCATAACCAGTGACCAGACTACTCACAACATTCACCCGCTACCTGCACCTGGCAGCGGCAATATCGGATGGAACAAGTCGCAACCGCCAGGCGCTCCGCCGATCGTCACCGACTGGAAGGCTCCGGAAGCTATCAGCGTAAAGTGCAACATTCATCCTTGGATGCACGGCTGGCATGTCGTCGTCAGAGGCCCCTATGCCGTCACCGATTCGAGCGGCAACTACACCCTCAAGAATGTCCCCCCAGGAAGTTATACCGTGACAGCGTGGCAGGAGGAGTACGGAACGCAAACTCAAAGCGTCACCGTTGCTGCTGGAGCTCCGGCGAAGGCAGATTTCACGTTCAAGGCAAAGTAACGCCAATCAAGCAGCATCTATCGAGGAGTTGACCCCAGTTAACTCCTCGATGGCAGATCCGACAGCAAGGGCGAGGGTGATATGGCGAAATTCTTTGCGGTGACCATCATTGTGATCGCGATCCTGTCAGCGATTCCAATTCTTCGGCACACATGGTGGATGGCTCAGGACATTTCGACGCACGGTCAGGCGATCGACGAGCAGATGTCGGAAACGATGGCGGAGGCTGGAATCTCATTTCTGGCAGCGCAGATTCTGCTCGCCGTCTTCATCTGGATGTTCTCCCACTCCAAGCCGGGCGACAAGATCAAGAATTTCCCCGGCGGCGCGACCACAATGGTTCTGGGCGCCTTCCTTTTGGTTGGAACCGAGGTGCTCGCATTAGGAGCCTTCGGAGCAAAGGCTTGGGCCAAAATCTATTTCACTCCTCCCGCTGCAGACGCATTACCGGTGCAGGTTCAAGCAGGACAGTTCGCCTTCTACTTCCGTTATCCCGGGCCGGACGGAAAGTTCGGACCGATCCATCCCAACTTGGTCAGCGAAGCCAATCAAAATTTCTACGGGATCGACATCGATCATGACGCTGATGCTAAGGATGACATCGTCACCGCCGAGATGGCCGTCCCCGTGAACCGTGAAATACATCTGCTCATGCACTCGAAAGATGTCGGCCACTCCTTCTTTGTTCCCGAGTTACGCGTCCAACAGGATTTCGTTCCTGGCCTCGATCTCTCTGTCCATTTCACTGCAACCAAGATCGGCCGCTATGAGATCGTCTGCACCCAACTCTGCGGTCTCGGACACTACAACATGAAAGCGTATCTCTCCGTGTTGTCACAGGAAGACTACGACAACTGGTTGAAGAAGCAGGCAGCGTTGCAGTAGGCGTTTCTCAGCTCACGGTAAATCCTCTCGAGGTCTCAAATGCACGAAACAGCACATGCGGCTCATCAGGCCCCCACTAGTTTCATCCGGAAGCATGTCTTCAGTCTGGATCACAAGGTGATCGGCAAGCAGTATTACGGATTGGCCCTCGTCGCCGTCATGGTGGGAATGTTTCTGTCCTGGCTCATGCGCATCCACTTGGGATGGACCAACTTTGCCATTCCAGGGCTGCACCTCCTGTCTGCCAACGGCGCGCCCGGCAATGTGATGACGCCCGAGTATTACCTCCAGTTGATGACCATGCACGCCACCATCATGGTCTTCTTTGTGCTGACTACCGCTCCCTTCGCCGCATTCGGCAATTACTTCTTGCCCATTCAGGTGGGCGCGGAAGATATGCCCTTCCCCCGTTTCAACATGATGTCGTTCTGGGTCACCCTGACTGCATTCATCGTCTTGATCGCTTCTTTCTTTGTTAGCGATGGTCCGACGCTGGGTGGCTGGACTCAATATGCTCCCCTGAGTGCGGTCGGCTCTGTTGGAGGCCCAGGTGAAGGCATGGGCGTCGTCCTGTGGGCCACCTCGATTGCGATCTTCTGCATGGGCCAATTGCTGGGTTCACTGAATTTCATCACCACGACACTCGACATGCGCACAAAGGGCATGAGTATGTGGCGATTGCCGATCAGCAGCTGGGGCTGGTTCATCACCTCGATCATGGGATTGACGGCTTTCGCAGTGCTGATGCCCGCCTGCATCCTTCTGATCCTCGACCATGTCGCCGGAACCAGCTTCTTTGTCCCTTCGAACCTGGTGATCAATGACCAACTCCAGCCCCATGCCGGCGGATCGACTCTGCTGTGGCAGCATCTGTTCTGGTTCTTCGGACACCCCGAGGTTTACATCGCTATCGTTCCTGGCATGGGCATCGTGTCCCACGTCCTCGTCGCGAACATGCGCCGTCCGATGCTGAGCCATCGCACGCTGATCTACTCATTCGGGGCCCTCGCGGTACTCAGTTACATGGTGTATGGGCACCATATGTTCGTCAGTGGGATGAATCCAGTTTCCTCAATCGTTTTTTCATTCCCGACTCTGATCATTACGATTCCATCAACAATCGTTGTGCTGATCTGGCTGGGAAGCTTGTATGGGGCAAGACTGCGCATTAACAGCGCTTCCCTCTTTGCTTTGGGCTTCATCTCGATGTTTATCGCTGGCGGAGTCAGCGGATTCTTCCTGGCTCAGCCCTCAATCGACATCATGGTCCATGCAACATATTTCGTTGTCGGCCACTTCCACATGGTGATGGGCGTCGCCGCTATGTTTGGCATCTTCGCTGGAACCTACTTCTGGTTTCCGAAGATGTATGGCCGCATGATGAACGAGACTCTGGGCAAGGTTCACTTCTGGTTCTCGTTCGTCGGGACCTATTGCATATTCATGCCGTTCCACTATCTCGGGCTGGCAGGAAATGTCCGCCGCTATCAGGCATTCGTCGTGGATTACATGCAACCGCTGATTCCGCTGCACCGGTTCATCACCATTGCCGCGCTCGTCACTGGCGCAGCACAACTCATCTTCGTGTTCAACCTCTTCTATAGCCGCTTCAAGGGAGCACCGGCGCCGGCGAATCCCTGGGAGGCAACATCGCTCGAATGGAGCACGCCTTCATCTCCGCCACCGTTCGATAACTTCGGAGGAAAACTGCCGGTCGTCTACCACGATCCCTATCAGTATGGCGTCGAGGGCTCTACTGGCGACTATGTAATGCAAGACTCGCCCGAACAGATTCATTCAGTACGAGACGAAGCCTAGCTTCGAAGACCCTGGGAGTCATGGAAATGGCAACGACAGTTCATGAGCCGCCAAAACTAGAAAGCCGGCCGGTAAACGTTGGCGGCAGTGGCAATTTTCGCAACATGGTTCCGGCTGGCGGTCTTCCGCGAACCAAGCAGCAATATGCGCCTCCGCCGGCATCTACGGGCATCTGGGTGGCCCTCGCGGCAATTGGAATGACATTTGCCGCGTTGACCAGTGCCTTGGTGGTGCGGAAGGATGGCTCAAACGACTGGCGCCATTTCACCCTTCCTGCAATCCTTTACCTAAACACGTTGATTCTTCTGGCCAGCAGTGTGACGTTGGAAGTCGCGCGCAAGCGTGTCTCCTCGTTCATGGCTGCGGGCCGTGTTGGCATTGCCAATCCTGCACGCTGGCTTTACCTCACCCTTGGATTGGGTTTCGCTTTTGTCGCTGGCCAATACCTCGCGTGGCGCCAACTCAGTGCACAGGGACTCTATCTGGCGACCAATCCAAGCAGTTCTTTCTTCTACGTATTTACCGCTGCCCACGCCTTGCACTTGATCGGAGGATTAGGGGGCTTGGTTCGCGTGACGGCCAAATTAAACACCGCTTCCTTGCGGCGAGCGACGCTGGATGCAACTTCGCGGTACTGGCACTTCATGGACGTTCTTTGGGTGTACCTGCTTTTGTTGCTTTGGATGAAACTGTAGTCGACCGACAGGAGGCCGCGTGAGCCAAGCAGATATGACAATGGCATCTCATGTACACCACCATCCGCCGGGTATGGTTGAGGGGCTGCCGCCTTTTACAGTACCGGCCAAAAAGATGGCGATGTGGCTCTTCATCATCGCTGATGCAGCTACCTTCGCCGGATGCCTCGTCGCCTACGGATTCTTGCGCAACGGAAGCGCCAACTGGCCTCGGCCCTTTGAGAGCATGACGAATGCGATCCTGATGACGTTCATTCTGCTCACCAGTAGTTTGACCATGCTCCTCGGGGTCCGGGCCGCGAAGGCTGCCGACCGGTCCGGCGCATTCCGCTGGACCATGATCACCATGGTGCTCGGGGTTATTTTCGCCCTGCTGCATATTCGTGAGTGGCTGGAGTTGATCGACCGCGGTATGACCCTGTCTCATAATCCCTGGGGAACTTCCCTTTTCGGCTCTGTATTCTTTTCAATCACCGGCCTTCACCTCTTGCACGTCACAGGCGGAGTGATCGCGCTCCTGGTCATCGGACTCAGTTGGAAAGCTGGCCATCGCACAGCGGAAGACATTGAAGTCGCCGGCCTCTACTGGCACTTTGTCGATCTGGTATGGATGTTCGTTGTCCCCTTTGTGTACCTGCTGAACATGGCTCACTAAAACGGTCTGGAGAGAGAAACTATGGACGCACCTGATGTTCATCCCGGCAGTCCGGAAGCAAAGTACACCGACAGGGTAGGCAAGTACTACGCGATCTACGTTTGCCTTCTCATTCTGGCAGCTCTCCAGTTTTACATTGCTTCGCTCCACCTCGATACCTCGGCGGCGTTCGAGCGCATGTTGTTGGTTGCCATTGTTGAAGCCGGCATCGCCGTCATGTTCTTCATGCATCTCTGGGCCGAAAAGCGGAGCTGGTTCCTTTTTGTCGTGATCTTCATGGTCGCCGTCATGGGTGGCTTACAGTATGGTTGGACCGACAGCAACCGCATGGAGACCGGCGCTCCTTATGCTCAGCCGAAACCGGGAGTCGTGCAGCCGTGAAGAGGTTCAATCAAAATTCGCCTTCTTGCGTGCGTAGGCTATTACTGGGCTTGTTCCTGTTACTTGCAATCGCGGCTCCCATTCCCGCTTTTTCCCAGAGTTGCGCCCTTTGTTATACGCAGGCTGCGTCTTCCGGTTCGAAGATGATTCAGGCCTTGCGCAGCGGAATTCTGATCTTGATCATCCCACCCACACTCGGCTCCGTCGGTTTGATCCTGTTAGTCCACCGCAGAACAAATCAAATTCGGCGTGATATCGACTCCAACGAACGGGGCCAAGACTGGTAATATGGCGACCTCAGGACTTAGGGCGAATCTGACCGATATGAATAGCTTCCGTTCCAAAGCGCGCGACTACTACACGCTGACCAAGCCAGAGATAAATCTGCTGATCTTGATGACCACTTCGGCCGGGTACTATATGGCTTCACGCGGCCCATTGCACATTGCCGGTCTCATCAGCACACTCATTGGAACGCTTCTCGTCGCTAGCGGCACGGCGACGTTAAATCAATGGATGGAAAGGACCTGGGACGCCCAGATGCGCCGGACCGCCCGCCGTCCTCTTCCAGCCGGACGGGTGAGCAGCCGCGAAGCCCTGATTTTTGGGATTCTGCTTAGCGTAGCTGGAGGTCTGTATCTCGCATTCGCCGTCAATACTCTCTCAGCCCTGCTCGCCATCTCGACGTTGCTGTCCTATTTGTTCGTTTACACGCCGCTCAAACGGAAGACCCCCCTTTGTACGATGATCGGCGCATTCCCTGGGGCCATGCCAACTTTGATCGGATGGGCGGGCGCTGGTTCCATTCTGGACCGCCAAGCCTGGATTCTGTTTGCCGTGCTTTTCCTCTGGCAGTTCCCCCATTTTCTCGCGATTGCTCTCATGTACCGCGAGGACTATTCCCGGGCTGGCTATCAAATGCTTCCCGAATTCGATCGCGATTCGCGCTTCACTCGCGCCGAGATTCTCGTATTCACTCTCGCTCTGATCCTGATCACTTCCCTTCCGCTAGCCGGACCAGTAGGACCTCTATATCTGATGGGCATGCTGCTGCCGGGGGCATTCCTGCTCTATTACGTCTTGCGGCTAATGAAATCGGCGAAGACCGGGGCCAGTGGCCTGCTCCACGCTTCTGTACTGTACCTTCCGGTCGTGCTCACGGTAATGATGATTTACCGGCGTTAAGCGAAACCAACATTCAGGGTCGGGAAGAGCAATCGTTACGCGCCGATCTGCCCGCAAAGGCCCCTTCAATCCATTGGATCTGATCGCGTACCGAATCCCCAATCAGGGTTCCCGGATCGCTACCCGGATAATTGTCGAATTGCACCTTGTCTCCCACAGCGCATAGGCGACTGACAATCTCGCGTGTGTCACCTGCATGCGAGTCGGCTTGGCTGCTGAGCACCAGAATCGGAGCTTTAGCGGCGGATACCCCAAGGCGATTTCGGTCGAAATAAGCCTGGATAAGCGGATCGCCGTTCCACTTTTGCCCCACTGGATCAGCACTCGAATCGGTAAATGCAGCACCATTTTCGGCGCATTCATTTGCGATGCGCTTATATAAAGACAATCCAGCAGGGTTCAACACTGCAGCAGGCTGAAACGCGGGAAATACAGTCGCGACACCGTACATTAATTCCAACAGAGCCTTCATAGAAACCGCGTTCGAATGCTCGTATTCTTCCCGCAAGTCCTGCAGCCCGGAAATCGCAATGCTACCTAGATAGCCCTCGTCGTGAACTTCGCGCTCCCGCTCCCCGACGGCCACAGCAGCCATAGCTCCCTCCCCTGTTCCCATAGCCACCCAACGCATCCCTAGTTGCGGTACGCCATGGCGTGCCGCTGCCACTGCATAGATTACATCCGCCGCATTAGACTTCATGTCCGCAAAAGCCGACCTCGTATCACTGCCCAGACCGGCATAATCGGTAGCGACTACCGCATACCCCAACTGAACATACATTGATAGAAATGATCCGTTCCGCAGGTTTCGATCGAGAGACGGAGCGCAAGTGCGGCCGACGCCATTCACATCATGGGCCCAGGCGATGACGGGCCAGCCTCCAGAAGGCGGCTTTTTGTCCGGAACCAGAACCACGCCTGACACGGGAACGTCAACGTGGCTGGCTGAAACTGAGTGGTAAAGAATCCGAACCGCAGAGATATCTCCGGGCAGATCGTATCCATCGAACTCGACCGATCGGATCAGATCTCCAGGCTGGCTGGCTGGCAAAGGCGTCGGAGTGTCGTAAAACTTGTTCAGCAAAAAACTGTGCGCAATCTTAGCCCGTGTGGTCGCAGAATTCTGCCCCAGAGCACTTGCCTGCGCAGATGAGAAAAGAACCGCCCCTATCCAGGACAACATCAAGACAGTCGTACTTCTCAAAGCAGAAGGCCAGCCGAATGCACTCATGGAATGAATGAAGTACGCAAGAAACTGTACCGGTTAACCCAATATAGGCGGTAAGCACAACAAAAACAATAGGTTGAGAACGTTCAAGGCGTTAACCTTTGTTGCGAAAAACAACACTTCAGTAATCTCGACGCCTCTTACCAAAGGGAGCACATTAGATGTGATTCCAATCACAACCGTCCCCTGTGCGGTTCCCCATTGGATATCAGCTAGACCGCAAAAGCACAGATTCCGACACTCTCCCGGCGGACTCCGCGCCTGCGGATGCAACATGCCAAGCAAATTGCCAACGGCATGCGGGCCGTGGCGTAAGGGGTAGTCATTATGCGGAGACTCACCGTCGTATTAGTCATCGGAGCTGCGATCGCAGCGTTTGGACAAGATTACAAGGTCATCAATGTAGTCGACGGAGGCACGATCTCCGGCACGGTAAAGTGGTCGGGCCTTGTGCCTCGCGCTCTGGAGATGCCGGTCACCAAAGATGCCAAAATTTGTGATCCCGACGGCAACAAAAACACTCCTCTGGACCGTTTGATCATCGGTCCGGACGCCGGTGTCGCTAACACGATCGTCTATCTCAGAAATGTTTCGAGCGGCAAAGCCTTTGATCTGCCGCCGCAACAGCGTCATCTTGACCAGAAGGCTTGCCGCTATGTGCCCCACATTCTGCTGGTTCCGGTAAATGAGAACCTGACCATGGTAAGTTCCGACTCCACTTTGCACACCATCCACATGGATGGCGCCGCAACCTATAACCTTCCATTCCCTTTCCCCAACCAGCCGAGATCGCGTCCCATGCCAACACCGGGCCTTGTCAACCTGCGTTGCAATGGTGGGCACGTCTGGATGAACGCAGAAATGATGGTCGTTCGGCACCCTTACTACGCTGTGACCGATGAGAGCGGGCGCTTCGAGTTCACAGATGTTCCGCCCGGCACTTATCAAATCGTCGCGTGGCACGAGGGCTGGAGCCTGATGGGCAAAGAACAGTCATTCGACGTCCTGACGGAGAAGAAAGTCGACCGCCCGGTCTTCTCCGAACCGAAGAGTTGGGAGAAAACCGTGACCGTAGGCGGAAATCAGAACGCAACGATCAACTTCATTATCTCGAATCGATAAAGCCTCATCGAATTCTTCAATATAAGGGTGATTCCAATCACTGCGGAAGCCTGTGATTGTTGTCACCCCTTTCTGTGCTTCCACCAACGGTACTTCTCTATGCTGGCTCATTACATTGAAGCTGAGGCGAGTCCACCTCTGAAGGAGTCTCATGGACGCACTCTCGCTTTCCAGCATTCCCACCGAAGAACAAGTCTTCCTCGATAAGCAGATCGCCAGTCGTCGTGGGCGTCCCGGGGCTCTGCTCGGAATTTTAGAAGCAGCTCAGGACCGAGATCGCCACAAATATCTTCCGCTCGAAACATTGCGCTACATCGCCGCCAAAATGGACCTGCCTCTTGCGCGCATCTACAGCGTTGTTACGTTCTACGCGCTCTTCAACCTGCAGCCACAGGGCGAGAACACCATCTGCATTTGCCGCGGTACCGCGTGTCACACCCGCGGGTCCCGCAATCTGCTGCAGGGCGCCCGGTTGGAACTGGGACTCGGGCTTGAAAACGGAGAATCCGAAGATGGCAGTAGCGACAAGCTTCTGCTCACCACGGCAGATCGTCAGTTCACCGTGCGCACCGTTGCCTGCTTCGGCCAGTGCGCGATGGCGCCCGTCGTCGAAGTAAACCACCGCATCTGCGGACACGCCACTGAGCGTACAGTGCAACGCGAAATCGCTACTATCCGGGCAGGAGAGTAACATGCCTCGTATCCAGGACATTGGAGCTTTCAATGCTGTTCGAGAGGCGGGGCTCGCCAAACTGGTGCCTTCTGTTCCCAGGGTCACAGTTGGCATGGGCACATGTGGCAGGGGCAACGGTGCCGAGAGCCTCTACCACGCATTCGCCCAGGCCATGGAGCAAAGTGGGGATGACATTGTCCTGGCCGCCGTGGGCTGCTTTGGGGCGTGCTTCCAGGAACCTCTAGTTAGCCTTCGCTTACCCGGCAACCCAGTGGTGATTCTGCGAAAAGTGCAAGCCAACGATGCCGGACGCCTGCTCCACGATCTCACCAAAGGAAATCTCACTCCTGATCTCATTTACTGCAAGATCGAGGAATGGGATCACATCACCGGTCACATCCGCTACGGCTCAGGCTATCCCGAGGTGCCATCTTGGAACGAGGTCCCGTTCTTCAAAGGACAGAAGAAAATCGTCCTGCGCAATTGCGGAATCATCAATCCGGACGATGTTGAAGAATACATTGCAGTCGGCGGATACCAGGCACTCTATAAGGTTCTCATCGACGCGAATCCTGCCAGCGTAATCGAACAAATCAAAGCGTCCAAGTTGCGGGGCCGCGGCGGCGCCGGCTTCCTCACGGGTAATAAATGGGAGTTCCTCGCCAAGGCGAAAGCCGAACCGAAATACATCATCTGCAACGCCGACGAGGGCGATCCCGGCGCGTACATGAACCGCAACGAGATCGAGAGCGATCCACACTCTCTTCTCGAAGGCATGATCATCGGCGGATACGTCATGGGCGCGACCGAAGGCATTATCTACGTTCGTGCGGAATATCCTCTCGCAGTCCATCGTCTGAACCGCGCCATCGAGCAAGCTCGCGAGTATGGACTGCTCGGCGAAAACGTCCTCGGACGCGGTTTCAAGTTTGATATTGAATTGGTCGAAGGCGCCGGAGCATTTGTTTGCGGCGAAGAGACCGCCCTGATCGCTTCTCTTGAAGGCGAAGCCGGAAGACCTCGTCCGCGTCCGCCATTTCCCGCGCAAAAAGGTCTCTGGGGCAAGCCAACCAACATTAATAACGTTGAAACCTGGTACAACATCGCCCCCATCGTCATGCGCGGTCCGGCGTGGTTCACTGAGACCGGCAGTCCCAAGAGCTCTGGCACGAAAGTCTTCTCGCTGGTCGGCAAGGTGAAGAACACCGGTCTGGTCGAAATGCCTCTCGGCACGACACTCAAGACATTCATCTACGACATCGGCGAAGGCGCTGTCGGCGATCGCCAAGTGAAGGCGGTGCAAACCGGCGGCCCTTCCGGCGGCTGTATTCCCCAGGAAATGTTCGACACTCCCGTCGACTACGAAAACCTGGCGCAACTCGGATCAATCATGGGCTCGGGTGGCATGGTCTTAATGGACGAAGACAACTGCATGGTCGACGTCGCGCGCTACTTCATTGAGTTCACGCACTCCGAATCGTGTGGCAAATGCATTCCGTGCCGCGTCGGACTGAACAAATGCCTCCGCATCCTGAATCGCGTCACGGAAGGTGCAGCCACTCCGCACCACCTAGAACTGCTCGATGAACTCAGCCGCTACATCCGTGATTGTTCCCTGTGCGGTCTCGGCCAAACAGCGCCGAATCCCGTCCTAACCACTCTGCGTCACTTCCGGAACGAGTTCGAGGATCACATTCTCGCGAATCGCTGCGCTGCGGGTGTCTGCGAGGAACTCGCCCTCTCTCCGTGTGAGAACAGCTGCCCGCTTCACATGAACATTCCGCGCTTCCTGCAGCTTTATAAGGAAGAGCGTTTGGAAGAAGCGTTCCTCTCGGTCATTCTCGACAATCCACTTCCCTCCTCGACCGGGCGCGTTTGTCAGCACCCCTGCGATAGCCGCTGCCGCCGCCAGACCGTCGATCAGTCCGTTAACATGCGCGAGGTTCACCGTTACATCGCCGACTCGATTTTCTCCTCCGACAGATACGAGCCCATGATCAAGGCCATCATCTCGCGAAAGCTGGAAGCAACAGGACGGAAAATCGCGGTTGTCGGCGCCGGGCCGGCTGGACTCACGGCAGCGTTCTACCTGGCGATGCTCGGCCACGATGTCACCGTATACGACAGCAAGTCCGAAGCGGGCGGCATGCTGCGCTTCGTTCTTCCCGAATACCGCCTGCCGAAATCCTTTTTGCGGCAGGAGATCGAACTCATCGAGCGCCTCGGAGTGAAGTTCGTCTTCAACACCCGCATTGGCACCGATGTCGCTCTGAACGATCTTGACGATCAATTCGACATGATTTTTCTCTCGATAGGTACATGGAAAGAATCGTGGGTTTACCAGTCCGGAACGGAATTAAAGGGTGTCTATCCCGCTCTGAACTTTCTTGAGGCGATCGCGGCCAACCAGGAAGTCGCACTGGGTCGCCGCGTCGCCGTCATCGGCGGAGGCAATGCCGCCATCGACTCCGCCCGCACCGCACTGCGCAAGAGCTGTGACGTAACAGTCTTCTACCGCCGCGAACGCAAAGACATGCCCGCCATAGAAGAGGAGACGACCGCCGCGAAAGAAGAAGGAGCCCGATTTGTCTTCCTCGCCGCGCCGCACCGCGTGATCGGCGATGCCAAAGGAAACGTAAAAGCCATCGAGATCGTCAAGACTCGGCTCGGTGAATACGATTCCTCCGGCCGGAGAAAGCCCATTGCAACCGATGAGGTTCAGCGCTTCGACTGTGACTCCGTGATTTTCGCCATCGGTGAAACTGTAGACCTCGATTTCGCCCGAGCGTCCGGGCTTGTCCTTAAGGAAAGTGGAACGGTCGAGGTCAACCGCTTCACCCTCGAAACCAGCCGTGCTCGCTTCTACGCCGGCGGGGATTTTGTGACAGGCGCATCGAACGTCTCCAACGCCATGGCTTATGGCAAGCAGGCGGCCCGCAGCATCGACTTGCAACTGACCGAAACAGACCGCTGGCAGAGTCTGTATCCGCGCTTCGAATACGATCAAACTCCCCCCGAAGAGCCCAGTCCGAATCACCGTCACTCCGGACGCGAACTTCCCGCTCCCTCACGCGTACGCTCGCAAGAAGAGGTAGTTGGCGGACTCGATCAGGAGGAAGCACTCGACGAAAGTTGCCGCTGTCTGCGTTGCGACGTGAAGGCCGTCACTGTGAGTTAGCTCGAAGGAGGGACCTTGCCGCAAAAGAAACTGTCCATTCGAATCGATGGAGAACTAATCAGCGCGCCCGAGGGACAAACCATCCTTCAGGCGGCAAAAGCCAACGGCAAGTACATTCCTACTCTTTGCGATCTGGATGGCTTGACCCCTGTCGGTGCCTGTCGCGTTTGCCTTGTCGAAGTTTCGGGATCGGAGCGCTTGTTCCCTGCCTGCACTACGCCGATCCAGGAGGGCATGTCAGTGACGACAAATTCGCCGAAGCTGACGCGCTATCGCCGAATTTCCATCGAACTGCTGCTCATTGAGCGTAATCACGTCTGCGCCGTATGCGTCTCGAACGATCATTGCGAACTGCAAAACATGGCCAGCAACTTCGGCATCAATACCGTCGGTCTCGCCTACAACTATCCCAAACTCTCTCTCGACATGTCGCACCCGCGCTTCGTACTCGACCACAACCGCTGCATCCTATGTACGCGCTGTGTTCGAGTCTGCGCCGAGCTCGAAGGAGCTCACGTTTGGGAGCTGACTTCCCGCGGAATTCACGCCCGCATCGTCAGCGAAATGAATGAGAAGTGGGGCAAGACCTCAACCTGCACAAGTTGCGGGAAGTGCGTGAATGCCTGTCCAACGGGAGCCCTTGCTGAAAAGGGCTGGGCCGTCGCCGAGATGGTCAAGAAGATCGATGCCGTCAAGTCGCTTGTACACAGCAGAGGAGGGCAGGTATGAAAAAGGTAAAAGTGGCGACTGTGTGGCTTGACGGGTGCTCGGGTTGCCACATGTCTCTGCTCGACATGGATGCAGCGATCATCGCGCTCGCCCGGCGGATCGACATTGTCTATGGGCCTTTGGTCGACGCGCAGGAATTTCCCGAAGACGTCGATCTCACTCTGGTGGAAGGCGCGGTCAGTTCGCAGGACGATCTCAACAAGATCCAGAAGATCAGGCAGCGAACCAAGATCTTGCTATCGATGGGCGACTGCGCTGTCACTGGCAACGTCCCGGCCATGCGGAATTCGGTGCCCGTGCAGAAACTTCTGCAACGCGTCTACATCGAGGGCTCTGACGCGAAGAAATCCATTCCCACGGATCGCGTTCCGGCCTTACTAAAGCAGGCCCGGCCCGTACGCGAATTTGTGAAAGTCGATCTCTGCTTGCCGGGCTGTCCGCCGCCCGCAAAGGCGATATTTGGCGTCATCAGCGACCTGCTCGACAACAAGAAACCTGATTCCAACCTGAAGGTGAAATTCGGATAGGAGCGTGTCATGAAGCGCATCACCATCGACCACGTGAGCCGCATTGAAGGACACGCCAAGATCTCCATCTCCCTTGACGATCAGGGACACGTCGCCAATACCGAACTGCACGTCACCCAGGTCCGCGGATTCGAAAAGTTCACCGAAGGCCGCGCATTTTACGAGATGCCAGGCATCACCGCCCGCATTTGCGGAATTTGTCCCATCAGCCATCTTCTGGCCTCCGCTAAAGCCTGCGACTCGATCATGGCCGTACGCATCCCACCCACGGCGAAAAAGCTTCGAGAGTTGGTGCACTTCGCGCAGATTGTCCAATCGCACGCGCTCAGCTTCTTCTACCTGTCTTCCCCAGACTTTCTGTTAGGCATGGAGTCCAATCCCGCCTCCCGCAACGTTCTCGGCGTAATCGCCGATCACCCCGAGTTAGCCCGCGATGGTATCGAGCTTCGAAAATTTGGCTTGTCGATCATCGAAGCTCTCGCGCAGGAACGCGTTCATCCTGCATGGATCGTCCCCGGCGGCGTTGCCTCCTCGATGCCCCAGGCCACGCGCGATCGCATCCTTGCCGCTCTTCCGACAGCGAGATCCATTGCGGAGCGCACGATTCAGTTCTTCAAGGGGGCTCTCGACACATTTAGAGAAGAAATTGAATTTTTCGGTTCATTCCCCACGATGTATGCAGGCCTGGTCGACTACAAAGGAAATCTGCAGCTGTATGATGGTGGCCTGCGCTTCCGTAATGCAGCCGGAGAAATCGTCGAAGATTACGTTCCCGCCGAGGATTACTCAGGGTTCATCGGCGAGGCAAGCCTTCGCGACTCGTATCTGAAAGCGCCGTACTTTAAACCGCTTGGCTATCCGTCCGGAATCTATCGTGTAGGCCCGCTGGGGAGATTAAATGCTGCCAGCCAATGCGGCACTCCGGCAGCCGATGCCGAATTCACCGAATTCCACCAGCGTTATGGCACCGTCGCACACAGCGCATTCCTGTTTCACTATGCACGGCTGATTGAGATCGTCTACGCTCTCGAAAGAATTCAGCAACTGCTCGACGACTCTCGCATTATCGATACGCACGTGCGCGCCACCGCTGGAGTGAACGCGCTCGAGGGCGTCGGCATGATCGAAGCTCCCCGCGGCACGCTCATTCATCACTACAAAGTGAATGAAGAAGGCGCGATTACCTGGGCAAACCTCATCGTCGCAACCGGTCACAACAATCTGGCCATGGGACGCAGTGTGCAGCAGGTTGCCGAGCACTACATCGACGGCACTCGCCTCAACGAAGGCATGTTGAACCGTATCTCGGCGGTAGTCCGAGCCTATGATCCCTGCTTAAGCTGCTCGACGCACGCGTTCGGCGTGCCTGCGTTGCAAATTCAATTGCTCGATTCGTCCGGCAACGTTCTCGATGAATTAAGAAACTCGTAACCCGGGGCCCTTTTCTCCATAAGCCTCTCAGTGTTCACTTCCAGCTGATTGCAGTCAGCACCGTATAGCCGGAAGTCTGTCTTAAACCTCACACTGAATTCGGACTAACTACGTGGACACCGCAACCCTGAATCAAAATCGGGCTGAGGATGCTGTCGCGAAGTCTCTTTCTTCTCAGCCAGACGCAGTCGACATTGTGGAGCAAGCTGCCGAAGAGGTAGAAATCCTCCAGGCATCGGTCAAGGCCGGAACAGTGGCCAGATCGTAGTCGCCATCATGGCGACGATCGGGCTTATCTATCTTTTGAAACTCGTCCTGGTAACGGCCCTGGCCTCAGTGTTAATTGCCTACGTTCTGGAACCGATAGTTGCGGCGTTGGTTCGACTGCACGTGCGACGCTCCATCGGAGCTTTCCTGGTGATCACGGCGGCGGTGGTTCTGGCCATCGGCACCTTCTACGTCTCCTACAATCGCGCTCTTGATTTCACCGAAGAATTGCCACGCTACACTGCATCGCTCAGAGAAAACCTCGGAAGTGTTCGAATCGAAAATCGACAAACTAGCGGATCAGGCCCGCTCCGTAGTCGAGCCCAAGACCCGTCAGAAGCCAATCGCCGTGCAGATTGAGCAACCACAAGGTGTAACCAGGGTCATCTCCGAAAAAAACGCAACTATCGCTGACGCAATTCTGGCGGTAGGCTTTGTTCCTTTTCTCGTTTACTTCATGCTCGCATCCAAAGAGCATGTGTATGTCAGCACCGTCCGCCTCTTCCGCAAAGAACACCGCCTGCTGGCGCATCGTACCGTTGGCAGTATCTCTGGGATGATCCGCACGTACATACTCGCCAACTTCATCGTCGGCCTCGGCACGGCGGTCGTCTGCGGCATCGTCTTCTGGTATCTCGGCATCCAGTACTTTTATTTCATAGGACTGATCAGCGGATTCGCCACATTGGTCCCCTATCTCGGAGTCTTTCTGGCGCTGATTCCTCCGTTGATCCGCGGATTTGGCACACTTCATAAAGCAGGACTTCTCACCGTCTTCAGCACAGTCGTGAGAATGCACATCGTAACCATGAATGTCACCTACCCGAAAGTGATCGGATCGCGTTTAAGTCTGAATCCTCTCGTGGTGAGCCTCTCACTCTTGTTCTGGTCGTGGATCTGGGGAGCTTCCGGCCTGATCCTCGCCATCCCGCTGCTCGGCGCTCTGAAAATCATTTGCGACCATATCGAGCCTCTTCAAGGCCTCGCCTCCTGGCTGGGAGACTCAGCGCGGGCCGGTTAGCGCGCGAGTTCTCAAAGTGCCAAGCAACATTAAGCCCCCTGAACTCATCTTCCACTTGAACATTTTTCCTGACTTGGCAAGACGCGGCTCGACCGCTCTGGTTTTCAAGTCCTACTCTTGATGAACGAGGAGCCAGACCGGCTAAGCCCGGTTAGCGACAAATGGTCATTCAGACTCAACCCATTGTCTGGCCGGGCCGACCCTATCCGCTCGGCTCGACTTGGGACGGCGAAGGCGTCAACTTCGCCATCTTTTCCGAACATGCCGAGGCCGTCGACCTCTGCCTTTTCGACTCCGCCGGCCGCCGCGAGCTCCACCGCATCCGCATTAAGGAACAAACCGACCAGGTCTGGCATTGCTACTTGCCCGAAGCCCGCCCCGGCCTCATCTACGGATACAGGGTTCACGGCCCATACGAGCCAAACAAGGGGCATCGTTTCAATCCGCACAAATTGGTCATCGACCCTTACGCCAAGCAGATTGTCGGCGATCTCAAGTGGAGCGACTCGCACTTCGGCTATCGCGTTGGGCATCGCAATGCCGATCTTTCCATGGACCGCCGCGACAGCGCTCCCGGCATGCTGAAAGCCGCGGTCGTCGATGCCGCTTTCACCTGGGGGACCGACCGTCTGCCGCGCACACCCTGGCACAAGAGCGTGATCTACGAAATGCACGTCCGCGGATTCACTCTGCGGCATCCCCGTGTTCCTCCAGCATTGTGCGGAACATATGCTGGCCTCGGAACCGGCCCGGCCATCGACCATCTGCTCAAACTCGGCATCACGGCCGTTGAGTTGATGCCCGTCCACTACTTCGTCGACGATCGCCAACTCGCTGAACGCGGCCTGCGGAATTACTGGGGCTATAACACCATCGGATTCTTCGCTCCAATGTCCCGTTATCTAGCGACGAATTCCATCAACGAATTCAAGACCATGGTTAAGACGATGCACTCGGCGGGAATCGAAGTCATTCTCGATGTGGTCTACAACCACACCGCCGAAGGTAATCAGCTCGGGCCCACGCTTTCGTTCCGGGGCATCGATAATTCCGTGTATTACCGGATCCCTTCCGATAATCCTCGCTACTACACCGATTACACAGGCACGGGCAACACGTTGAACATGCGCCACCCGCGCGTGCTTCAGCTCATTATGGACAGCCTTCGCTACTGGGTCCTCGAAATGCATGTCGATGGCTTCCGTTTCGATCTGGCGGCGACGCTTGCCCGTGAGCTGCATGAAGTTGATAAGCTGGGCGCGTTTCTCGACATCATTCACCAGGATCCTGTCTTGTCACAGGTGAAGCTGATCGCCGAGCCCTGGGACCTCGGCGAAGGCGGTTACCAGGTCGGTAAATTTCCTGTCGGATGGGCCGAGTGGAACGATCGCTATCGCGACGCCGTGCGCTCCTACGTGAAGGGCGACGGCGGACAGATCGGCGAGTTGGCCTATCGTGTCACGGGATCCAGCGACCTTTATGCACGCAGCGGACGTCGTCCATACGCCAGCATCAACTTCGTCACCGCCCACGATGGATTCACGCTGCACGATCTGGTCAGCTACGACCACAAGCACAATGAAGCCAATGGCGAAGAAAACCGCGATGGCACCGACAACAATCGAAGCTGGAATTGTGGCGCGGAAGGCCCGACCGAGGATGCCGCAATCAATGCCCTGCGCGCTAAGCAAAAACGTAATTTTCTGGCGACGTTGTTCCTTTCGCAAGGAGTCCCGATGCTTCTGGCAGGAGATGAATTGGGGCGAACTCAACAGGGAAACAACAACGCCTATTGCCAAGACAACGACATCAGCTGGGTGAATTGGGACAATCTTGATGCTGAGCGGGATTTAATCGCTTTTGTGAGAAAGCTCATCTTCATACGGCAGAATCATCCAGTCTTCCGGCGCAGGAATTTCTTCCAGGGCCGCGCCATCAAAGGCGCGGGCGTCAAAGACATCCTCTGGCTCCGTCCCGACGGACGTGAGATGACCGATGAGGAATGGAACCAGGAACACGCCCGCACACTGGGCCTTTTTCTCTCGGGCTCCGCTGTCGATGAGATCGACGATCGCGGCCAACTCATCACCGATGAAAACTTCATCCTACTGATGAATGCTCATCATGAAGGAGTCCCGTTTACTCTGCCGACAGTCGCGTCTTCCATGACATGGATGACGATTCTCGACACTTCCCAGGCGTGCGCGAGTTGCAGCGGTACGACCTATGAAGCGTTGACGAATTATCCGTTACAAGCCCGTTCTCTTGTGCTTCTCGTGGAGCGCCAACGCGACCAGATTCGCCAGGATCGCCGCCATGATTCGTAGTCATCGGATGCCCTTCGGAGCCGAGGTCCAGCCAGACGGCCGCGTTCGATTTCGAATCTGGGCTCCGGCAGCAAAAGAGGTTGAGCTCTTCCTGGAAGACACTCGCGAGTCCTCCCTCCTGCTGACTTTCATCCAGAAAGGATGGTTTGAGATCACGACCGATCAGGCGAAAGAAGGATCGAAATATTGGTTTCAGATTAACGGCGGGACCAAAGTCCCCGATCCTGTTTCACGTTTTCAACCCGCAGATGTGCATGGGCCGAGCGAAGTCATTAACGCCGCTGCTTTTGACTGGAACGATTCGGACTGGCGTGGCCGAGCGTGGGAAGAAGCCGTCATCTACGAATTACATGTCGGCACATTCACTCCGGAAGGTACGTTTGGGGCCGTCGAACAAAAGCTCGGATATCTCAGCGAACTTGGCGTTTCCGCCATCGAGTTGATGCCTGTCGCCGATTTTCCCGGTACGAGAAATTGGGGCTACGACGGCGTTCTGCCTTATGCGCCGGATAGCAGCTATGGCCGACCCGAAGACCTGAAACGACTTATTCAATCTGCCCATACGCAGGGACTGATGATCTTTCTCGACGTCGTCTATAACCACTTCGGTCCCGAAGGAAATTACCTGCATCAATACGCGCCGCAGTTCTTCACAAAGCGCCATCAGACTCCCTGGGGAGACGCCATCAACTTCGATGGCCCTGACAGCCGCGTCGTACGGGACTACTTCATTCACAACGCGCTTTACTGGCTTGACGAATACCACTTCGACGGATTGCGCCTTGATGCCGTCCACTCCATCGTCGACGACTCGACTCCTGACATCCTTACCGAGCTAGCTGAAACAGTACGTCAAACCCTTACCCGGGACCGGTATGTTCATCTCATCCTCGAGAATGCTGACAACGGCTCCCGTTATCTTGCCCGCAACCCCGAGAACAAACCACGTCTGTACACGGCTCAGTGGAACGATGACATTCACCATGCGATGCACGTTGTGCTTACTGGTGAATCCGACGGCTACTACTCCGATTACATTCACGATCCAGTCAAGCATCTCTGCCGCTGTCTGCGTGAAGGCTTCGCATACCAAGGCGACTATTCTGAATACCATTCGGCTAAACGAGGCGAGCCGAGTGCCCAGCTTCCTCTCGCGGCATTTATTTCGTTCCTTCAGGATCATGATCAGATCGGGAATCGAGCATTCGGCGACCGTATTTGCCAGCTAGCCCCCGCACATGCGCTGCGGGCAGCGATGGAGATTCTCTTACTCGCCCCGTCACCGCCGATGCTATTTATGGGCGAGGAATTCGCCTCGAGCTCGCCTTTTCTATACTTCTGTAACTATCAAGGCGATCTGGCAGAGGCAGTAACAAGTGGCAGGCGTAACGAGTTCGCTCGCTTTGCGAAATTCAGTTCGCCAGAAGTCAGGCATTCCATTCCCGATCCAAACGACAAGCAAAGCTTTCTAAAATCGAAACTGGACTGGGCGAGCTTGTCGGTATCGCTGCACTCGACTTGGTTGAGCTTTTATCGAAACCTGCTCTCCATGCGCCATCGCGTGATTGTTCCCCACCTGAAGGGCAAAGCCGAAGTGATCTGCAGATCGTCTGGGAATCATCGCGTACTCTCGATCGATTGGACCTTTGCCGATCACGCCCGCCTGGAATTGCGTGCTAATCTCGCCGATGCGCCCAGCGAAATATCTCCTCCGTATTCGGGAACAGTCTTTTACCGCAGCAATTGCGAACCCACATCTCCGTCCAAAGGTGTGCTTCTGCCGTGGTCCGTCACCTGGGCCTTACGAACCCAATAACAGCGTTAGCCGTAGATCTGGTTTTTCCCTTGAAATCTGCAGAAAAACCCTTATGGAGCCCATTGCACTTACCGAGTATTTTGGAAGTGAGGTAACTCTGTCCAATCCTCAGTAAGGCGAACTCACATTATGAAGCGGCAGGATCAGATACCAACCGGGACCTACCGCCTGCAATTGAACCAGCAGTTCACCTTTCGCCAGGCCGCAGAAATAATCCCGTATCTCAGTTCGCTCGGCATCAGTCACGTCTACGCCTCTCCCTATCTCCGTGCCCGTCCGGGAAGCCTGCACGGTTATGACATTATCGATCATAATTCTCTGAACCCCGAGATCGGCACTCCCGAGGACTACAACTTCTTCATTCAGGAACTGCACCGCAACGGCCTGCGCCAGATCCTCGATATCGTCCCCAACCATATGGGCGTAATGGGAAGCGATAATGCCTGGTGGCTCGACGTCCTCGAAAACGGAGAGGCCTCTGAGTACGCAGACTTCTTCGATATCGATTGGGACCCCATCAAAGATGAACTCCAGGGCAAGGTTCTGGTCCCCGTTCTAGGCGACCAATACGGTACTGCTCTCGAAAAAGGGGAACTGCAGCTCAAATTCGATCTTGAGCGTGGCGAGTTTAGTATTTTCTACTTCCAGCATCGTTTTCCAATCGCACCGAGGGAGTACACCCGCGTCCTCGGTTTCGAAATCGAGCGCCTGAAACAAACATTGGGCGCTAATCACGAAGATGTTCTCGAATTGCAGAGCATCATCACTGCATTTAGCAACCTACCCGAACGACGCGGAATAACTTCTGAGGAACGCGCCGGGCGGAACCGGGAAAAGGAAGTACAAAAGAAGCGGCTGGCAGCCCTATGCGCGCGTTCACCCGAAGTCTTTAAGTTCATCGGTGACAACGTGGATCGATTCAACGGAAATCCTAACGATCCCCGCAGCTTCGACAATATCCACGAATTGATTAAGGCACAAAGCTATCGCTTCGCTCAATGGCGAGTCGCCGCGGACGACATCAACTACCGCCGCTTCTTCGATATCAATGATCTTGCCGCCCTCAGAACCGAAAATGAATCGGTATTCAACCAGACTCACGAGTTCATCCTGAGTCTCGTCGCTCAGGGCAAAGTCGATGGGCTGCGAATCGATCACCCCGATGGTCTCTACAATCCTGCCGAGTATTTGAAGAATCTGCAGAATCGGCTAAAAGCGGAATTGGACCCACAAAACCGCGAAGCTTATCTGATCGTCGAGAAGATTCTCACCGGCAAAGAGCATCTCCGCGAAACCTGGCCAGTCGACGGAGCCACTGGCTATGAGTTCGCGAATCTGGTCAACGGACTCTTTGTGGACCAGGCCTCAGCCGACAAGATGGACCGAATCTATCGTTCCTTTGTCGGCTACATCGAGAAATTTCCCGATCTGGTTTACCGGTGCAAGAAACTGATCCTGAAAGTCGTACTCGCCAGCGAGCTAAACGTGCTCGCCAACCTTCTCAGCAAGATCGCACTTGCAGATCGCCACACGTGCGACTTCACTCTTAACGGATTGCGTGGCGCGTTAGCTGAAATCATTTCCGAATTCCCCGTTTATCGCACCTACGTCAGCGCCTGCGGCGTGTCGGAGGATGACCGCCGCTACGTCCAACGTGCCGTCGCAGCGGCCAAGCGTCGCAGCAATGCAGCCGACCTGAGTATCTTCGACTTTGTCCAGCGCATCCTCCTCGCCGACGTCAATGGCAGCAACTCAGGCTGGTACAAACACGCCGTTCTACGCATTGCCGTGAAGTTCCAGCAGGTCACCGCTGCCGTCATGGCGAAGGGCCTCGAAGATACCGCTTTCTACCGCTACAACCGCCTCATCTCCCTGAACGACGTCGGCGGCAATCCGAGTCAGTTCGGAATCAGCGTAGACGACTTCCATCGCGCAAACCACGAGCGCCTCTTGTATTGGCCCGACTCAATGCTAAGCACGTCAACGCACGATTCGAAGAGATCCGAAGATGTTCGAGCGCGCATCAATGTTCTTTCGGAAATCCCCGGAGAATGGCGCCTCTATCTCCGCCGTTGGCGGGACTGGAATCGTACCAAGAAGCATTCGATCGACGGCCTACCCATGCCGACTCGCAATGACGAGTATCTCCTCTATCAAACCCTCGTGGGCGCCTGGCCCTCTGGTTCTATCGAAGTTGCCGGGTGGAATGCTTTCGTCGATCGAATCGATCAATACATGCTGAAAGCCGTGCGCGAGGCGAAAGATCATACGAGTTGGGCAAACACTAACACGGACTACGAGGCGGCATTAAGCTCCTTCATTCGAGCGATTCTCGATCAGACAAATAAGAATCGCTTTCTGCACGACCTGGACGACTTTCAGCACCGCGTCACTCGTGTCGCCGCATTCAACAGCCTCTCGCAGACACTCCTGAAGCTCACATCCCCTGGCGTCCCTGACATTTATCAAGGCAACGAGTTCCTGCATTTCACACTTGTTGATCCCGACAATCGTCAGCCAATCGACTATCAGGTGCGCAGGAAGGAACTGGAAAGTCTCCAGCGATCGACTCCTTCTTGCAAGTTTTCCGGAGAGATCTCGATGAATCCGGAAGCCAATTCTGCGAAGTTTTACCTCACTTGGAAAGCTCTGAATATCCGTAAGCGACATGCTGCTCTATTTCAACGTGGCGATTACATTCCTCTTTTCGCCACTGGAGAGAAATCAAATCACGTCGTCGCCTTTGCTCGAAACTTCGAGGGGCGGAGCGCAATCGCCGCCGTCCCAAGACTATGCGGGAAGCTTTTGGGAGATTCATTCCAGTCCCTCTCCGATCCTGCTGCTTGGGCCGACACAAGTCTTGAACTACCGGGCTTCCACACCTCCTGCTACCACAATATATTCACCGGAGAATGCATCCCTACTGTCAAACGTGAGGGCCAACGCATATCGCTCGGTAATCTGTTTCAGTATTTCCCGGTCGCATTGCTCATGGGTGAACCCATAGACGATGGCGCATCGGCGTGTGCATAGATTCGCAGGTTCTCAAACTAACCACTAAAATTGCGACTGTCATTTTCCACGGTTGTCAGCGCTAAGCCCAAGGACTAGGCTATCCGGAAGGAGTGTCTTATGAGCACGATTGAAGCCAGCCCCTCCGCCGAAATTCAGGAACTCACACCCTACGCTCCCACGCGATCCACCGTAGATGGCAAACCGCTCAATGCGGAAGAACTGCGCAATATCGAAACCTACTGGCGAGCTTGCAACTATCTCAGCCTTGGCATGATTTTTCTGCGCGAAAACCCCCTGCTCGAAGAACCGCTGAAGCCGGAGCACATTAAGAATCGGCTGCTCGGCCATTGGGGATCGAGCCCAGGACTTTCTTTCATTTACGTCCATCTGAATCGACTCATCAAAAAATACGATCTCGACATGATCTTTCTTGCTGGACCCGGCCACGGAGCGCCCGGCGTCCTCGGCCCCACATATCTCGAGGGCACCTATTCGGAAATTTATCCTGAGAAGAGTCTTGACGTAGACGGCTTACGCGAGTTCTTTCGCCAGTTCTCCTTCCCCGGCGGAATTGGCAGTCACTGCACGCCCGAGACTCCCGGCTCGATTCACGAAGGCGGAGAGCTCGGTTATGTCCTATCGCACGCGTGTGGTGCCGCTTTCGACAATCCGGAACTGATAGTTGCTGCGGTTGTTGGCGACGGCGAATCTGAAACCGGGCCGCTCGCGACTTCTTGGCACGTCAATAAATTCCTTAATCCCGCGCGCGATGGCGCTGTTCTACCCATCCTTCATCTCAACGGATACAAGATCGACAATCCGACCCTACTGGCTCGAATCTCGCATGAAGAATTGGAGAATTTTTTCCGCGGATACGGCTGGACGCCCTATTTCGTTGAAGGATCCGACCCCGACACCATGCATCAGGCCATGGCTGCTACCGTCGAACAATGCGTGCATGAGATTCGGGAGCACCGCCGTGAGGCCAGAGACCGCGGCGCTCTGACCCGTCCGCGGTGGCCCATGATCGTTTTGCGCTCTCCCAAGGGATGGACTGCTCCTCGACAAATGGAGGGTCACTACCTCGAAGGTTTCTGGCGAGCTCATCAGGTTCCGCTTCCTGCTGTCAAATCCAATGCCGATCAGCTTCGCATCCTGGAGAAGTGGATGCACTCGCAAATGCCCGATTCGTTCTTCGATGGCAAGGGCCATTTGGCCCCAGTATTCCGTGAGCTGTCGCCCACCGGCGATCGCCGCATGAGCGCCAACCCGCACGCGAATGGAGGGCGTTTGAAGAAAGCCCTTCGTCTGCCGGATTTCCGGGACTATGCCGCGAAGGTCGACAAGCCGGGCACAACTCAAACTGAGAACACCCGCCCCCTCGGGGCATTCCTCGCGGAAATCATGAAGAGAAATGCTGCGAACTTCCGTGTTTTTGGTCCGGACGAAACCAGTTCCAATAAGCTGGACGCACTCTACAGCGTCACCAAGAAGTTCTGGATCGAAGATCGATTCCCGGAAGACAGCGACGGGGGAAACCTCTCAGTAGACGGTCGTGTGATTGAAATGCTCAGCGAACACACCATGGAAGGCATGCTCGAAGGCTATCTCCTAACGGGTCGCCACGGCTTCCTATCGTCGTACGAGTCGTTCATTCACGTCATCGACTCCATGTTCAACCAGCACGCCAAGTGGCTTGAGATCTGCAATCACCTTACCTGGCGCCAGGCCATTGCATCTTTGAATCTCCTGATCACCTCAACAGTTTGGCGGCAAGATCATAATGGCTTCACGCACCAGGATCCGGGCTTCCTCGACGTTGTGGTCAACAAGAGCGCAAATGTTACCCGCATCTACATGCCTCCTGATGTGAACTGCCTGCTCTCGGTAGCCGATCACTGCCTGCGCAGCGAGAACTACGTCAACGTCATCGTTTGCGATAAGCAAAAGCATTTGCAATACATGAGCATGGACGCGGCCATCATTCACTGCACCAAGGGCATTGGCATTTGGGATTGGGCCAGCAACGACGAGGCTGGGGAACCCGATGTTGTGATGGCCTCGGCCGGCGATATCCCCACGCAAGAGGCCCTGGCAGCTACGGACCTCCTCCGTCGCGAATTCCCCGACCTGAAGATTCGCTTCATCAACGTAATTGATCTCTTCAAATTGCAACCCAACAGCGAACATCCTCACGGCCTCTCCGATCGCGACTTCGATTCCTTATTCACGACCGATAAGCCCGTGCTGTTCAACTTCCACGGATATCCGCAGCTCATTCATCGTCTTGCGTATCGGCGCACCAATCACCACAACATTCATGTTCGCGGATACAAAGAGAAAGGCAGCATTAACACGCCGCTAGAACTTGCGATCGAAAACAATATCGACCGCTTCAGCCTCGCGATGGATGTTGTCGATCGTGTTCCGAGGCTGCAGAGAATCGGCGGCCACGCCAAGGAACGTTTCCTGAACCAGCAAATCGAATGCCGCAACTACGCTCACCAATACGGGATTGATATGCCGGAAGCCACAGACTGGACTTGGCCGTATTAACAGTAGTGCCGCCGACTCGGCAGCTGTTGGGCGGGCGTTTCGCCCGCCCACTTGGGTCGACAAGAATGCTGACAGGGAATGGTCCCTACGAGGGGTGCGGCACGCCCTTAATCACACGCACGGTATCGCGCGCAATCAACAGTTCCTCATCCGTTGGGATCGCGTAAGCGAGTAACTTCGAATCCTGTGTACTAACGATCCCCTCGCGCCCAACCATCTCCTGATTCTTCGCCGCATCGATGCGAAGCCCCGCCCATTCCATCTCTGAGCAGATACGCTCGCGAACGTCCGGCGAATTCTCCCCTATCCCACCGGTAAACACCACAGCATCAGCCCCGCCCATCGCAGCCAGGAATGCTCCGATATATTTCCGCGCCCGATAACAAAAGATCTCGATCGCGAGCCGCACTCGCCGATCGTCGTGCTCCTTCAGTTCCGCCTGCAGCTCACGCATGTCATTCGTGAGCCCAGAGAGCCCGAGCAACCCGGACTGCGTATTCAGCAGCGTATCCACTTCCGAGGCCGAGATCGCTTCCTTGCGGGCAATAACTCCCACAATCGCCGGATCCAGATCGCCCGAACGCGTTCCCATTACCAATCCTTCCAAAGGCGTCATTCCCATCGAGGTATCGATCGACGCGCCATTCTTGATTGCCGCCGCAGAACATCCATTCCCTAAATGCAGAGTGATGATGTTCGTCTGCTCGCGAGCGAGTCCCCGCAGCGCCCGATAGCGAAAAGCAACATAACGGTGCGACGTCCCGTGAAACCCGTATCGCCGTATGCGGTACCGGCGATACAAATGGTAAGGCACGGCATATAGGTACGCCTGATCTGGAATGGAATGATGGAATGATGTGTCGAACACAGCCACCTGAGGCACTCCCTTACCAAACAGATCGTACGCCGCCGTGATTCCTTTGAGGTTGTTCGGATTGTGCAGTGGCGCGAGGTCGATGCAGTCTTCGATGCCCTTAATCACTCGTTCATCGATCAGCGTCGATTCCTTGAACAACTCTCCGCCATGGACTACGCGATGTCCCACCGCGTGTACGTCCCCTGTATTCTTGATCTCACTCACGCCCGAACGATCCGATGCGATGTATCTCAGAACGTAGTCGAGCGCAGCCGCCACATCGCGCAACGGTGCAGTCATCGTTCGCGGCTGCTCCTTGCGATATCGCACCTTAACGATCGCTTCGCCACCAATGCCTTCCACTTCGCCGCGCAGAATTCGGTCATCCTCTTCTTTCTTGATCTCCTCCAGATCAGTGGCGATTATCTGAAACTTTAGGCTGGAACTGCCGGAATTCACGACGAGCACGTTCATAAAATGGTCTCTGACGCGGCGCGAGGAGCGCTCTCTCCGCGATCTATTCAAACATAAGCTTGGGAAGAATTAGAGGCAAACGCCTCTGCAAAATCCAGAGCCCGATTAACACGCTTGCCGAATCAAAGACGCTGGACAAGTGCTACGCAATCTTCAGCTCGGCATCCCCGGCTTGATTTCACTTGCCTTTCCATCGTGATACACAACCACGAGCGGCTTCCCACCATTGGGGTATCGGACCGTCTTCTCGTAAGATGTATCGCCTGCATCAGGCACGCCCATGCCAATCGCAAAATCAGCCTGCATCTCGTTCATGCCCGGTTTCACTTCATGCCGCTCCACCGCGTCCCACACATCAGTGGGCCAGTGCTTGTAGAGTTCATGCGGATCTTCGATGAAGAACATCTCGTCGGAATAAATCTTGTACTCGCCACTTGCCTCATAGCCAATCGGAACAGCGTAGCTCTTTCCCTCTTTTTCAAACACGGCGACAACTTGTGTCGGCTGCCCTTGCACCCGGTTTGCGGCCGTAACTACATCTTTGATCGATAGTTTTTCAATCGGACCTAACGTGTCCTTGTCATGCCCAAAATCCACACGTTTGTTGGTCGTCGTATAAGGATAATAGACGTACCGATATCCCTCTTTCACCCACACCGGTTGCTGCGTCAGCTGTTTTGCGGTCTCCAGGTCGTAGGGATACAACTTCTTGGGGCTGACGTAATAGTCAGGATTCGCATATCCCACTTCTCTCGCTTTTTTCTGCCGCTCCACCGCTAGCCGGTCCTGATGCCTTTGATAAAAGATGTATCCGGATCGTGCGGTCGCAACTACGAAGGCCAGCAACAGTGCAAATTGAATCCGTCGTCTGGTTTCTCTCGTCATAAGTGGGTACGATGAACAACCCGTTGTAAACTGGAGATGGAGCCTTTTCCGATGCCGGTCACTGAACAAGACGTACTCAGCGCTTTAAAGAGCTGCTACGATCCCGAGATCCCGGTTAACATCGTGGATCTCGGCCTCATCTACAACGTAAACTTTGCTGCGGCGCCCGATGACAAGCAGGATGTCTCCGTCGACATGACTCTTACAGCTCAAGGCTGTCCTGAGCATGTCAATATCAGCATGCAGGTGAAATCGCGTCTTGAGCAGCTGCCCGGTATTCGGAACGCTGCCGTGAATGTCATCTGGACTCCGCCCTGGACTCCCGAACGGCTCAGCCCGGAAGCTCGCAAGCAGTTGGGGATTGAATAGAGTCTTGCGCGGAGCACCACCGCGCCTGGCTTTATGCGCCAAACTCTTCCAGGAAATCGATTCCGCTGTTTCCGGCTGCTTCCGTAATCCGCTTCCCGGCTTTGGCGGCCATTTCCATCACTTGCATCCCCCGATCAAAATACTCCGGCAACGAGCGCCGGACTTTCTCAAATTTATCCGGATATTCCGACGCCAGCACTGCCAGTCCCACACCGGTCGCCAGCACACCCGCGGGATACCTTTTCTTCAGGAAAAGTAGGGCCGCCGCTCCTATGGACCCCATCACTACAGCCTTCTTCCAGCTATCCATGTTCTCTCCCTTTCTCTCCTATGACGCAGCTTTGATGCGATTGTACTCCCCAGAAGATGCAGCCAAACCGCGCAATCCGTACAGAGACCCTTCATCCAGTGGCAAACTTGATCTCCCAGCCGCGGCAATGCGCTCCCAATCCTTTATACTGCCTGTTCTGCTGGAGGCCTTATGTCTCGCTTGTACGTTCGCGGACTGTTCCTGAGTGTTGTCGTAGGCTCTTTGATCCTCACTCTGTCTGCTCAGACGAAGCCCAGAGCTCGTGACCTCGGAGTTCCTTTCGATGGCACACCCGGACCCAACAATGCCATCACTGACGTTAAGGGCGTCGAGGTGGGACATACCACGCTCATCTCCGGAGAAGGCAAGCTCGAGGTTGGCAAAGGCCCTGTTCGCACTGGAGTCACCGCCATTCATCCCCGCGGCAAGACCAGTGACGACGCCGTGTTCGCTGCCTGGTTCACACTGAACGGCAATGGCGAAATGACCGGTACCACCTGGGTCGACGATTCCGGATTCCTCAACGGTCCCGTCATGATCACTAACACGCATAGCGTCGGAGTGGTGCGCGACGCGGTCATCTCCTGGAAAGTAAAACATGGCTCGCCTGATATGGAAGGTTACTGGTGGTCCCTGCCGGTAGTCGCCGAAACCTGGGACGGCCATCTCAATGACATCAACGGATTCCATGTGAAACCCGAAGATGCCTGGCACGCACTCGACGTCGCGCACTCAGGGCCGGTAGAAGAAGGCAACGTCGGCGGCGGCACGGGCATGATTTGTAACGAATTTAAAGGCGGTATCGGCACCAGCTCTCGCGTTCTCGACACAAAGGATGGTGGATATACGATCGGCGTCCTCGTCCAATGCAACTATGGATCGCGCGACCAACTTCGTATCGCCGGAATCAACGTCGGCCGCGAAATTCCCGAGCACACGGTCTGGCAGCGTGATGTCGGCTCAATCATCGTTGTGGTCGCAACCGATGCGCCCTTGATCCCAACTCAGTTGAAACGGATTGCGAAGAAGGTATCTCTCGGCCTTGGGCGCGATGGAAGCTACTCCGGCGATGGCTCCGGTGACATCTTCATCGCATTCTCCACTGCGAATCCTGGTGCGGTCGGCAGCAAAGGCATACACCGGCTCACCATGCTCCCCAACGATTCCCTCGATCCCGTCTTCCTGGCGACAGTTCAGGCCACAGAAGAGGCTGTAATCAATGCGATGGTCGCCGCCGACACCATGACGGGAATCAACGGTCATACCGTGATCGCATTACCTCATGACAGGCTTCGTCAGGTTCTCAAGAATCATAATCGCTTGGTGAAATGAAACCGGACTCGCGGGAGTCATTCTTTTCCGAACGTCCCGCTTCCCCATCCACGATATTCACCCGGCTCAATTCCGAGCCGCTTCATCATCGACTGCAGAGTAGTCCGTTTTAGTCCAAGCCTGCTCGCTGCACCTTCCGACCCCGAAAGCACTCCGTGCGTTTGGCGCAGAATCCGAATGATGTGTTCCCTCTCCATCTCGACTAGGTCATCTTCGGCGAAATCTTCTTCGTGCTGAATATCGGCCGGAGGAGCCGCCAGCGTCTTCCCTTTCGTCATGATGACCATGCGCTCGATCAGGTTCTCAAGCTCGCGAATGTTCCCAGGCCAGTTCCACCTGCATAGAATCCGCATCACCTCATTCGGAACTTCGTCGATTTGCTTGCCCATTTTCAATGTATGTTTGTAAATAAAGTGATACACGAGCAGCGGGATGTCCTCCTTCCGATTTCGCAAGGGAGGCAGTTCGATTGGGAATACATTCAATCGATAGAACAAGTCTTCACGGAACTTCTTGTCAAGCACATCCTGACGCAGGTCGCGATTCGTGGCCGCGATGATACGCACATCGACATGCAAAGTCTTAACTCCCCCTAGCCGTTCAAATTCGCGATCCTGAAGCACGCGCAGAAGTTTCGGTTGCAACTCCAGAGGCATCTCTCCGATCTCGTCCAGGAACAGCGTCCCTTTGTGCGCTAACTCGATCCGCCCCACCTTCTGACTTACCGCACCGGTAAAAGCCCCTTTCTCGTGCCCAAACAGCTCACTTTCCAGCAGCCCCGACGGAACTGCCGCACAATTCAACTTCACAAATGTGTTTTCGCGCCGTGTGCTCAGGTCATGCACCGAACGAGCCACCAACTCTTTGCCAGTTCCCGTTTCTCCCAGCAGCAGCACAGTCGAGTCTGTGGGTGCGACCACCCGGGCTTTCTTCAATACTTCGTGCAGGCATGCGCTCTGTCCGATGATTTCTTCGAACCCCAGCTCTGTCTCGATTTCGCTCTTCAAATATGATTTTTCTCGCGTCAGCCGTTCTGTGGATTCCTGAAGTTGATCCGCCAGTTCTCGCAGCCGGGCGATGTCGATAGAAGCGCCCGTAATTCCAACGATCTCCCGCTTCTCATCGAATAACGGCTCGACAGTCATATCAAAAACATAATTTCGTCCATTCTGCGGAAGTGCAACGTCTTTACGAACTGCAATCCCGGTCTTCAGAACCTGTTTCTTCAGTTCTGACAGTGGCGCTGCTTTCTTCGGTCCGAGGATCTCCAGATCAGTCTTACCGAGCGCATCATGCTCCAGGTACACTTGAGGGTTGTAGATCCACGTGTATCGAAGATCGCGGTCCTGATTGAAGACGGTGATCGGTGAGTCCTCGAGTGCGACACGAAAACGTTCTTCATTTCGGTGCACGGCCTCTTCTGCTTGTTTATGATCCGTGATATCGAACGCCGTCGATTGAATAATCGGCTCGCCATCCCCGTCCCGAAACAACGCGCTGTTCAGCAGTACCCATAGCGGAGCTCCATCCTTCCGTCGAAGCTCCAACTCCCGATTGACAAATGCTCCACTCTTTTGCAGCTCATCCAGTAATGATTCACGCGTCTTAGGATCGGGATAGTATTTATCTACATTGCTTCCTTGGCATTCCGATGCTTTGGCATAACCAAATATCCGAGCCCATGCATCATTGCAGTCGATAATCTCCCCATCGAGGCGGATGATGCCCACCGCTGCTACAGACTTTTCAAAAAGCGTCCGATATCGTTGTTCCGAACTGCGCCGCGCTTCCTCGGCTCTCCTTCGGTTCGTAATATCAATCGCCGTTGCCTGCCGAATTATGGACCCGTCTTCTGCCGTGCGCACGATCGAGTTAAACAGCACCCAGACCGATAATCCGTCCTTTCGACGCAGTTGCATTTCCTGCGAGTAGAAGGTCCCCTGTCGTTTCATTTCATCAAGCAGCCGAGCGCGATCATTTATGTCGAGATAGAATTCCGAGGCATGCCGCCCCCGAATCTCATCCGCGCAGTCGTAACCGAGCATCTGTGCCCACGCATCGTTACAATCCAGAATTAGCCCATCTGCATCAGAAGTCGCCACTCCTGCGATGTTCTTCTCGAATAGCGTCCTGTACCTCTGTTCTGAGCTGCGCAAGGCAGTCTCAGCTTCTTTCCGCGCAGTAATATCCTCCGTGAAGATTGCTATCCCACCGATTTGCCCGTTTGCCTCGTACCAGGGATGTATTTGCCACCTCAGGAATTGCACACTTCCGTCCGCGCGGTTAAAGCGATCCCCATCTTCTTGCACTATTTCTCCCGCAAGTCCCCGCTGATGTGCGCCCTTCCACTGTTCGGAAATTTCCGGGAAAACCTCGTAGTGAGAAAGACCGTACAGGTCACGATTCGCCAGCCCATAATCGTTCAGCCACCGCCGACTGGCCTGGATGTACCGCATCTCGCGATCGAACAAGGCCACTGCTGTAGGTGAGTGCTCTACGAATAACCGCATTCGAGCCTCGCTCTCGCGCAGCGCTGTTTCGGCTTTTTTGCGGTCAGTGACATCGTGCCCCATTCCTCGCACCACTGGAGCAGAAACCCCTTCCGTTCTCAGGCTATTGCTGTATTCCCAAATTCGCCTCTCGCCACCTTTCGTTAACACACAGAGGAGCCCTTTCGCGACACCTGCTGTCTTGATAGCTCCAAGGTACGCATCGAAGCAATCTCGAACTTCCGGGGCGAGCAAATCGCGCATCGGAGTCTGCAGCAGTTCGTCTATCTCATATCCCAAAAGCCGGGCCGACGCCGGATTGACAGACAACAAATGCCCTCGCAGATCGTGCGTGCAGACAAGATCCTCGCTGTGCTCCACCAGGTCCCGATAGCGATCCTCGCTCTCTCTCAGCGAATCATTCACGTCGCGAAGGATGCTCGAAGCTTGCGCCTCCCGGAATTTGCTGAGAGTCTGTCTTAGACCGAAACACAGAATGGACGTTGCCATCAGCGGCAAAGTCAGCTTCCGCCACGGCGGACCTAATTCGAACCCCTGCAGTAGCACGATAAGCGGCCCGGCGGAGTAGATCGTATTTTCGAACACCATGCTGAGGAGACTTCGTTTCTTCTCAAAACTTGCATAAAAGTCGGCGCGCTGCTGCCATCCATCAGCCCACCATGCAATGAGCAGGAACGGAATCGTCCATCCCAAGTCAGCCCATGAGCCAGTCGAAATCTCCTTCCCCATCCGTAATTCGCGGTAATCGGTATAGGATGTGGCTAGCGCCAGTAAACCGAAGCAGCCCAGGAATCCCTGATAGAGTCTTCTTAATTCTCTCGTCTGCGCACGCATTACCTGCAGCACTGCCAGAACAAGCACTCCAAGGTTCTCGCTCACTTCTATTTGATCCGACCTCAGTACCGACAGCACACGATTCTCATGAAGAGAAAATATGTGGTACCAGTCCAGATAGATCAGCGAGAAAATGATGAACAACTGCACCCCATCCAGCAGCGATCCTACATCCAGATAATACGGAAGGTCCTCTTCATTCTGATCGAGCAGCAATGCCATCGCCAGAAATAGCGAACGCACATCCACAAGAAAATGAAAGATCGAATCCCTCGGGGGGGAAATCTTCAGATAGGATTCGTAATACATCCAGCCGAGATCAGCCGTAATCCAGATGAGGAAGCTAAGGCCGATCAAAATCCAGAATGGCCTCGTAAAGCCTCGGCCTCTGCGAACCGCTCTCGCACAGGCAATCGTTGCAACTAAAGCACACAAAATCTGGAGCACATTCGAGACAAGTGCACCGAATGCGGACTGTCCGAAAAAGACTTCTTGTAGGATGTGTAACCCGACGATCGACGTAGCAAAAATCAGAAAGGTGCGATTCCTGGTCTGTCGATCTAGCGGTTTGTTCGCAGCCGAAGCTGGCACTTCCACGACTCCCCTCAGATCGGCGCCCTGGCCGATCTTTACGCGCAATTTTTCCGGATCCTAGCTGCCACGCGTCACTGGACACTACTCTCGGGCACGCGGCGGCCTGCGGGATACGCCGTCCGCAAGGGGTATTCCGCCTTTCGAGTAGCTGAGCCACCATTCGTGCAAAGCGGCCAGCCTTTTGCCGCATCATCAAGGCTAGAGAATTACTGGTCTGTGATCGTAGTCACAAATCGATGTGACATTCCCAAAACCGGAATTCCTCACAAACAGGAAAGGCGAGCCCGTGGGCTCGCCGATGCAATCCTTCCTACCAGACGCTATTGTGCCGATGCCACTTGGTCGTTCCTGAGAACGCTCACTTCGACCCGCGCTCCGGAACCTTTCTTCTCCCCAGTAATCGAAGCCGCATTCCCCATGCTCGCTACATAGATCCGGTACAGGGGGATGTTGTGGGTGAGAACTAGATAGCGCACCACCGAATCCGCCATCTTCCGCGAATTCGCAATGGCCGTCTGACCCTGCCCCGGCGAAAATCCGTGCACCTCGATGATGTAACTTCGTTGCCCCTTGAGTGGCTCTGCCATCTGGTCGAGCGCGTCTTTGGCATTCTTGCTCAACATCGATTGCCCAGGCCGGAACCGGATCTCCGTTTCCGACGTCCCATGGTATTGGTCAAGATTGCTCACCCTCTGCTCCGCCGAGCTCACTCGTTTCGACGCATCGCTCGCCGCGCCTTGGGCAAGTTGGGCTTTGTTGGTCGCGTCCGTGGCGTGCTGATCCGCTAACGTCGCCTTTTCCGACGCCAATTGAAGCCCTTGCTGCGTCCGCGAATCAACGTCCTTGACGGCACTCTTGCTTTCCGCCGTCAACTGCTCCAACTCATTCAACCGGTCGCGAATAGGTCCTACGTATCGTTGCACATACTTCTTGGTTGTAAATGGATGCCTCACCAGATTGACGAAGTTCGGATCGTCTCCGTCCCAGAAGTCCTTCGGCCGGGGTGAAGTCAATGGTTCTCGCCCGCTAGCGGTTGAAACAGCTGTATCCCCACTGGGAGTTGTATTCGCTTGCTGGGCCGCCGCAGCCGAAGCCAGCACCATTGCCAGCGCAAAAATAATGCTCTTCTTCATCTCGACCTTTCCCTCGCGAGTGGCTCGACTCCACCCGGTCCGACAAAAAATCAGCGCGCCTAGAATTTTGCATGGAATAGCGGCCTTCTGCAAGCCCGATTCGACATTTCCTCAAAGTGAGCGCGATCACTGCCCTGCGGCCGATTTCCTTCGTAAACTGCCATGACGTCAGGAGAAAACAATGCCACCACATACTGCGTCGCTCGACTCCATCCAGAATTTCCTTGCCCAGAAACGCTTTGCCTTCGTCGGCGTCTCTCGCAATCCAAAGGACTTCAGCGCCAGTCTATTTCGGGAATTCGTGAAACGCGGATACGACGTCGTGCCGGTCAATCCCAAGGCATCTGAAGTCCTCGGCAAGCAGTCATTCGCACGCGTACAGGACATCCACCCACCGGTAGATTCAGTCCTCGTGATGACCAGCCCAGAAGTGACCGATGCCATCGTCGCAGACTGTGTAGCAGCCCATGTCCGCCGTGTCTGGTTATACCGCGCCACCGGCGCCGGAGCCGTTAGCGCAAAGGCGGTTGAGCTCTGCCAGCAGCACGGCATCGCGGTCATCCCAGGAGAATGCCCATTCATGTTCTTCGCGCATAACAGCTTCCACGCCATCCACGGCCTGATCCGCTGGATTACCGGAAGCTACCCGAAGCACCAGGCAGCCTGAGTTATTCGCAAGATTCAGAGGACCTTCAGATTTGGGGGTGTTCACTGAGGGTGCCCTACTTCTCGCCGCCGTTGCGAGAAGTGGGAGTTTCGACAGCGTGAAGATTCAGTTTTGGTCTTGGTTTTGACTTTACTCGG
>DATJWZ010000659.1:0-11323 GCA_035500795.1 Candidatus Eiseniibacteriota bacterium | reverse complement strand
CTGCTGATCGGCATCCTGTTCTGCCTCTTCGGTCTGGGATTCGGCATGGCAATCTTTCTGCGCTTGAAAAACCTGCCCGTCCACCGATCCATGCGCGAAATCTCGGAACTGATCTACGAGACTTGCAAGACCTACCTGGTGACGCAAGGCAAATTCATTCTTCTGCTGTGGGCATTCATCGCTGTCATCATTGCGGCATATTTCGGGTGGTTGGCGCCGGTCCCAGGAAAGCCTGTGGGCCTGACGCTTCCGATCATTCTGGCATTCAGTCTGGTGGGTATCGCCGGAAGTTACGGCGTCGCCTGGTTCGGCATTCGGGTAAACACGTTCGCCAACTCGCGAACAGCATTCGCTTCCCTTCCCGGCAAGCCTTATCCCGTATATCAGATTCCACTGGAAGCTGGCATGAGCATCGGGATGATGCTGATCTCGGTCGAGCTGCTAATCATGCTCTTTATCCTTCTGTTCATTCCCGGGGATTATGCCGGTCCTTGCTTTATCGGGTTTGCGATTGGCGAGTCATTGGGCGCGGCCGCGCTGCGTATCGCCGGCGGTATCTTCACCAAGATTGCCGATATCGGGTCGGACTTGATGAAGATCGTTTTCAAGATCAAGGAAGACGATGCCCGCAATCCGGGTGTGATCGCCGATTGCACGGGCGACAATGCCGGCGATTCGGTTGGGCCTTCCGCGGACGGATTCGAAACCTATGGCGTAACTGGCGTGGCATTGATCACGTTCATTCTGCTGGGCGTGAAAGATCCAAGCGTGCAGGTGCAGTTGCTGGTATGGATCTTTGTGATGCGCGTGATGATGTTGGTGTCGAGTTCGCTCTCGTACTTCCTGAACGGAGCGATCGCGAAAGCAAAATACGGCTCGGCTGCAGAGATGAACTTTGAAGCGCCGCTGACCTCGCTGGTATGGATTACCTCCATTGTGTCGATTGCCCTGACGTACTTGATTTCGTATTTCATCATCCCGATGCTGGGCAGCGACAACACGCAGTGGTGGAAGCTGTCGACGATCATCTCCTGCGGCACGCTGGCCGGGGCGTTGATTCCGGAACTGGTGAAGGTGTTCACCTCGACCGAGTCCCGGCACGTGAAAGAAGTCGTGATTTCGGCGCAGGAAGGCGGAGCGTCTCTTGGTATTCTGTCCGGCTTCGTCGCGGGCAACTTCTCCGGCTACTACCTGGGATTGGCCATGATGATCCTGATGGCCATCGCCTACTACATGAGCACCATGGGTCTGGCACTGGCGGCAGGCATGCTGGCACCAGCAGTGTTCGCGTTCGGCCTGGTCGCCTTCGGATTCCTCGGCATGGGACCGGTGACGATCGCCGTAGATTCCTATGGTCCAGTGACCGACAACGCGCAATCCGTGTATGAGCTTTCGCTGATCGAAGCAGTACCCAACGTCACGGCGGAGATCAAGAAAGACTTCAACGTCGGAGTCGATTTCGAGCGTGCGAAGCACTTGCTGGAAGCCAACGATGGCGCGGGGAACACGTTCAAAGCGACCGCGAAACCTGTGCTGATTGGAACAGCGGTTGTGGGTGCGACCACAATGATCTTCTCGATCATCATGGCGCTGACCAACGGACTTAACGACGCGGAGGGCGTGGCCAAACTCTCGCTGCTGTACGCTCCGTTCTTTCTCGGGCTGATCACCGGCGGGGCGATGATTTACTGGTTCACAGGCGCTTCCACTCAGGCCGTAACCACGGGGGCATACCGCGCAGTCGAGTTCATCAAAGCTAACATTAAGCTCGAAGGCGTGGAAAAGGCATCGGTTGCCGACAGCAAGAAGGTGGTGGCCATCTGCACCAAGTACGCGCAGAAGGGAATGCTGAACATCTTCATCGCGGTATTTTTCGGGACGCTGGCCTTCGCTTTCGTGGATGCTTTCTTCTTTGTCGGCTACCTGATCTCGATCGCAATTTTCGGTCTGTATCAGGCGATCTTTATGGCAAATGCGGGCGCTGCCTGGGACAATGCCAAGAAGATTGTTGAGGTCGAACTGAAGCAGAAAGGCACTCCACTGCACGACGCAACGGTGATCGGTGACACAGTCGGCGATCCGTTCAAAGACACGTCATCGGTGGCGCTGAACCCGGTGATCAAGTTCACCACCTTGTTCGGACTGCTGGCGGTGGAATTGGCAGAGAGCCTGAAGCCGGGCGGCCACCCATCCACGCTCACGATTGTCCTGGCGCTGGTGTTCTTCCTCATCTCGTTCTCGTTTGTGTACAAGTCTTTCTACGGGATGCGGATCAAGAGCGGCAACTAGTTCGCACATCTAGTTCAAAGAAAAACGCCATCCGGTTCGCGGATGGCGTTCCTGTTCACCACAGGGATCACAGAAGGCTACCGCGAAAACCCCATTACGATTCTCGTTATGCGTCGTCGTAATCCTCGGTTAGAGAAATCAAAAATGCGACCAGCGCATTCACGTCATCTTCGCTGAGCGACATCGCTTTAAATTCCGGCGGCGGATTGCGTAGCAAACCCTGACGGGCAAGTTGTGAACCGTGAATATAGAAGTTGATCACATCTGCGAGCTGAAGTTTGCTGCCATTGTGCAGATAAGGGCTCGAATCTTCCAGGTCGCGCAGGATCGGAGTCTTGAATTGCGCAATGGTGCTCGCGAGTCCCTCGTCCACGGAGCAATCGTGTCCTGCTGCACACACCACACTCTTCAACGAAGCCTGCGGCTTGGGCATGTCAGGATTCAAGTAAACATTCCACATTCCCAGATCGGCGAATTGCGGATGATTGGCATCCGCTGCCCGGCGGAAAGTCTCCCCGGCAGCGGGATGGTTTGCCGATGCTGGAAGATACAAATCGTAGATGGCGTTGCGCTCCGACGAAGAGGGCACGCTAAGGTTCATAAAAGCGCCCGCCCCGTGAACACCGTCGTATTCCTCCTGGCTGACTCCGGTGTTATGGAAGAGAAAGTCGGAAAAGTTGGGAGCCTGATGGCAGGCCGCGCAATTACCGGCATGTTGCGACCCGTCGGTTGCATTGCTTGCCGCCTTCAGGAAGATTTTAAGACCTGCAAGCTCCGTCGCTCCGAACTGGAATGGGAAGGGATGATACTGAAAGCTTCCCATTGTTCCGTCAACCCACTTCGGATTGCCGAGCCCAAGCACAGCCTGATACAAGCGTCGATTGTATTGCGGAATACTTTCTCCGGCGTTCGGCTGCACCGGCAGATGGTTGATGCGAAGAAAGACGTCGTAGGGAGATGCGATATAGCGGCCGAATTCGTCCTGTTTGAACTTGAGGTCGTGCATGTAAGTCGAGATGCACTTCGCGACAAGGTTCAGTATCTGATCGGCAGTGGCGCTGTTCACATCAATGCGATCAGCGGCTGGAATCAGAAGATCGCCGGTGATCCTCGAATCGGTTCCGGCAAAGAGCACGCCATAGGAAAGGCCGTTCGTGCGGTCTTGCGCCAGTTCATCGGAACCATCATCCTGCCGGATAACGAGCGCTATCTGCGCAAGAGCTTGCTGATACTGATCCGGCGCCCAACCGAAGTTGCGTCCCGTCACAGTGGCTTTGACCAGGTCTTCCGGCGTCGCAAACTCTCCGTCGAAATGAAGCAAGGTCGGTCCTGGGTGCGGCTGCAACGATCCGACCATGTGCATGGAGTTCCTAGGAGTTTCGATATAGCCGTTCATCGGCCGAGGGATTGGACTCCGCGTGGTGAAGTCGGCGTAGGTGCGATTCCCAGCTCCAGACACCCCCTGAAATTCAGTAACGAAATGGCAGGAGCGGCAATTGATTGATTGTCCCGCAAACGGCCCGGCCAAAATCCCATTGGTCGTATAGACCTGCGCGACGACCGGATCGCCCACGGCAAGAGGCTTATTCACCGCCGTCATGTGAGTCGCAAAATACTGAGCGAAGCGCGTGTCGAGAAAGAGCCGCTCGCCGATGCTGTCTTCCGCGGGAGTGGCATCAGACTCTGCCGGAAACTGCGGCGCCTGGCCCGCGTTGCAGCTCATCATCACGAGCAATGCCAACGTCATTCCACACCTCCCTATCCAGGAGCGGACGAAGGCGTCGTCGCCGTGCAAACTCGACTTGCTTTTCTTGCTTTCTATCATCGCGCTCTCCGGCCAAAGATCTGCGAGAACTCGTAAGACACGCTGAAGCGATAGAGCACACCCATGGAATTTGCGTTCAAGCCGAAGTTCGGCGAGAACGATACCGTGGGGCCTTTGGGAATATTGAATGCCAGAGCCGGGCCCAGATAATGAGAGGTCGCGGCCAGGCCGAACCCGTTGAGGTCGCCGAGCCCCCCATAGAGCTCAAGACCAGCGGAAAAGTTCTCACGACAGAAAACACACTCTCGCGCACTGGCCGCGAATGCCAAAGGGCGGCTTATCGCTGCGGCGTAACCAAACTCCCACGGCTCACTCTCGTTCAGGTCTTTCTCCGTGATGAAATTGCCTGAGTAATTCCATCCCTTCGCATCGCGCGAGAGGATCAACTTCAGTTCCAGAGATCTTTCGAGTTCTGGACGAGCCTGCCTGTTACTGAGCCGAAGATCCGAGATGCTACTGTGGCCCGTTACCTCGAGGAAGCTGCGGTCGGCCAAACTCGTGTTTTCGTACTCGACATAGAGAATGGGATTGACAAAATGCTGGTGTGCAAAGGGGCGAAAGCGGTTCTCCCAGCGCCACCCCGTAAAAATCGTGCTGTCATTGGACGTGCTCTGGCCGCTGAGGTATAGCTCCGTGGTCCACCAGCCCTTTGCGCCGTATTCAAGTTCGAGTGTGCTTCCGAAAAAGGAATTGCCATACTTCGGCGTGCCCGTCGTATTTTTTACCGAGAGTTCCAGATTACCGGGCTCTTCCAGATCATCGGAGTAGGTCACAAAATAAGGGCGTTCCTGCGCACGGCACAGCGGCGCACAAACAAGCAGGACTGCGCACAACCAGAAGCGGGTAGACATTCGCATCGATTCGATCTCTTTTTAGTTGCGACTCAGTCGCATCTATGAAGAACAATGAGACGGCAGAGTCTAGTTGCAACCGAGTCGCATCAGGAGGAAACGAGATTCATGCTACCAACCGGTCTCTGGAAGGGTCAACGATCCCCCACATTTTTCGTGGCAGGTTGTTTGCGACTAGTTGCGACACATGACGAGAAAGCGCGCGCGCAGGTGTGCTTTGTGAAAAGCCGGATTCTTTTCCTTAAAAGGACTGCTTCATCTTCCCTTTCACGCTATGTGCCAGCTTTTCGATTTGCTCAACTTTCTTCAGTGCATCGACGGACATCACCTGATCGTTTTTCGCCAGGTATTCTTTCAGCTCCTGCGTGAGTTCGGCCATTTTATCGGTGTCGCGGCGGATCTCGAGTTGTCGTTGCGCGTTGGCGGCAGCAGCCTGTTGCTGCTGGTTCGGATCTCCCGTCGTCATCGGAACCGAGCCTCCGGTCTGCGGTTGCGCAATCGTGGATGGAATGCGCTGGGCTTCGCAAACTTCAGAAGCTGCCAAAACGACAGTCAGCGCAAGCATGAGCAAACTCAACCGCTGCATGAGGACCTCCTCCAACCTCAATTATGCGAGGGATTATGGCGCGGAAGGACTGCGGAGGCAATAGGGTAGCCCGGACAAGACTTCCCCGCCGCTGAAAAATCGAGTATCCCGTTCTCGGAGGACGCGCAGACGAAACGAGCAGTGGGCGACGGAAAATTAATAATCGGAAACGTGAAGGCCGACTAGTTCGGGCCTTTCATCTTTTCCTTCACGCTTTTCGCCAGCTTTTCGATTTCTTCTGCTTTCTTCACGACGTCCAGGGACAGGACATTCTCGTCTGATTTGTCGACATAAGATTTCAGTTCAATCGAGAGCTTGAGGAGCTTGTCGGTATCACTCTTCAGGGCGGCAACTCGCTCTTTGGCAGCCTTTTTTTCCATGTCGTGAGCCAGGCGAGCGCGGGCTTCATCGGCCTCGATCGGACCATTTATGTCGGATGAACCTGGTGACTGTCGCGTCGATTGGGCGATGCCGGCGACCGGAATCCATAGGAAGAGAAGCAGTGCCAGTTGCGGAAAAATAGAACGCACTTGGAACCTCGCTGAGCGTCGGGGAGACAGCTCAGGAAAATTATACGTCTCGAAAAGCGATAACCACCAAGACCACTAAGTTCACGAAGCAAAAACAACAGCCAGAGCTTTTTTGGGCTCTGGCTGTTTAGACAGGGGAATAAATCGGGTTACAGCGCGCTCATGTTGGCGAGGAATTCCGAGTTGCCCCGGGTCTTGCTGAGCTTATCGATCAGCAATTCCATCGCTTCCACGGGCGAGAGCGGGTTCAGCACTTTGCGCAGGACCCAAATCCGCGAAAGATCTTCCTTCGGGATCAGCAGCTCTTCTTTTCGCGTTCCGGAGCGCTGAATGTCAATTGCCGGGAACACGCGCTTATCGACAAGCTTGCGCTCGAGGATGATTTCGCTGTTGCCCGTGCCTTTGAATTCTTCAAAGATCACGTCGTCCATTCGGGAACCGGTATCGATCAGGGCCGTCGCGATGATCGTCAGCGAGCCCCCTTCTTCGATGTTGCGGGCCGATCCGAAGAAACGCTTCGGACGCTGCAATGCGTTCGAGTCGACGCCGCCGGAGAGCACTTTGCCGCTGGGCGGAACGATCGTGTTGTAGGCGCGAGCCAGACGCGTGATCGAATCGAGCAGGATCACCACGTCGCGCTTGTGCTCGACCAACCGCTTCGCCTTTTCGATCACCATCTCGGCGACCTGCACGTGACGCGCGGCGGGCTCATCAAAAGTTGATGAAATCACTTCGCCTTTTACCGAGCGCTGCATGTCCGTAACTTCTTCCGGCCGCTCGTCGATCAGCAGAACCATCAGCACAACTTCCGGATGATTCGTCGTAATCGAGTTCGCGACGTTCTGCAAGAGCATCGTCTTGCCAGCGCGCGGCGGGGAAACAATCAGGCCGCGTTGGCCCTTACCGAGCGGCGTGAGCAGATCCATGACGCGAGCGCTCGCGTTGTCGCGAGTCGTTTCCAGCTTGATCCGTTCCTGCGGATAAAGCGGCGTCAGGTTATCGAAGAGAATCTTGTTGCGCGCCTCGTCCGGGGACTCGAAGTTCACCGCTTCGATCTTGACGAGCGCGAAATATTTCTCACCTTCATGTGGAGGGCGCACCTGTCCGCTGATGGTGTCGCCAGTCTTGAGGTCGAACTTGCGGATCTGGGACGGCGACACGTAGATATCGTCGGGCCCCGGGAGGTAGTTGTAATCGGGCGAGCGAAGGAAGCCATAGCCGTCGGGCAAAATCTCCAGGACTCCCTCGGCAAAAATGTGGCCTTCTTTTTCGCTTTGCGCCTGCAGGATTTTAAAAATCAGGTCCTGCTTGCGCATACCGCTGGCACCGGGCAGATCCAGGGTCCTTGCGATCTTGGTCAGCTCGGTGATGTTCTTTTCTTTCAGTTCTGCAATGGTCATGATTCACCTGAACCCGTGCACTAGTGCGTATTCGGTAGTGTCAACGGGAGATTTTCAAAGGAGGGGACTCAGGAAAGACTTACACAACGCCAGGCAGGAGGGCGGGGCTGGTGTTACGCAGCCCGCCGTTGTGCCTCAGCAACATTCTCTGGTTCCGACAACACAGCTTGACGATCCGAGTCAGCGATGCGATCCAGCACGCCATTCATTGTTTCCTGGATTCTGGTGCTGGGCCGATGGAACTTCCGCGTGGCCTTGGAGGCAAGCTGGCAAAGCATATAACGATTGCGTAGAGTCTGTAAAGCGTCAAACACACGATCAGAGCGCATGAGCTTTCAATCTCCTTACTTTAATGAATTGTGGCCTTACGCCTTTGTCCTTTGCCATGGGAGGGTGACCGGAAACCCCAGTTTCCGACCTAAGTCACTGATTCCGAGTAGGTTGTAAAGGATGAAGCGTCAAACTCACTCTTATTGAATAGATGCACGCGGCAACCCTGAAGATGCTCGATTTTCTGGGCTTAGCTTCTTAGGAGCTGCACAATAAGGCTCAAGAGCAGCGATCCGAGGGGTGCCAAGAACTGGTTAATGTAGCTGCAAAGCCGATTGGGGTCAAGTAATTATTTGTAAGACAGGGCCACGCTCCGCCAAAAGCCTTCCCGAAACGATCGCTGCCTGTATATCTCGCTGAACTATAACGGTTTAGCGTTGATGGACAGTTACCGTGTTGAGGGCGGGTGGCGCCGTGTTTCCGGTATCGATCGCCTTCAACAGCGCGGAGGCGTCGGAGTCAGGCCCAAGCTGCAATTCGCGTTCGAACTGCCGCCTCGCCTCGACCAACTTACCTTCAGATTTGAGCGCGGCACCCAAGGCGACGTGGTACCCAAACCCACCCGGCTGGAGGTCGGTTGCTCGCCGGAGCGTGGCTTCAGCCTCCGGCATTTTACCCTGTGCGTACTGCGCTAAACCCAAACGATAAAGGCAGTAGTCGTAGGTGACGACATCGGGATTCTTGTATGTGTTTAGAGCCCGCTCGAAATAAGCCTCAGCCCAAGGCATGTTCCGCACTTCGTAATACGCGGCCGCAAGTCGGTAATTGTTCAGGAGCACATTTGGCTCAAGGGCCTGCGCGCGCTGGAAAGCGAGAATCCCTGCGTCGTTCCTTCCCAGAGTCATGTACTCCTCGCCGAGGAGTCCCCAGGCCATCGCGCTTTGCGGGGCGATCTCGACGGAGTGGGCGAACAGCGCAATGTTGTCGTGGTACGGCTGCTCTTGGATCCAGATCGGCAACAACGCGCCGAACGAAAACACCACCACGATAGCGGTTGCTGTCTTAGCCTTCAAGAACTGTAACGCTGGATCCGCGGCCTTCCGAAGGGCTAGCGCGATCAGCATGCACGCTCCGGCCGACGGCAAATAGACGTAACGATTGTGAACCAGATCGTGGCGCGGAAAGACACACACTCCCATCAGAGGAGGCACAAGCGATAACCCGAGCAAGATCGTCGGAAGGGTTGCGTCCCTGGATTTGAATGCCCAGTAAGTCAGCCCCGCAACAATGAAAAGGACGGCGATCAACGGAACGAAGAAATGGGGCGATGAGAACGACCAAACGTCAGGATCGTAATAGATCTGAGAAAGTTGAACCGGCAGCAAGAGCTTACGAACATAAAACCAGGTAACACTCGGCGCAGCGCACAGGACCTCGCGCAGTGAATGCGTAACGTCGCCGCGCATTCCGTTCAACGCGAAGAATCGCAGGACAAAATAAACAGCCGTGACCGCGGCGAACGGAAACTGCTCCTTCACGCGAGTACGCCATTGTGAGGATTCTTCTTGCGAGTCGGCAGCATCGAGCCAGCGCTGGCAAATCAACATCACCGGCCAGATCACGAAGGCGGTTTCCTTCGAGAACAGAGCGGTCGCGTATAAAGCTACAGATACGCCCAATAACTTAGGCCGCCCCTCTTGTCGAAATCGAAAATAGGTATAAATCGATCCCATTCCCGCGATCGTGAAGAGAATCTCGGGCACAGCCGAGATCCATGCGACGGGCTCAATGTGGATCGGGTGCACCGCAAACAAGAGAGCGGCCCAGCCGGCGACGAGACCATCCCGCGTCCATTGACGCACGAGAGTAAAGAACATCCAGACCGCGGCAAGATGCGCCAGAAGACTGGTGAGGTGCCATCCCCAAGGTGACGCCTGAAAGAAGATGTAGTTGAACCGCAACCACAGCAAGAACAAAGGACGATAAAAGCTGCCTTTCACCCACGGAAATACGCCGGCTCCAACATGCGCGCTGAAATATTGCGGAACGCCCGACCACGAACGAATCGCGGGGTTCTCGACAATTTGCTGAACGTCGTCGAAGACGAATCCGTATTGCAGAGTTGGATAGTACGCGATCAGAGCCAGAACAAACGACAGTGCGAGGAGCCAGTAACCGCTGGCCAGACCGCCAGTCGCCGAGCGCCCGCTACGAGCGCGGCCCTCTTTATTGCGCCGAGACATGGAAGCAATTCCATTATCGCCAAGTCTTTCGGGGTCAAGGGGATAAGATCACGGGCCGTGCATGACGAAAGTAAGTAGCAGGCATGGGAGAATATCCGTCATGGACGGCGTAAGGATCGACGCGTGGCTGTGGGCAGCGCGCTTTTTCAAGACGCGGACCTTGGCCAAAAAGAATTGTGACCTGGGCAGGATTCTGTCGAACGGACAACTGGCAAAAGCCGCTCGCGAAGTTCGAATCGGAAACATGCTGCGCATCACTAGCGAAGGCGGGGAGTTTGAAGTCGAGGTGCTCGGACTCACCGATGTCCGCGGCCCGGCGGTGGAGGCGCAGAAGCTGTATCGCGAAACAGATGCGAGCAAGGAGGCCCGCGCCAAGGCGGCGGCCGAGCGAACGGCTTCGCGCGAGTTTGAGATTCTGCCAGCTGGACGCCCGTCAAAGCGCGATCGAAGAAGGATTATTCAATTCCGCGGTCGGGGATAAGAACATGAACCACAAAGGACACAAAGGTTCACGAAGGAAACCAATTGCAATGGCTTTCCTTTGTGTACCTTCGTGTCCTTTGTGGTTCATGGTTTTTTTTCCTTCAGTCCCGTTTTGGTGATTAGAAAGGATTTTTTTCCTTGGCTGTGACTTCAAGCACGGAGTTTTATCCTTAAAAATCATAGTGGTAGTTCTCATGAATTCACGAGGACAACTGAGTGCGAACGAAGTCAGCCATCAGATCATCACCGCCGCTATGAAAGTTCACTCCGAGTTAGGCCCCGGCCTGCTGGAGAGTGCTTACAAAGCCTGCCTTCGCCAAGAATTGCTCCGAGCAGCGTTGCGCTGTGAAGCCGAGCTCGGACTCCCAGTCATTTATCGCGGCGAAAAGCTAGACATCGGTTACCGCATCGATCTGCTGGTACAAGATCTCGTCATCGTAGAAATCAAGGCCGTAGAAGGAATCTCTCCCGTGCATTAGGCGCAGATCATCTCCTACCTTAAACTCAGCAGGAAATCACTTGGACTCTTGATCAACTTCAACGTTGTGCATTTGAAGGAAGGCATCCGCCGCTTTGTCTGCGGAACACAGTGGATGCGCGTTGGCGCTTGAATTTACTCATCTCTCAGGCTGCGTACCGGATCGACACTCGCGGCGCGTAGTGCCGGAGCAAGCGCAGCTGCCATCGACACAGCAAATAGCAATACCGTCACCGCAACAAACACAGACCGATCCAGCGGCGCAACGTTTACCAGCAGATCGGCGACAAACCGTGTAGTGAAGATCGAGGCAACGATCCCCAGCACAGCCCCCACCGCCGACAGAATCGCAGCCCGCTCGAGCACCA
>DATJWZ010000658.1:0-2587 GCA_035500795.1 Candidatus Eiseniibacteriota bacterium | reverse complement strand
GCCTCCCGGGGACTATTCGGCACGTGTCGAGGCTGCCGGGATGTCCCCTGAGGTCACCCCATCGCTTCACGTCGATGTCGGAGGAGTTTCGGAGCTCCACTTCCGCCTCTCACTCGCCGGGGCTCAGGAAAGTCTGACGGTTTCTGCGGCACCTGCACTTGTGGAGACCAAGCCGAGCGCGGTTTCGATGTTGCTCGACGAGCGATCGGTGAACGACTTCCCATTAAATGGTCGCCGGTTTTCGGATTTGATGCTCTTTTCGCCGGGCGTTACACAGGATCCACGCGGACTGACCTCATCCAGCAATGGAGACCTCTCGTTTGGCGGCGTCCGTGGCTTTCAGAACACGTTCCTCGTCGATGGCGGTGATTTCAATAATGCGTTCTTCGCCCAAGCCCGTGGACGCTATCGCGCTCCATACCTGTTGTCGACCGAGGTGGTGCAGGAGTTCCGAGTGTCGTCGAATGCCTATGGAGCAGAGCAAGGACGATCGGGCGGCGCGGTTGTGAACGTGGTAACGAAGTCGGGATCGAACCACCTGCATGGAACAGGCTTTTACTATCTGCGTGACAGCTCGTTCGGTGCCGCGGACCCATTCCTTGCATTCAAGCCGCACAATCGCCAGCAACAGGCGGGAGGGACGATTGGAGGTCCGCTGAAGCGGAACAAGATTTTCTTCTTCGCCGGATTCGACCAGCACGTTTTTAGTGTTCCCAACGTTGTCGAGTTCCTCGATGGCAGTTCGCGGGTTGTGCCGCAAGCGGGTGCCGGGCCTTTTACTCCCGGCGACTACGAGGCGACAGACCAGGCACTGGTTTTCGCCGCGGCCGCGCAGCTGAGTTCCCTTACCGGCGAATATCCCGCCGCGCAAATAGGCAATGCCGCCTACGGCAAGCTCGACATCAGCCTCACGCCCCGCCAGCAGCTTTCTTTGCGCATCAACACCACGCGCTACTGGGGATCGAACAATGTTTTCCTTGATCCCGCCAGTCCGATCACCTATGACGCCATCAACAACAATGGAGAAGAACTTGTCTCCACCGAAACAGCGAATGTCGCGCTGACTTCGGGACTGACTCAACGCTGGATCAGCCATCTGCGCTTGCAGTTTTCGCGCGACCTGCAACAGTCCGACAGCAATAGCAACGACGTGCTGGTGAAGATACCTACGATTCTCGACGGTGTGGGGCGTTCGAATCTACTGCCACGGCAAACCAGAGAACATCGCCTGCACCTTGCGGAGACTATGAGTCTCGACGGGCAGAGACACTCGTTTAAGTTCGGCGGCGATGCGCTTTTCACCACGATCTATGACTTCTTTCCGAGCCAGCAGAGTGGGGAATATCTTTTTTATCCGGTAAAGGTCGATCCGTTTACGTTTCAACCCAGAGAAGCCGGCCTCCAACTCACGCCGCTGCGGGCTTACGCCCATGAGGTCCCGCACTATTACTTGCAGAACTTCGGAAGCGCGACGTCGCATCCGGATACGAAGGAGTATGCGGCTTTTGCCCAGGATACAGTTCGGGTAACGAATCACCTGGCCGTCAACGTCGGCGCGAGGTGGGACCTGCAAACCTTTGCCACAAAAGACCTGATTACGAATCCACTCTTCCCGCCTTCGGGAAAGGTTCCATTCCAGCCGTACAACTTCGCGCCGCGGGCCGGGCTGGCCTATTCGATCGGCGCCAAGCACCCGCTCGTCGTGCGCGCCGGATACGGCATTTTCTACGTGCGCATTCCACAGATTTACAACTCGATTGTTCAGACTGAGAACGGCATCACCGACTCGCAGGTATTTCTGAACAACACTCAGTACTGGGATCACCAGGTGTTTCCAACTTATCCCAATGCGCTCGTCAGTTGCCCACCTTTTGCAGAGAATTGCGCCCTCCCGAATGGATTCACCCAAGGTGTAACTCACGATGTCTCCGCGTTCGCGTCAAATTTCGTAACGCCTCGAGTTCAACAGGCCAGTATGACTTTGGAGAAGGAAATCGTAGACCGCACGACAGTATCGGTTTCACTGCTTAACGTGCGCGGCGAGCACCTGATCCGTGCGCTCGACGTGAATCTGCCACAGCCGGTCGCAATGACCTATCCAATCTTCGATTCCACTGGCTCAGTTTTTCAAAACTCCTACTATACGGTCGATTCCTTCGCGACCTGGCAATTCACACGAACTTTGGATTGTCCCTGGCCGCCCTGTATCAATCCTCTGTCGCGCCCGATCGCGCAACTGGGAACAATCGATGAATTCCAGAGCGCTGCATCCAGCAATTACAACGGCGCAACACTTTCGGTCAATCGCCGCGTGGCGCGTGGGTCTTATCTCAGGCTCTCGTACACATACGCCCGCGCCATCGATGATGGCCAAGATGCTCTGGTCGCAGGACAACCCGCGACCGTTCAGAACTCATACGATCCGAATGCGGAGAGGGGACCGAGCGTTACCGATCAACGACATCGACTGGTTGCCGCGTTATCTGTCGAACCGCATCCATTCCATCGCGGGCAGGAATTCCTGGGCCATCTGTTTAATGACTGGAAGCTTTCCACCGTAGTGAATTACGGCTCAGGACGGCCAGTC
>DATJWZ010000657.1:0-4078 GCA_035500795.1 Candidatus Eiseniibacteriota bacterium | reverse complement strand
GCTGGAGTCAGTTCAACTCCGTGATACAGATCGAAGTAGCGCATGCCATTCTCGGCCGGAAGCTCAATCTGAGGCCCATCGACGTCGTATTCATTACGATTCACGATAGTCCATACGGTCTGGTCCGCCAGCGGCCACCGGCTCGCGAAGACTCCGTAGCGGAGCATCGGAGACATCGGCTCCCAATCTTTGCTGACGAGATAAGGCGCCAGCGCGCGCTCCAGCGTCGCTACACGGCGAGTCGCCTCCGCATCACGAGGAGTAATTCCGTTCCAGATACCCCAGATGTTTTCCCAACTCTCCCAGCCAACGCCGTTGAAGAATGCAAACTGCAGATCATTGGTTTTGTCGCGATTCCAGCGATCGGAGATGTTGACCATGTGGCGCGGCTCAAGCCATTTGTATTTGTCAACCATGGGCACAAACGGAAATTCATACTGTCCCCACGTCATCACGTTCCAGGCCAGCGCTTCGTCGGAGGGGCCACCTTCCGGTTCGAATGCAAGTGTGTGTCCGACTTTGTCGGAGGCAACGGAAAATGCGAGCGGCACACCGTCCTGCGTGTCTCCGTTAATCCCATCGGCGCCGATCTCAGCCATGAGCTTGGCAATTGCCTCGGGCCAAGGCATCCCGGAATCTCTGGTTCCCTGGTCCCACATCATCATCGGAAACAGCACACGCACACCGCGCCGGTGAAAATCAGCAATCATCTGCCGCACGCCGGCCACGCCACCAGGCATAGAGCGGATCATGTCGTGCTGGTTGCGGTTGTCGATCCCCATGTTTGGATAGGTCGGCCAGATCAGTACGGAGTCGATGCCGCCATAGCGCTTTTCCAGATCATCCACGTAGCGGTCCACCGTATAGCGGTTCGCTACGGGATCATAGAAGTAGCGGTCATGCACCATCATCTGAGGCTGGAAAAAACTCGACTGCGTCCATTTCAGGGCAGGCATGTCATAGCGCGAACCGTCGTATCCAATGCGGATACGACGCTCAGTACGCCAATGCTGGATGTCGGCCAGCCAACTCTCGTGCTCTGATTCGGAGCACGCGCTGCCCCCACCTTCCCACGCGCCCTTCATGGTGAGACAACCGGGAGCCGGAATCTGTTGGCCTTGGGGCTCAAATTTCGTGTCCTGGGCTTGCATGCATATCGCTGCAGAAAGTAAGGCGGGTAGGGCTAATCGTTTGAAGAATGAATTCATCGAATCCGCTCCGACAAGAAGGTGACGCAGGAATATAGAAGGTTTTGCGCCGCCCTGTCTATGACTGCACGCTGCATGACCGCAAAAGACTATAATTTTTCAACCCGGAGAGGTTCCTATGGATTCATCGACGGACAAGGTTCATGCCGCGTTAGAGACGTTTCGCATCGAGCTTCCCTCGTGGGGATTTGCGAATACAGGCACGCGTTTTGGCAAGTTCATTCAGGCCGCAGCCGCCACTACGACCGAAGAAAAATTTAGTGATGCTGGGCAGGTCCATCTTCTAACAGGAGTATGTCCCACGGTTGCGCTGCACGTTTTGTGGGATTGCCCGGATGGAGTGAAAAGTACCGACGACATCAAGCGCTTCGCCGCTCGTTACGGCGTCGCACCCGGATCGATCAATCCCAACCTCTTTCAGGATCAGGAATACAAGTACGGCTCCTTCGGAAATCCGGATCAATCTATTCGGCAGCGCGCGCTCCGTCATACCGAAGACAGCATCGAAATTGCGAAGCGGCTGAACAGCCGCGACATTTCAATGTGGTTCGCCGATGGATCAAATTATCCGGGGACTGCGAACATTCGTCAGCGCAAGCAATGGTTCACGGAGGCGTTGAAAGAAGCCCACGAGCACTTGTCGCCCGATCAGCGCATGCTCGTCGAGTACAAGCCCTTTGAGCCGGCGTTCTATCACACTGACATTGCTGATTGGGGTATGGCGCTGCTGCTGTCGCGCGCGGCAGGCCCACAAGCCAGGGTTCTCGTCGACACCGGACATCATTACGCGGCTCAAAATATCGAACAGATTGTTGCATGGCTCCTGTCAGAAAACATGCTCGGCGGATTTCACTTCAACGACCGTCGATACGCGGATGACGACCTCACGATGGGTTCGATTGATCCGTATCAGGTCTTCAGAATTTTTCACGAGATTCGAATCTATGAGTCGGAGACCGGCCAACCCGCGGACATCGCTTATATGGTCGATCAAAGCCACAACTTGAAGGGCAAGATCGAGGCAATGATCCAGACCGTGACCGTGGCACAGCAACTGTTCGCCAAGGCAGCCCTGGTGGACGCGAAGAAACTCGCCGAAGCACAAAAGAAATGCGACCTGATCGCAGCAGAGTCTCAATTGCAGAATGCCTTCGCAACTGACGTTCGGCCGGCAATTCAGGAATGGCGCGAGTCCAAGGGACTTCCGAAAGATCCAATGGAGGCGTTCCGCCAGAGCGGATACCTCGAGCGCATCACGAAAGAACGGGCTGCGAAAAATGCCAACAATGTCTCCTCCTATGCCTGATCGCCCGCTCGAAAAACCGTATCTCGCATTCGACCTGGGGGCTGAAAGTGGCCGAGCCGTATTGGGTCGGCTGCGTGCCGGGATTCTCACAATCGAAGAAACTCGCCGCTTCCCGAACGAACCCGTCGAGTACGGAGGATCCCTGCACTGGGACATGCCTCGGCTATGGCTCGAGGTCCAAAAAGGACTGACCAAGATTTCCGACACTTCGCTGACCGGAATCGGCGTTGACACTTGGGGCGTCGATTACGCACTACTCGGTGAGAGCGGCGAGTTGTTGCAGAATCCATATCACTATCGCGACCGTCGTACGCAGGGAATGATGGAAGAAGTATTCCGCCTGATCCCTAAGGAAGAAATTTATCGTGCCACCGGCATTCAGTTCATGCCGATCAATACGCTGTACCAACTCTTCGCGGGGCAGCGTCAGACGCCAAATCTTTTGTCAACTGCAACGCACTTACTCACCATTCCCGATCTGTTTAATTATTGGCTCACCGGAAAGGTAGTCTGCGAATTCACGAATGCAACCACCACGCAACTGGTAGATCCCGTGCGGCGTGCATGGGCTACAGATCTGATCCAAAGGCTAGGGCTACGGCCAGAGTTGCCGGCGCCAATTATTGAACCAGGCACAATTCTCGGGCCATTGCTCCCCAGTTCGGGCCCAGAGTCTTTGGCGGGAACTCCCGTGATCGCTCCGGCATGCCATGACACCGGATCAGCGGTCGCCGCGATCACGGCTCGCGATGGCACAGCATTTCTAAGCTCCGGAACCTGGTCCTTGATTGGAACGGAAATCGATAGGCCGGTTCTGACGCCCGAATCCTTGAAAGCGAATTTCACGAATGAAGGCGGCGTGAACGGAACCACTCGCCTGCTCAAGAACGTCATGGGGCTATGGATGTTGCAAGGCTGCCGGAACTGCTGGAGCGCGCGCGGACAAACGGCTGATTATCGCGAGCTAATCGAACTCAGCAAGAACGAGACGCCATTCTCGCACCTGATCGATCCCGACGATGAATCTTTCCTGCGTTCGTCCGACATGCTCGGGGAGATCGACGCATTCTGCAAGAAGACACATCAGCCCGCGCCGAAAACACCCGGCGCATATGTGCGATGCGTACTGGAGAGCCTGGCTTTGAAATACCGCCTCGCCCTGCACAGCCTGGAGCAAGTTTCAGGACAGCGCATCCAGCAGATTCGAATCATTGGCGGTGGCTCGAAAAATCATGTGCTGAATCAGTTCACCGCAGATGCAACCGGGAGAAGAGTCCTCGCTGGACCTGCAGAGGCCACGGCACTGGGAAACATTGCCATTCAAATTCTTTCCACCGGGGAGGCTTCTTCGTTAGAAGAAGTCCGCGCCATTGTGGACCGTTCTTTTCCTACGGAAGTCTTCGAGCCTGCCGACACCGACAAATGGGAACAGCAGACAGAACGATTCGAACAATACTGCGAGATGATTTATGCCTGAAATCAAAGAAACGACGTACTTGAAGGATCTCTGGAACGAAGAACAGGCCCGAAAGCTGGGCGACAATCAGCTGGCTCTGCTGCGCTA
>DATJWZ010000656.1:0-4121 GCA_035500795.1 Candidatus Eiseniibacteriota bacterium | reverse complement strand
CCTCTGCTGGTGAATTTGCCCAAGATAAACTCTTGCAGCAAACCGCCACCAACATGCAGGCCCATTCCGATTCCGAAGTTTTTGAATACATGCTGAGCATTGCGGTCCGAACTTGGGTAGTACGAGAGGGCAATCGAAGAGGAAATCAAACTGCCACCCCAGTTAGAGTAATTCGGCTGGGTTTTTCCGTTGTCTCCCTTACAGATAAATGCAGCTAACATGGCGTGGAGCGCCCGGGACTTCCTTGTACCACTGCCTTGATAGAAATACCGAGGGTCTTGATGCAGCAGTGACGGCAGAATAGCATTGCCGATCAAGCCTTCGGTAACGCCGTCGGCGAAGCCCGCCCCCAAACGCTTGCCATATCCTTTTGCGCCTTGCGGCCAATTTGGGGTGTCCGCGGCTTGTTGCACTCCGGCCCACGCGGCCACGCGAGCGAAGAAAACTGGCTGGGCAAGACTTTTATAAGCCAGGTGGAACTTCATGCTCGTGGTAAGTGGCTCGGGGTGCGGTTCATAAGTCACATAAAGATTAGGTATAAAACGCAAAACGCGCTGCTGTTCTTCAGCTTTGAGCTGTTGGGTAGCAACCTCCTTCGACGAATAATTCACGGTAACTGCCCGCTGCACAGCCAGAATGCGAAGTTTGACGTCGGTTAGCGTTTTGTCTTGCCCGGGTTCGATCGTAATGGACGAGTTCCACTCTGCAAATCCTTCAGCGCTGACGGCGATTTGATAGGCGACTCCTGCGGGGGCCTTGTCAAATGCAAATGTTCCATCGTCCTTCGTGACACCTGTGAGGCGATCACCAACCGGTCCTTGAAGGACTATTTTGGCACCGGCAATCGGATCGTCGGTGCTATCGACCACCGTGCCCCGGATGCATCCTGTTTGTGCTTTTCCCGTTTCAAAAGACTGCGCCGACATGGGGACTACAAGGATCACTCCACCCAAGATGATCAGCACCCACATGTGTGCTGGTTTCAGCAGCACTTGCAAGAGCCTGTTAAGAGAAGAGAGCGTATCGTTCTGCATCATCGACATTCCTAGCTCGCGGAAAGGGTGAAGTTAATCGTGATCCTGGAGTCCACTTCCACCGGTTCTCCCTCGATCATGTACGGCTTGTAACGCCATTGCTTCACGGCATCGATCGCGGCTTGCGCGAGTATTGGCAAACCGTTCTCGATTCGCACATCCTTCACCGTGCCATCCTTGCCGATCACAGCCATCAGCACGACTGTTCCTTCGATCCGCGCCCGGCCAGCCTCCGAGGGATACTGCGGCGCAACATCGTGAATGAGGTTTGCCTCCGCTACCCGGGAGGCGATACGTATTCTCTTCACCGGCGCCGGCACAGACGATTTCGCAAGGACAGGCACGCTTGGCGCGCTATTCAGCATTTCGCTAAGCGCTCCTCCGGGAACTCCACCGACTATCCCACCGGGAACTCCCCCCTCCACTCCGCCAGTTGTGCCGACGGGTGGTGGCGGCGCTTCTTGCGCCTTATGCACTGGTGCGGTAATGCCGGTGCTTACCGGAATGTATGTGGACGCGAGTTTAGGCGCTTCAAGCTTTGTTGCATTGTCGCCCGCGGCTGACGGCGGCTGTAGGTACAACATCGTCAACGTTTCCCTCTTGGGGAGTGGATCCATGCGAAACAGCGGAATGACAAATAGCGACAGGAGGAGGACAGAAAGGAAGGCCAACGATCCAATTGCCGCCCAGGGATTTCGCACTCGCGGTTCGATTAGATAAAAAATGTCACCGATTTCTTTTCCTTGCAGATTGGAACGAAGGGGAAGCTGTTTTTTCTCCTCCGGCAATGCGGGAAGCCGCCAATCAGTTCGCAACCCTGGTCTCGCGAGAGAAGGGTATGCCATGCGATGGACTAAGTCGGAAGGGTGGTCACTGGTTGCCATAGCGCATTTGATAGAAGCATTTTGAGGGCCAAGTGGAACTTCTTGCAGGCGAGGGATACGGACCATTGAACTCGCATCGCGTATGCCACATGAGGGTTGCTGCCTTGAAAAGGTCGCAACCAGCCGGAAGTCTGAGACTCGATGCAATTCCTAGAAGACATCGACATCAAAAAGGAATGCCGTGACGCACGTCGGAGCGCAAGCTGCTCGGCGAAAACAGCATCGACGAAAGCCGCAAACGTAATGCCGATGCCTAAGACGCTGGTCCACAGCTTCCGCGTGTCTCGTGGTGTCAGATCCTTGACGTGCTGTTGGCAACTCACCAACGGTCGAGTGTCGCTCGGCATGCCGCGAGTGCCACACGAAGTGCGCGCAGATGGCATTTCCTGTTCCAAAATGCACCAACAATTCTCTGGTCCAAACGAAGACTAGTGCGAATGACGGCCGAGCGAGCGACGATGGAAATGTGAAAACCTTGACAGTGTCAATCGATGACAGCGAGCAATTGCCCACAGAAATCTTCCATACGACCTAACTCAGTGGTTCACAGGGTATACAAGCACTCCCCCGGGAGGCGCCGTAGCCCTCGTTCCATCCATTAAAGAGCCGATGCGAGAGGGCAGGCGGCGTGAATGCCGCTTTGGAATGCGGGTTGCTGATATTCATCGCGTGCAGTTAGCGAACGGGCTCGGCTAATACCGAAAGTCCGGAATCGAGGCTGAGTAAGGCGATGGGATCGACCAGCATGGTTCAGCAAAAGATAGCAGCGCCAGACATGCTCCCAAACATGACATGCGCGGCGCGCAATAGGCACAACATTGCCGCGAAACTCCCCTCACGCAATCAGGCCGCTGTGCTTCTGCTCATCGTGGCACTGGGTTTCTTCCTGCGCATTCGAGGGCTCGATGGAGTCGGTTTCAACGAAGATGAAATCAACAAGGTTCAAGCGGCCCGTGCCTATCTCCATGGCGACTTCACGCTCAACCGCGAGCACCCCATGTTGATGAAGTCGATGATCGCGATTTCCCTGGGTGTTTCAGATATCTGGAATAGAGACGTAGGACAATCGAGGCAGATCTCAGAAGAGGTAGCCGTACGCCTGCCGAACGTCATCTTCGGCAGTCTGACAGCTGTTGTCATCTTTCTGTTGGTGCAAGAATTGTTCGATACCCAGATCGCCTTGCTTGCCGCCTTCTTCTGGTCCGTCGGAACATTTGCCGTCATTGTCAATAGGCTTGCTAAAGAAGACACCCTTCTGGTTTTCTTCACTTGGCTGGCGTTTTACTTCTATTACCGAGCGAAAACTGCGAGCAGAGTCGATCCGCAACGGAGTTGGAGGTGGTACGCCGCCGTGGGCGCGAGTTTCGGACTCATGCTGGCGTCTAAGTACTTCCCTCACTATTTGGGAATCGTAATTCTTTACTGGTATCTGCCTTGGGTTCGCAAAGGATATCCCGCGTTGCGGCGGCGGGACTATTTCGCGCTTTTCGGAACACTTGGTCTCGTATTCCTGCTGGCTGATCCAGTTGTCCTCCTTCCAAGCACCCTGAAATACATGCTGTACTACGTGCGCCAAGGCACCGTCACCCACCACGGCTACCTAATGATGGGTCACTTCTACTACAACGATCCGGCGCACTTTTTGCAGGGGATGCCAATCTACTTCTATCCACTGTTGCTGGCCGTCAAAACTCCAATTCCGGTTCTCGTTGCACTCGCGTTCGGTCTGGTAGAAGTCTACCGCCGTCGGCGGGAATCCTCTTATCTGTTCGTTCTTTTCATGTTCTTAATGTGGCTGGTTCCTTTCTCTCTGATCAGCGCCAAATGGCTGCGGTGGACCTTGTCGTGGATGCCGTCGGTGTATGTCATTGCCGCAATTGGTGCCGCCAAAATCCTAATGTATGTCCGCAAGGCCAGCGCGACCAAGACGTGGCCTCTGCCGGCTCCGGCCTCGGCGATGCTCATGTCCTTGTTGCTTGTGGTGCAACCCGTAATGGCGATGGCGAAGGTGAGCCCCTTTTATTCTCTTTACCTGAGCCCCTTGGGTTTGAGGCGCACTGGATTCTATTTCCCGCACGATGAATTGGCAGATGTCGGCTTGCGACCAGCTATTCGACGGATATGTCAAGAAGCCCCGCACGGCGCAGCCATAGGTGGAGAGGCTCCACCAGTCTTCCATTATTACCTGGAGAAGTTTGGGCGC
>DATJWZ010000655.1:0-8140 GCA_035500795.1 Candidatus Eiseniibacteriota bacterium | reverse complement strand
TCCTGCTGAAAGACCAGCTGTGCCAAAGACTCTTCCAAAGTGAACGAACCCTGCTTACGGGTAATGGTGATCTCCTGATGCAGATGTTGCAGCGCATTCTTTCGAATATGCTGGCGAGCTCCATATCCCACCATCAGCAGTTCTGCGGCGGGGACGCGACCACCTGTCCGTTTCGGGATGAGTGTCTGAGTCAGCATCGCCGCCAACGCCATCGCCATTTCGGCACGCACGGTATGCTGGCGTTCTTGCGGAAACGAATCTGCGATTCGTGAAACCGTCGATGCTGCATCGGTCGTATGAAGAGTAGTAAAGACCAGGTGTCCTGTCTCCGCCGCCGACAGTGCAATGCGCGCCGTCTCTGAGTCGCGCATCTCGCCTACGACAATCACGTCCGGAGCCTGACGCATCGCCGCTCTCAAGGCGGTAGGGAAGTCTGGAGCGTCAACGCCGATCTCCACTTGCTCAATCACGCTCTTGTTGTGCGAATGCTCGTATTCAATCGGGTCCTCAATCGTGACGATATGACGCGCTTCTCGCTGATTGATTTCATGAATCAGTGCCGCAAGTGTTGTCGTCTTGCCCGATCCGGTTGCTCCACCGATAATCACCAGCCCACGCTGCAGATTCGCAATGGCGGAAACACCGGCAGGTAAATGAAGTTCGTTCAATGCAGGCACTACCGAGGGGAGCGCCCGGAATGTCGCAGCTGCTCGCCCTCGTTCCCGATGCAAGTTGATTCGAAACCGCCCAAGCCCTTCAACACGGTAAGACGAATCCGCGATTCCAGATTGCTGATATTCGTCGCGCGCATGGACCACCAAGGCTGGGAATACCGCTGCCTCGATCTCTTCGCCTGTTAGAGGATGGTTGCCAATCGGGGCAATTACACCTTCCATGCGAATCGATGCAGGAGCATCAGGCACAAGCAGCAGGTCGCTTCCGTTGCGCTCGATCAACTCCCCAAGCCATTGTTTGAGCTCTGCGGACTCAGGCAATCGGCTGTCAGAATGAATCTCTTGTACGCGGGCGGGATTTCTTTCGACTGTCATCTTCCTCCGTTGGATGCCGGAATCCTTTCTGCGGATTGGTCTTTTCCCAAATTCCAACCCAATCGTAGGGAACGCACGAGGAATGAATTCTTGCCCCTAAGTCTTCGCAATGCCATGAATCCAGGAAATATCGCGAGGGATCGGAATAAGCAGTTTTCCTTCTTACACCCTGTTACCGCTTAGGGCCTTCTTCTGGGCATGGAATACTAATCACGAGCCGCGGCACTTGACCGTTCTTCATTTCGAGTTTAGCCTCCCGAAGACATCGTCATCAGCTTCGCCCAGGAGGCTTTCCTATGACGTTCCTTGCCACTCTCTGGCTACCAATCGTACTTTCGGCGGTCATCATCTTCGTCGCTAGTTCCGTCATGCACATGCTGCTGCCATATCATCATGGTGATTACGGCAAATTGCCTGAAGAAGACAACGTTCGCTCGGCTCTGCGCACTGCTGGCCTGAAGCGAGGCCTCTATGTCTTCCCGTTTTGCACACACAAAGAGATGAATACGCCAGCGGCCATTGAGAAATATGAACAAGGCCCAGTCGGCATGATGATCGTTTTCCCAACGGGACGGCCGGTCATGCCGAAGTTTCTCGGCCTCTGGTTCGGCTACTGCCTTATCATCGCGTTCTTCGTGGCTTATCTGACTGCGCACACGATTGCACCGGGCACAAACTATCTCGTCGTATTCCGCGTTGCCGGTACGGCAGGTTTTCTGGCATTTGGATTGGGTCCATTGGCCAACGTGGTCTGGAAAGGCTATCCATGGGGCTTCGTACTCAAAGAAGTCATCGACGGCCTGATTTACGGCCTGTTAATGGCTGGTACGTTCGGTTGGCTCTGGCCACGCTAATCAGTGCAGGGGTCAGACGCACAACTTCAGGATTCGGATTCGCGACTAGTTCTCCTCGCGGGGCCGCATATTGCCGGTGCGCAAAAACCGGCTGTGCCAGCCGAGGGACTCTGTCAGCAGATGGGGTGTGTGTTTTCCATACGAAAGCGATTCTGCCCGCGAAAGATAATCCTTGAGCAGAGGCTTGTAATCGGGCGACGCGCACTTCTCGATGACCAGTTTCGCCCGCTCTTTCGGCGACAATCCGCGCAAATCGGCTAAGCCCTGTTCTGTTACCAGAACCTGAACGTCATGTTCGGTATGGTCGACATGTGAAACCATCGGCACGATCGTGGAAATTGTTCCGCCTTTCGCCTGCGATGGCGCCATGAAGATCGACAGATATCCATTGCGCGCGAAGTCGCCGGAACCGCCGATGCCGTTCTGAATGCGCGATCCCATCACGTGCGTTGAATTGACGTTCCCGTAGATGTCGGCTTCGATCATGCCGTTCATGGCGATCACGCCCAGACGTCGGATGATCCCCGGATTATTGGAAATATCCTGCGGGCGGAGCACGATCTTTTCACGGTAGGTCGCCATATCAGCATTTACTTCATCCAGCATTTCCGGACTGAGTGAGAATGCCGTCGCCGATGCGGATTCGAGCTTGCCGGATTTCAGCAGGCGGATCATGCCATCCTGAATCACCTCGGTGTAAGAGGTCAGACCTTCAAACGGACCTTCTTCCAAACCGAACAAAACTGCGTTCGCAATATTGCCGACGCCGGATTGCAGCGGCAGCAGGTTTGCGGGCATGCGTCCTTTTTTTACTTCCCAACTGAGAAACTCGAGGATGTGTCCGGCGATGCGCTTCGAGGCTTCGTCTGGAGCTTTGAATGCGCTGTTGCGATCGGGAGAGTCGGTTAGCACAATCCCGGCAATCTTGTCCGCGGGGATCCTCAAATAAGGCGATCCGATTCTCTGTCCCGGCCAAGTCAGCGGAATCGGCTGGCGATTCGGAGGTGCCTGCAGGCCATAATAAATATCGTGCATGCCCTCGAGCGCTGCGGGTTGCCATGAGTTCACTTCGAGGATGACGCGCTCCGCGCAATCGATCCAGGTACGGTTGTTTCCGAGTGACGAACTGGGAATCACGCGTCCGTCTTCCAGAATCGCCGTGACCTCGATCAGCGCCACATCCAGCTTGCCGAGAAATCCATACTCCACAAACTGCGCCACGTGGCTGAGATGAATGTCCATGTAATCCATCTCGCCAGCGTTGATGCGCTTGCGCGTTTCCGGATCTGACTGATATGGCAGCCGCAGATGAACTCCGCCAGCCATCGCGAGGGCGCCGTCGAGTTCAGGGCCAGTCGAAGCACCGGTGAAAACGCTGACCTGGAACTTTTCGCCGCGGAAGTGCGCGTCGGCAATGCGCTTGGCCAGTTGAACTGGAACGGTCTTGGGATATCCGGAACCGGTAAAGCCGCTCATTCCAATCTGGTCGCCAGAGTGGATCAGCGCAGCAGCTTCTTCGGCGCTCATGATTTTCGATTCAAGTTTGGAGTTCAAAACGCGGGTGGCGGGCGCAGCAATCGACATGAACAAGCCTCACATAAAGAAGTTACTTTTAAACGTAGATCGGCGGCGTCGATGATTCTGTGATTTCGATCACAGCGAGTGGTGTGGTGGAATGCCGATCGAGGTATCCCCCTCCCCCTGCGAATCTTTGAAATCATCGAGTTAGGGGAAAATTTGAATTTAGTCTATGAGCTGCAATGAGTTACGGGCAAAATATTGGAAACAAAGAAGTTGCAGAGTCCCGAGTGCGGAGTTGCGAGTCCCGAGTTTCAGCACTCTCGAGCCTTCAGAAAAGCTCTCACCACAGATGACACAGAGAGTCACAGGGAAATCCTCACCGCCGGCTGGGTCCGTGGAGGTTAGCCAGACACCGCGGGTAAACTACTCTCTCAAGAAAGATCGGGAATTTCCGTGAGGACCATCACCGCGCAACGTGAGCCGGAGCACAGGAGATGTTTGCGATCTGTCAAAAGCATCAACTGCGAAAGCATGAACCGCAAAAGCATGAACGGCAAAAGCATGAACCGCAAAACCATCAACCACTAAGGACACGAAGGTTCACGAAGGAACTCTCTATTGCTGGGGTGCGAATTCGTCGCGGTACGCTTCCCATTTCTTCTTTACGTCTGCCATGATCGCCTGATACTCGGGATCGCTGCGCAGGCTGTCGTAATTCTTGTCCCGCTGAAAGAATGGATAGTTCACGTTGCCGAGAGCAACCGTGCGGCGCAGCCATTCGAGGGCGTGCTGGCGATCACCGAGCAGCGCGTAAATCCCTCCGGTCCAGTAAGCATTATCGCCATCCATGGTTTCCCGCGGAGAGGTTTGGAAGACGCGCGGGTCGATCTTCTGACGCTGGTTGCGCGAGCCATAAAGAAAGCCTGCCATGATCAGCGCTGTGTAATCGCTCGATGAGCCGGCCAACTTCACACCCTTATCAAGGACAGTTTCGGCTTCGTCGTATTTTCCCTCGTAATAAAGTACGCAGCCAAAATAGGCCAACGCTTTGAACTGATCGGGATTTCTGGCGACGACTCCGCGCATCTCTTTCTCCGCTTCTTCTAACCTGCCGAGGTAGAGCAGCATGCGGGCGTGCATCCAGTAGGGCTGTGCCGGCATAGGATTCAGCTCGATGACACGCCGATATCCTTGCTCGGCCTGTTCGTTCAGGCCGGCGTAGTAATACGCGTAAGCGAGCATCTGCCAGGCCCCTTCCATATTCGGCGCGAGCGCAACGGCTTGGCGGAGGAGCGGGATTGCCTCTTTTTCGCGCCCTTGTTCACCATAAACGCCACCCAGAGCGATGAGCCCTTGCGCAGATTGAGGTTTAAGTCTCACAGCTGTTTTTGCGGCAGCCTCGGCCTTGCGCAGATTGGCATCGGCATTTTCCACGAAATTTGCCGCCTGAAACGAATACATCTGCGCGAGCAGCCCATAGGCATCGGCGAAGTTGGAGTCGAGTGAAGTCGCACGCAACAGTAATTGTTGTCCCTTTTCGAGGTTGTCCACCTTCGAGTACATCAGGTACTCGTTCAGGGAAGCTCTGGCTTGCAGGTAGTCGTTGTAGGCGTCGACATTGGCGGTTGCCGGTTGCAGGATTGCCTTCTGCTCGGTCGGGGAGATCTGGACCTGAAGCCCCTCGACGACCTTTGCCGCTACTTCATCTTCAAAACTCAGAAGGTCGGCACTCTTGAGGTCGTAGCGCTGGGACCATTTTGTCGTTCCTGTTCGCCCATCGATGAGTTGCACGGTCACGCGGGTCACTCCGGTTGCCCGCTGATACGTTCCCTCCAGCACGCTCTCGACGCCCAGAGCCTTGGCTGCAACAACCGGATCGGGGCTTTCATTCGCGTATTTCAGAACGGACGTTGTGGGTCGAACGGCGAGGTTCTGAAGCGAAGCAAGGCGGCTGATGATGGCGTCTGTAATTCCTACGCCCCAGTTGTCACCAGTGGTTGCGGAGATGTCGCGGAAGGGAAGAACCGCCATCGTCTCGGTGGCAACCTTCGATTGGACTGCGTCAACTCGCGAGCTACGGCTCGAGTATTCATAGACCTCGTATCCAACAAAGGCCAAAACGATCAAACCGACCACTAATAGGAATGGCAGAAGTTTGCTCTTCTGCCGAGAGACGCTCTGCCCGGATGTGGCCAGAACGCGCTGCGATTCCGTATCACGCTTCACGCGCTTTAGGTCGGCCGTCAGCTCGGCTGCCGATTGATACCGAACGTCGCGATCCTTCTCCAGCAACTTCGAGATGATGTCTTCGAGTTTCGGCGCCACGTCTGGATTCAGGCGTACGGGTGCAACGGGTGTGGCATGAAGAATCGAATCGAAAATGACTCCTGACGTATCGCCGCGAAAAGGCAGTTTGCCGGTCGCCATCTCGTAGAGAACAACGCCAAACGAGAAGAGATCGGTGCGGCCGTCCAATTCCTGCCCTCGGACCTGCTCCGGTGACATGTAGGCGACGGTGCCCATCGTGCTTCCGGGGCTCGTCAGATGCTCTTCGGCTACGGTCACAGTGGGTTGTGCGCCCGCAACCTCCGGCGATGAAGTCATCTTGGCCAACCCAAAGTCGAGGATCTTGGCATGGCCGCGCTTGGTTACGAAAATGTTTGCCGGCTTGATATCGCGGTGAACGATTCCTTGGCCGTGAGCGGCTTCCAGAGCGTCCGCTACCTCGATGCCGATATCGATCAATCGATCGAGTTCGAGCGGACGGTTCCCAATCAGATGCTTGAGCGTTGTACCGTCCAGGAACTCCATCACGATGAAGGGACGATTGTCTGCTTCATCGATTTCGTGAACCGTGCAGATGTTTGGATGGTTCAGCGCCGAGGCTGCTTTCGCCTCACGCTGGAAGCGGCCAAGGGCTTGCGGATCTTTGACGACGTCTTCGGGCAGGAATTTTAGGGCGACGAATCGTCCTAGTTTGATGTCCTCGGCCTTGTACACCACTCCCATGCCGCCTCCGCCGATTTTCTCAGCGATGCGGTAATGCGAGATGGTTTGCCCTGAGCGATCGGCCGGTGTGACCATTGGCAACGATACTAGGTGGATCGTATTCGCCCGGTCAACCGCTCGGCGGCCCTGAAAACCTTTAACCACAAAGGACACGAAGGTTCACTAAGGAAGACCGCTCTGAATTCCTTCGTGTTCCTTTGCGAACTTTGTGGTGATTGTTTTTGCTCGATTGCGATGACACTACTGAGTCCTATGCGCCGAGGCCGCAGGATGCCATAATCCGGCCATGCTCTCTTCGTTCGTCAGCGACGCGAGTTTTGCGTTGCGGCAGTTGCGGCGGAGTCCCGGATTCGCCGTGTCGGCGATCATCACGCTTGCGCTCGGAATCGGAGCGACGACGGCTATCTTCAGCCTGGTCGACGGGATTCTGTTGCGGCCGCTGCCGTTTCCTAACGCCGATCGGTTAGTTGCGGTAGACACGCTGGAATTTCCTCCAGGTGCTGCGCCGACAAACACCGCCGCGGCGGACTATCTGGGCACATCCTATCCTGATTTCTTCGACTGGCAGCGCCAGAACCACACATTCGAATCTCTGGCTGACTATGAAGACATCACGCGACTCTTCAGCAGGAGCGATGGTGTCGGAGCGCGCGTCCTGGTTGGCGGCCGAGTCTCGGCCAACTTCTTCCCTACGATCGGAGTCGCTCCCGCGCTCGGCCGGAACTTCACGGCCGAGGAAGAACAGCCAGGGCATCGAGTCGCGATTCTCAGCCACGAACTTTGGGTTTCGGACTTCTCTTCATCTCCGAAGGTCATCGGCGAGATTGTCAAAATCAGCGATGAACCGTACACAGTGATCGGAGTGATGCCGGCAGGGTTTCACTACCCCGTGGGCAATCCCGGCTTTTATTGGTCTACATACGCGATCGAGGCCGAGTTTCCATTTGCTTTAACCAAACTGCGTGACCAGGACCCACTGAGCATCGTTGGACTGCTGAGACACGGCGTCACTCTGGAGCAGGCGCAGGCTGATCTCAATTCGGTTCAGCGTGGGCTCTCGCAGCAATACTCCGAAGACCGCTTGCGAGAGGGCGTCGCTGTGATGCCCTTGCTGGACGAGGCTGTGGCCGACGCCCGAACGCATCTCTGGTTCTTGTTTATGTCAGTGGGCGCGTTACTCCTGATCGGTTGCGCCAACGTTGCGGGATTGTTACTCGCGCGTGCGAACCGGCGGCGTCCGGAACTGGCATTGCGAACGGCGTTGGGGGCGAGTCGAGGACGCGTGGTTCGTCAGTTGCTTGTCGAAGCATTGCTGCTCGCGATTGCCGGAGGAGTGCTCGGCATACTCTTATCGTTTGCGTTACTGCGGGTCGCGCCACGCTTCATTCCTGACAACCTGCCTCGCCTTTACAACGCCAGTTTGGATCTTCGAGTACTGGCGTTCGCGATTGTGCTCTCTGTCGCAACCGCCGTAGCTTTCGGGCTCCTGCCGGCGTGGATCATGTCGCGACAAGATCCGGCACATTCCCTTCGCGAGTGCGGTTTGCAGATGACCTCGGGCCGCCGCCGCAACCGGCTTCATCAGTTTCTGGTTATCGGGCAAACTGCGCTGGGCTTCACCTTGCTCATGGGCTCCGGACTTCTCATTCGGAGTCTTGTAAATGTTCTCCACATCGAGCCTGGTTTCGATACACAAAACCGGGTATT
>DATJWZ010000654.1:0-38470 GCA_035500795.1 Candidatus Eiseniibacteriota bacterium | reverse complement strand
CCTCCGGAATACATGCGCGCCCAAACTCCCTGCGCCTTCTTCATTGCGCTGGTCGGATGACCGATCTGAATCGAGTACTCGGGAAATGTGATGAGCGAACCGTAATCCTGACCCCCACCTGCGGTGAATCCAGTCATGTACATGTACGTGCACCGATTCTTCACCAGCAAGTAGTTGGCGATTGCCCAAAGCCGCGCCGATTGCGGAATGTTCGCCGTCAGATCGGATTCTTCCCCGTTCGTCATATAGCAGACGCCCTTACTCTCGACGAACTGCAGCACGGCCATAATCTCCTCCCACTGCGTCGGAGTCGGAACATCCGGCGGTGAGCCGTAATTGGTGAATCCGCGCTCGTCAAAGAGTAGATCAGTTACAGTCATCAGTTGCAGATTGACGTCGATCGGATATCCGAACTCGTACGAGACATTCACCTGCATGGTCGCGGTCGGGGAGAAGTTGTGAACGTGCCTGTAAGTCGCCGTCTCCCATGCGAGTTCGTCGCGCTGATAAACGGGATCGTTCAACTTCCCGGAATACTGCTGCACCCATTTGCCTGAGAGGTCGTAGTGGCCGCAGCGTCCCCAGTTGCTGCTGGCAGACATCGTATCCACGGCAATTCCGGCATAGCCTTGCGCGAGCGGTGCATCTACCCAGTTCGCCCACTGGTAGGCACGGACCGCGGGATTGGCGAAATCGATCGGCGCGAGATCGGTCGATCCAAATTCAAACGCAAGCGTTTTGCGATCGCACAAATATTCGAGCCAATCGGGATGATGTTTCTGATACCACTGCACCGTATTCGTGAAATTGTCGACCGAATACGGAATATAAACGGTGTTATAGACGTCAGCAGGTTGATCGGGATAATCCGAGGCCCAGACCATATCTACCACGCCCGATTCGGAGTTAACGTCGACGACGTTGTAGTTAAAGACCATCTCCAGATGAATATTGTTGGTGGTGTCCGGAAAGTATTGCGTGCGGGCCTTGGATACGGACTGGGCAGGGGAGATGGCCGCGGCACAGACAAGCAGCAGGAGCGCGCGGAAGGCAGATGGAAGCACAGAGCACCTCCGAAAACAAAAGAACGAAATCGTAAGTAAACGAATCGGCGCGCAGGAATCATATCTCGCGGGGCGTCTGCGCGCAACGCGATTCATCGCCGTTCTCATATTCGAGGAACTTGTGTGTCATGATGAGGGATATGAAGTGGCGTTCGTTGGAAGAGAAAGACCCTGGCCTGGATTTTCGTTCGCTACATGAGATTTATGCCGAACGCAAGGAACTTATCACGAAGTATGTTCCGGCTGAGACACAAGCCGTGCACGCATCGGTCGTGGCGAAGTTAAAGGAGTATAAACTTGCAGCCGGTATTTTGCAGGCGGGAACTCAGGCACCGAACTTCGAACTCCCCGACCACGACGGAAAGAGCGTCAGATCGTCCGACCTGCTAGCCCGCGGAAAGCTTGTTATCTGCTTCATCCGGGGCCGCTGGTGCCCGTTCTGTGTTGGACAGATGGAAGCGATGAACCTTATTCTCCCGTTGATCGAGAGCTCGGGCGCGTCGCTGGTCGCAATTTCTCCGCAAACGGTCAAGCAATCGTACTTCATGCACGATCAGCACAAGTTGAAATTTCCATTACTCTCGGATGCCAGAAACAGTGTTGCTCGGTCGTTCGCTCTGACCTACCGCGTACCAGCGGCACAAGAAGCGTTGTATCGGCAGACATTCGTCAACCTGCCGTTCACGAATGGAGACGACAGTTGGGAACTGCCGATCCCAGCAACATTCGTCGTCGACCGCGGCGGAGCGATTTTGTTTTCGTGGGCCAACGAAGACTACACCGAACGTCCAGAGCCTACAGAAATTCTCGACTCCTTGTCATCCTGAGCAGCGCTGAAGGCTCGCCGCTAAAGAGGACATGATACAGAAGGGCTTGGGATGGCTTCCGCGGGAAAGGGCGTAGTTCGACGCGGAGCGCAACTCCATACCTGATGAAGATTCGCGAGGGAGTGCCACGATTGCACGCGAAAAAAATTGACTCAGAAATAGCTCAGCCAAGGATCACTGGGGCGCTGCCGGACTCCCGCAAACCAGCGGCACCCCGGATACAGCGCGACCACAACGATCAGACAAACCATATAGATGACCGGCAAGGAACAACCCCATCCCGCGGACGATGTCGACGGACTCAATCCGTGGGCGCTTGAATACGCCGGATGCGGCTGGAGCAACGACAGGGGCGGCCAGCGACATCCGCGCGCGTTTTACAACGGCCGCCCATTCGCCGAAACACTGCCTGTTGTTTACAATAGAAGTTTGTCCATGAATCTTACCGCCATCCAGTCAACACTGCGCGAACGCAACATCGATGCGTGGCTTTTCTACGACCACCACCATCGTGATCCTATTGCCTATCGTGTTCTCGGATTGCCTGCAAACATGATGGTAACGCGACGCTGGTTCTATCTGATTCCGGCTGAAGGCGATCCGGTAAAACTGGTCCATAAGATCGAGGCCGGGCATCTGGATTCGCTTCCTGGAAAGAAGTATCAATATTCGGGCTGGAAGGAACTCTTTGAGCAGCTGAAATCAATATTGGCGAAGCATCTCGATCTGGCAATGCAGTACTCGCCGAATAACAGCGTATTTACGATTTCCCTGGTCGATGCTGGGACTGTGGACCTGTTGCGCGGGCTGGGGAAAAATATTGTGAGTTCGGCGGATCTGGTTGCGCAGTTTGAGTCGACATGGAGCGAGGAGCAGATTCAGTCGCATTTTGCTGCTCGTGACAGCATTGATGCGATCGTTGCCGATGCCTTCAAAGAGATTGGTCGCCGCGTTCGGAATGGTGGAGCGAAAGAGCACGAAATTCAGCAGTGGTTTATGGAAGCGTTTGCCCGGGAGAACCTGCTGACAGATGATCCACCGATTGTTGCGGTGAATCAGAACGCGGGAAATCCACACTACGAACCACACGCTAGTCATCCAGTTCCGATTCGCGAGGGGGATCTTGTTCTGCTCGATGTATGGGGGAAGAAGAATACTTCGAACGCGGTGTATTACGACATCACCTGGATGGGGTTTGTCGGTAAGGCTCCGTCGGATCGTATGCGCGAGGTGTTTGAGATTGTCCGCGACGCCCGCGACGCGGGAGTAAGGACCGTGATCGACGCCATGAATTCGGGCCGCCGTATAGCTGGATGGGAAGTCGATCGCGCGACTCGCGGTCATATTCAAAAGGCCGGATTCGGCGAATACTTCATCCACCGCACGGGACATTCGATTGGAACAGATGTCCATTCGAATGGCGCGAACATGGACGATCTGGAAATACACGATGAGCGTCAGATTCTTCCGAACTCCTGTTTCTCCATTGAGCCGGGCGTTTATCTGCCAGAGTTTGGCGTGCGCAGCGAGGTGAATGTGCTGGTGCGAGCGAAGTCGGCCGAAGTGACCGGAAAAATCCAACGCGAGATTGTGACGGTGTAATGGCAAATACCACGACAGACAAGGCGAAAATGGCCGACGCAACCCCTTTGACAGCAATGGGCGTAATCGCTCCTGCGGTTGGATGGCTCATTCCCGGAGCCGGGCACATGATCCAGAAACGCTGGATTCGCGGAGTGCTGCTTTTCATTTCGATTGTGACGTTGTTCCTGCTTGGCTTGGCCATGCAGGGCCGCATTTATAAAGCAAACGGTGGCGACATCCTGGATATCCTGGGGTTTGTTGGCGATGTCGGAGCGGGTGCGTTGTATATTCTCACGGTGGCACAGGACTGGGGCCAGGGTGCGATCGCCTTCGCAACCGCGGACTACGGAACGAAGTTCATGATCGTTGCCGGATTGCTGAACGTCATCGCAATGGCGGATGCATATCACATTGCGATTGGGAAGAAGAAGTGAAAGAAGCCGTCAGCTCTCAGCCATCGGCTTTCAGTAAGAATCTTTAAGATGGATTTAGGAAGAACTTAGTGACTATCACTCTCAATCATTTCAGCGCGGCGTTAGTATTTTCCATCTTTGCATCGATCGTCTTCGGCATTACGCACCGCGATAATACTCGCGACATGGTGCGCTACGGGCTTTACTGCTTTGCGATGTTTCTCGGCGGAGTCTTCGTAGCCGGATGGGCTATGTGGCTGCTGCGAAGATAGCGCTTACAAACCAGAACGTGGTCCTGCGGCATTGACGTCCCAGTCTCAAGCCACACCTGATTCAACATTCAGCTAGAGCTCGGCGAGAGCTCGAAGGGCCAATGCCGGTTTTTTAACCTTCCCACACGAAGGCATCAAACACTCTCTTGGAATCAAAGTTCAGGCGGCGATAGAGTGCCACGGCGCGAACGTTTGCCTCGGTTACGGTAAGTGAGAGCATCGAAAAATTTCGTTTTCTTAGATTTGTTTCGCTGGCCGCAATCAGAGATTCTCCAATAGCTTGGCCGCGGAATTCGGGCATTACGCACACTTGTGTGACGTGTCCAACGTCGTGGCGCACTCGCGAACACAGAATGATTCCGATCAAGCTTCGAGATCGGCGATCCAGCGCGACGAACGAGGACTCAGCATCAAAAACTCCGCAGCCGGGAAACCGAACAATGTTGTTCAGGAAACGCAGTGAGCCGCTTAATGTGTGGTACTGATCGTTGATTTGCGCGTCCACGTGGCCACGATATGCGGCAGTGATGACCGCGGCGGAAGGCTGATAATCGGCATCGGTCCAAGGTCGAATCTCGATGTCGGGATTCGCAGGCTTGCTGGAACGGCCATTCGCACCGAGCTTCAACACCATAAACAGGCGCGGATGCCGCTGAAATCCAGTTTCGAGAAAAGGGCGCGATACAACGTTTGCCTCATGGGCAAGCAACTGGGCTTCGACGCGGTGAATGCCGGGCGATTGTTGGAGGGTCTCAATAACATGAGTCAGAAGATTTAATTCAACTTTTCGTGAGTCGGGGAGACGCGTGCCGTTCGTTACATAAAGATCGCCGATGACGCCTTTGCTGCCTTCGTAGACGAAAAATGAATAGCCGAAGACGCGGCCGCGATCGACGGCGGCGTAACCCGGCAGGATCTTGGCGTCGACATACCGGAGAATCATCTCCGCGGAGCTGGAGTAGTCCCAGGAGAGCAGGCGCGACCAGAGCTGTGTCTCGTCATCCAGGAGCGGACGCAAATCCAAGGAAGAGAAGTGCCTGAGGTCAAGGATCTCCAATGGGCTCCTGCAGCGGCATGCGCTGGCGGACAGCGGCAAGCTCGATAGTGAAAATTGAGTGTAGTTGGTTTGTTGCAACGTAGGCAAACATGGGAACACGCAGCGGCAATAGGGCTCAGCTTGTTTCCGTTGGCGGAGTCATCGATCACTCATCGAAGTGACGGCACTCACCAATAGCCCCTTTCGTCGATGTAATTCAAAGCACGAAGATCTCTCGTCCCTTACCGTAAGTTGCTGTTTAGAAATGCAGTTATGCCAGATTATGATTGACGTGTCCTCGTGTTCGCCCTCACCGCATCCTGTGATCGCCATCACACCACTTCTGCAAACCTCCCCGCATAATCACATCCTCCGCAGTTGATTACCGGAGTGATTGATACTCCAGCTGGGGGCTCTCGTGGCAAAAGGACGCGTTTCTATCGTCGTCGAGCGCTGCAAAGCATGTGGTTTTTGTGTGGAGTTCTGCCCCACGCATGTGCTTTCGCTCTCGTCGGCCTTCAATTCCAAGGGCTACCACCCGCCGCATGTGGTGCATCCAGAAAAGTGCAGCGGATGCGATTTGTGCGGCATGTATTGTCCTGATTTCGCTATCTATGGAACCAAAGTGGCCGAGGCAAAGCCTGTCGACGGCGCAAAGCAAACGAAGCCGGCGGGAGGTGCGAAATGAAAGCGGACCCACGCGGTGTGTTGATGGGCACGCATTTTATTGATGGCGACCATGCCTGCTGCGAGGGAGCCCTGGCAGCTGGAGCGCGGTTCGCCGCCGGATACCCCATCACGCCCTCCACTGAGGTAGTCGAGCGATTTGCCTCTCGGGTACCAACGGTAGGCGGCAGTTTTATCCAGATGGAAGATGAACTCGCGGCATCGATCACGTTGCAAGGCGCGGTATGGGGCGGAGCCAAGGCATTCACTGTCACATCCGGACCTGGATTCTCTCTAATGATGGAGCATATCGGATACGCAGCGATGACCGAGACGCCTTGCGTTTTTGTCGACGTTCAGCGCGGTGGCCCATCAACAGGACTTCCGACCCTTCCAGCCCAGGCCGACATGATGCAAGCGCGTTGGGGGTCGCATGGTGATTACGAGATCATCGCACTGTGCCCGAACTCTCCGCAGGAATGCTTCGATCTCACGATCAAGGCGTTCAATCTGGCCGAAGAATTCCGAGTGCCAGTGATGTTCATGATGGATGAAGTGGTTGGTCACATGACCGAGAAAGTCGTCATCCCTCCGGCAGATCAGATCGAAGTCCTACCACGAAAACACACGCACAAATCGATCGATTCGTATCTCCCATATGGAACGAACGGCGACATGGTTCCCGAGATGGCGCACGCCGGCGAAGGTTACAAGTTTCACGTGACCGGATTGACGCACGACGAGCGGGGATATCCCAACATGACGCCGCAGACGCAAGACAAACTGGTCAAGCGCTTGCAGAACAAGATCCGCGCCGCTGCGGACCGCATCTGCATGTTCGAGGAGGACCAGCTCGATAATGCGGATGTCGTCGTTGTTTCGTATGGAATCACGTCGCGCGTCGCCCAGCGCGCAATCGACTTGGCGGACGATCGCGGCCTAAAGGTCGGCAAGTTGCGGCTCATCACCGCATGGCCCTTCCCCGACAATAAAATTGCCGACCTTGCCGCGCGCGTGAAGGCGTTCGTCGTGCCAGAACTCAATCTTGGCCAGATGGTTCGTGAAGTCGAGCGCGCAGCAGCCGGCAAGGCGAAGACGGTGGCGGTCCCGCACGCCGGAGGAGGAGTTCATAATCCCGACGAGATTCTGAAAGCCATCGTGGAGGCAAGCCGATGCTGAATATAATCGACGATACTGCAAATCCTGTGGAGCAGTTCCTGCGCACCGATCGCATGCCGCACATCTGGTGCCCGGGATGTGGAATCGGCACCACGGTCAATTCCTTCGCGCGCGCCCTGATCGAATCGAAAATCGATCTCGACTCACTCGCCCTCGTTTCCGGCATTGGCTGCACCGGACGCGTCGCCGGATATGTGAAGCTGGACTCATTTCACACCACGCATGGGCGCGCAATTCCGTTCGCTACTGGTCTGAAGCTGGCGAATCCAAAGTTGAACGTTGTTGTCTATTCCGGCGACGGAGATCTTTCGGCAATCGGCGGAAATCATTTGATTCATGCAGCGCGGCGCAACATTGATCTGAAAGTCATCTGCGTAAACAACCTGATCTACGCGATGACGGGCGGGCAGACCGCCCCAACGACTCCGGGACATGCCACAACTTCTACGAATCCTTACGGTACGTTCGAACCGTCATTCAATTTGCCTCACCTGGTTGAGGCGGCAGGCGCCGTTTATGTCGCACGCTGGACGACTTTCCATGTGCGCCAGCTTGCGCGTTCGATCAGCGAGGCGTTCGCGAAAAAAGGATTCTCATTTATCGAAGTGATTTCGCCCTGCCCGACGCTTTACCAGCGGCGCAACAAAATGGGCGACGGCCTTGACACGATGAAGTACTACAAAGAGAAGAGCAAGGTGAAACATGGCGCGCCGACGAGCGAAGTCGGCCTCACGCTGAATGGCGAGATTGCTGTAGGAAAGTTCGTGGATCGCGACCGGCCCGATTATCAGAGCATGATGCGCGCCCAATATGTCGAATCGCTGGGCGAGCGCTACATCGAAGTCACCGGGGACGCAGCGCCAGAAATGGAGTGCTCATGCGGCTAACAGAGATTCGTATCGCAGGGTTCGGAGGCCAGGGAGTGATTCTCTCGGCCATCGTGCTGGGCAAGGCGGCGTCGATTTACGAAAATGGCTTCGCCACCATGACTCAGAATTTTGGTCCCGAAGCGCGCGGTGGTGCGTGCAGCGCACAGCTGGTGCTATCGAATTCTCCGGTGCTGTATCCGTATACGACGCAGCCCGACATCATGGTGATCATGTCGCAGGAGGCGTATAACCGCTTTGCGAATGAGCTGAAGCCCGGCGGGATGCTGATCATCGAGGAAGATCTGGTACGCGTTTCAAACATGAACCGCGACAAGCAGGTGTACGCGATACCGGCCACGCGCTTTGCTGAAGAACTTGGAAAGCGCATGGTACTGAACTCGGTGATGGTGGGATTCTTCACGGCAGTCACGAAGTTGCTCACTGCGGATGCCGTTCGCAAAGCGGTAGCGGACTCGGTTCCACCTACCTTCCGCGAACTGAATCTGAAGGCGTTTGATAAAGGCTATCAATATGGGCAGACTGTCCAGGCAGGCGCTCCTCCGGAGTTGGAGGAAGTTGGTTACGAGAAGGAGTAGCGCAGTTGGTTCGCTACGGTTTCGACGAGCCAGCCACCCAGTAATAATCCAGATTCTGCGGCGCGAAGTGTCCGAGCAAGGTTACGCGTCGTCCCTTGGTCCAATCTATGACATTCGACTTCCACGCCGGGGACGCGACCAGGAGGTGCTCTCCAGCTGGTACGTTACCAGTTTCGTAGCGTGATACGATCTCGTCCCGGTAGAACGCCAGGCCATACTCCACTTCGCGCGACGCTCCACACACTGCAATCGGCAGCTTTTGGGTCTCGATGCTCGCCAGTTCAAGGGCCAGCGGACGAGCCGACAACTTCTGATCGATGGCTACAGTGCCCATCTTAAGCACAGCCGCCACCGCCAACACGACGGGAATAAGCGTAACAAAGCGGAGCATTCGGAGATGCGTTCGAAAGAGTGTAAGAGTAATGGCAACGAAGAGGATCATGGCAAGCGCAGAGGCAAACAAGAGCGGACGTCCAGTGGGTGGGTGATGCTGAGTAACGATAAAGCCGATCAACACTGCGGGGACAATTGGCGCGCACGCTACAAGCGAATGCAAGATCGCGAGGGTCTTCGGAACTGAAACGTCGTATTCGGAATGTCGGAGCAGAAAGTCCGCCAGCAGAATCGCTCCGGCCGGCACAGCGGGAAGAATGTAGCCAGGAAGCTTCGATTGAGAAATCGAGAAGAAAACGACGGGCACAATCAGCCAGCAGCAGAGGAACACTCGAAACTGAAGTTCCAGATCCGTATTCGACGGGCTCGTTGTCCGCTCGGTCCACCACGCCCTCACCGATTCCCACGTGGCAGCGCACACGAAAGCGATCCAGGGAACAAGCGCTACTGCGATAACCGGGATGTAATACCAGAACGGTTCCGGATGGTGATAGAGATTGCTGGAAAAGCGTGCCAGATTATGCTGGAGAATGAATTCGCGGAAGAATTGCGGATTGGCGCGTTGTACAGTGATGTACCAGGGCAGCGCGACTGCAAGGAATAAAAGAATTCCCGGCAGCCAAAGCGACTTCCAGATCAGTCGCCACTCTTTGAAGGCGGCAGCAAATACAACGATCACAATCGCCGCAAGGAATGGAGCTACCGGTCCTTTTGCGAGCGTGCCCAATCCCATGCAAGCGTAGAAGCCAGCGAGATAAATCCCCTTTGAACTCTCCCGCCACGCCCACCATGCGAGCATGCCGGCACAAAACGAGGCTGTGAGCGGTATGTCCATCGAGGCGGCTCTCGCGTAACCAACGATACCCGCACAAGATGCCGTCATCAGCGCGGCATCCACTTCGACACCACGACGGAATCTGCGAAAGTAAAGGTAGATAGCGATTACGAGCAAAGTCGCGTCAATTGCCGATGGAATGCGCGCTGCGGTATCGCTCACGCCAATGATTGAGTACACGAGCATCGCTTGCCAGTAATACAGCGGTGGCTTTTCGAGCCATGGCTGGCCGGACAGAACCGGAGTAATCCAGTTGTTTTGATCCAACATCTCGCGCGCGACTTGGGCATAGCGAGGTTCATCAGCGCCGATCAGTCCGAATTGTCCGAGCCCGTAGAAGAAAAGAAAGGCGCAGAAACCGGCGAGCAGGAGAACATCCGTGCGGGTACGGTTGGTCATGAAAGAAAGATTGTAGCGCCACTGTCCCTTTCGCCCTCAGCGCGCCGCGTGCAAATGCCGAAAAAACCGAAGTAACGGGTGATGTGATTCAAATCATGGTCGTACTACCGGATATTGGATGCAATGAGCGAAAGGCTCTTCTATGCGCGTGAAACGGATTGAGGGAACAGTTTGGGTTGCGCTCTTTGCTCTGTGTGTCCAGAGCTGGGCAGCATCATTTGTACTGTTCCCCAAGGCAGGGCGTTTGGTTTCTCCGGATGGCCGATTCGAGGTTCGGGACGCAGATCGGCTTGGTGGCGCGAGCGATCTTGTGGGCTCTTTTCACTCGTTGTGGATCGTTGATCAGTCCAACGGGAGTTCGAGAAAGCTGTGCGACTACATGGGCGTCGCTGCGGTTGAGTGGGCCGGAAGCGACTTTGTCTTGGTGACGGAATATGTGGGCAGGAAGACTTCGCGAGCTTTGGTTTTCTCGGCAGTTGCTAATCATGATTCATTAGTCATCGACGTGCCGGCCTTGCAGGAGGCAGTTCCACCAGAATTACGAGAGATTCTGCGCGGAAACGACCACGTCTTTGTAGAAGCCTCGAAGCTGGAGGGAGGCACCTTCTATTTCCAGGCTTGGGGCTACGGGCTGCATGATAAAAACGGCTTTCGGTGGAATTGCCAGTACACTCTGGTCGATGAAAGGCTCACATGCGATCCGAGGCGGTGAACGTTCTTTTTTGCTCAGCGCATTTCGAGTGACACCAGATCGCCGTCATCGCTCCCTCGGGGTTTGTAATTGGCCGTAATTTGGCGATCTCTCCAGGCACAATCGAATATGTTTTCGCCGATCAGCAAGAGACTCTTGTAATCTGCCGCGCGGAGCTTGAGCGTGCCGGACCCGACATGTACGGTCAATATCGCTATGGGAGCGTTTGAGCAATCGACCGCGACCAGACGTCCTCGAACGTATTTAGTGGTACGAGTGTCGGCGATGCCCGGTTGATCCCCGCGCTCAGCAGCTTCGCGCTTCGCTGCATCTTCATCCAGGGCGGCGAAAGGCGATTTCTGTTCTTCATATTTCGGCTGGGAGGTTACACCCGCACTGGCGGCTGCTGCTCCGTATTTTTTTTCGGCACTCATTTGGTTGAGCAGATCGCTGGCCCTCGTCGACATCTGCGAATTGTCACTCGTCTTCAGGCGTTCTAGTAATGCTGTGGCAGCCGGATACTTCTTGGCGGTGACGTAGATTTGCGCAAGATGGAGAAGGTAGGTCTCGTTCCGAGGACTCAATCCAATGGCTGCGCGCGCAGACTCCATGGCGGCGGTTGTGCTACCGCCGGCGTTGCGGGCAACAGCAAGCAGATCATAGGCTTCGGCCAACTCGGGATTCCAGTCGAGCACGGCCTTGAGATCGAGCATCATGTTGGCCAACCCCAGAATCTCGTTGTGTTTCGCCAAAGAAAGTCGATATTTCGCCACGCAAAGGTAATATCTCACCCACATGTCGCGTTGGTTTAGCGAGGCTGCGTCACCCAGTTCAGTGAAGGCGTCCTCGAACTGGCCACGCTCGATCTTGTCCCAAGCAAGGAAGCGATGGGCGATCTGATTGCCGATCGCGCTGGTAGGCAGTTGATCTGCGTCTCCTCCCATCCTCTTTCTTGTTTTGACATCTGCTTTCGTGTCAGCTTCTGTCGGGGTGGTTGCCAATTGGGTCAGCGACTTTAGTCCGGTGTCGTGGCGCTCGGGGACTCGGAGCTGCACCCCGGCGTAGATGGCGCGAGCGTCAGCTTCGGGCAGCGGATTGACGCTTATGATGGAATCGTCGAGCTTGACTGGGACGGGGAACTTATCTGTTTCGCCCGGTGGAGTGGCGGTATTAGCGAAGAACGCGGGTTGCTGATGAAAGTAGTCCTTCACTGCTTGTTCGAGTTGCGCTGAGCTCATTCCGTAGGCCTGCTTGATGGCATCCTCAAGAGGTACATGCTGATTGAGAACAAGGCCGAAATAGGCTCCGGTCTCAGGAAGTTTTTGCTGATGTACCAGGTAGTGGATCAGTATCCAGCATTCAGCTTGGTATAGAGGATCTGGCGAGGCTGTGAGCTTGGCAGCATCATGCTTCGTTGCAAAAAGATCGGGGAACGGCTGCCATGGCTGTGTTTCGAGTAGCTTGGCGAAATCTGGCGCGGCCTGCCCAGGCTGTGAGTCGGGAACCGCCAGCAATACGGGGTCTCCACCGATCTGCACCTGTCGATCGTCAATGCGAATGGTACTGAAGTATTGGAGCAACCCTTCGTCGAACCATGCTTGCGCGGGAGGGTAGTTGAAAATCAAAAGCCGATGCGCAAAATCACGAGCGACAGCGCGCCAAGGGTCGGTGTCTGTCAGATTGAGCGCAATAAAGTCCTGATCTTCCGCCGACAGCATGAATCCGGGGGCCGCTATAGGCTTTCCGTCGCGGAGCGGCGCCAATTGGTAATAGGCCTTGTCGTCGTTAAATGCGAAGACAGTCAGCGGGCGTGACTCATTCAGGCGATCCTTTGTCAACAGTTCGGCGAAAACGGTGCGCATCTGCTCAAAGCGAAGAGCGATTTCGCGGCCTCGGTGGTCACCCGCATCGGTAATCACGGTGTAGTGCGGCGAGTGGAGCTCCAGCCACGGTGTTTGATTGGCCGACCATACCGGAATGCTTAGCGACAAAAGAACCAAAATCAAATAGGCGCGGATCATGGACAGGTGCCGTCGGGTGGCCCTCACAAAATGCTAACAGAACGGCCACGGCGGTGTTCTATCTGCGGTATTCCAACTCGATGACGTTGCCATAGAAAGGGTAGTCTGACGAACGTACCTAAGAGCACAGCGGCCACAGTCCCAGTACCTTATAATTCGCGGTTTATGTTTTCACTAATACGTTTTAGCACTTTCCTTATTCTATCGGCGTTGGCGTGGGGTATGACATGGGCGCAGAGCGGCCTGCCCCTGAGAGGAGTACTCCGCGACGAGACGAGCAAGCCGATCAAGGCCGCGCTGACCTTGAATGACAGCAAGAATGGTCATCGCTATTCCGCAGAGAGTTCGGCGGAAGGTAACTTCGCATTTACGGGAGTTCAGCCTGGAGCGTATCAACTGTCAGTCAAGGTTGGCGAAAGAGAATGGCGATCGGCAACTTCGGTGGTGGTCGAGACTGCGGTGAGTCTTTCGCTCAATTTGATGTCATCCGGAGATGTGGTCTATCGCGCGATAGCAGATCCGAAAGAAATCAAGGCTCAAGTTAGCGGCGGAGAGCATCTTTCCAGCTCTGAAGTTTCCAGCCTTCCCCTCAATGCTCGCGATTTCAGCAAATTGCTTTTGCTTGCGGCTGGAACGATGACCGATACCAATGGCGCGGCGAACTTCACACAGCAGTTTGCGGTCAACGGACAACGTGGCGTCACGACTGTTTTCGCAATGGATGGATTCGACACGACTGATCCAGAGATGGGTGGAGCTACTTTTTCAAACTTCAACGTTGACGCAATTCAGGAGGTCCAGTCGAATTCGGGTGTAATGCCCGCTGAGGTTGGGCATGGAGCGGCCGGCTACACGAATGTGGTCACAAAGTCTGGGGTGAATCAGCTTCATGGCAGTGTGTTTGAATTCCTAAGAAATGCGTCGCTCGATGCACGCAATTACTTTGATTATCGCGATCCGACGGGGGAGCATCGTATTCCTCCTTTTATTCGGAACGAATTCGGATTCGCTAATGGGGGACCCGTCGAAATACCCGGGATCTACGACGGTCGCAACCGGACTTTTTACTACGGCGAGTACCAGGGATTCAGGCAGGTGCTTGGGACCACGCAGGTTATTCCGGTGCCAACGGAGGCGGAGCGCCAGGGGATCGACACGGTGACGTTTCCCGGCGACACGTTGACCGTTCCTGTGAATGCTCAGGTGGCGGGTGTGCTGAACGGGTATCCGCTGCCGAATGAGCCGGGCGGGCCATTTGGCGATCGGACCTACGCGGCGTCTTCAAAGGTTGTGACGCGTACGGATCAGTTCTCGATCCGGGTGGACCATCGGATATCAGACAAGGCGTCTCTTTACACAAGGTTCAGCTTGAACCAGGTGACTGGGCCGCTTACAAATCCGGATCAGACGGTGCTTAATCCGACTTTTGGAATTCAATTTTTCGATCATCAGCGGAACGCGGGGGTTCACTACACGCGCGCACTATCTGCGCACATGACGTCCGATACGTCGATCGGCTACGTTCGAAGCACGCCGTTTTTTCCGACGCCCAACCATACGCAGCCGGGGATTACCTTCGCAGATGGTTTGTTTCAGCCATACAACCAGCCAGCGGGATCGATCTTCGGTTCTTACGGCAACCTTTATCAACTCAAGCAGGATTTCGCCTGGGTGCGCCGCTCGCACGCGTTCAAGTGGGGAACTGAGATCCGCATCAATCGCGATTCGACGATTTTTGGAGTTAATCCCAACGGACTTTACGAGTTCGGCGGTGGAATTGTTTACTCGCCGGTGGAGATTACTTCCGCAAGCGGGATACACGATATCCAGGCGGGCGATCCGCTGCCCGATTCCTTGACTGGGCTTCTTACTGCGACTCCGTATTCCTACAACATCATGGCGGCGGCTGATATTACCCCGGTGGGCGATAAGTTCAACGAGGCGGGAGTCCGGCGCGAAGCCTACAACTTCTACTTCCAGGATGCGTGGAAGGGAACCTCGAAGTTTACGATCAGCTACGGCTTGCGCTACGAAGTAAACAGCCGGATTCATGAGGCTACGAAGAGGACGTCGTTGCCAATTTTTCTGGGGCCGAACGGTCAAAGGGTCGGCTACTGGGACCGTTCGGCTAAGCAGGAAGTGCTGATCAATCCTCAACCTCCTTACGATCAGGATTGGTATGGATTTGCACCGCGTTTGTCTTTTGATTATGCCGTAACCAAGCACACCGTTTTGCATGCTGGCATTGCGATTACGACGCTGCTCCCAAATCTGTGGCAAGACAACTCGCTTACTGCAGCGATTCCGTTTGTTTTCGCGCCGGCGATCTACGCGCATGCGGGAGAGCCTATCAATTTTCAGAACACATTTGTTCCGCTGAACCTGCCGACTGCTTACAACATTCAGGGGCAGCCGATTTTCGCAACCGGCAGATCGGAAGACGTTCCATCCAACACGGTATTCGACTACGCACGTTTTCAGAAGGATCTGAACGCGCTCGCTCCCGGCAATGTGCAACTGCTCAGCATCTACGGAATCGCGAAGAATTTCGGGAACGGCTACATCGGGAGCTGGACAGCGGGCGTGGACCACGATTTCGGTGATTTCAAGTTCAATGCTTCCTATGTCGCAACCGCGGGGATTCACCTACCGAGGTTCTATAACCCGAACGGCTATGGTGGCGCTTGCCAGGGATTTGCACCTTTCACGCAATTCGACACGGAATGCCATGCGACGGGCGGTTTCGGTCCTGAGACGATCATGACAAGCGGATCGCATTCGTCGTATAACGCGCTGCAAAGCAGCTTGTCAAAAACGTCACCGCGATTCGGGCTTGGTCTTCAGGCCAGTTATACCTATTCGAAGTCGCTGGACGATACCAGTTCGGTGCTGGGCGGGCTGCTCGGGGCCTCGGGAACTGTGTTGCAGACGGGCCCACAGGATCCGTTCGACCCATCAGCGGAGAAGGGACCCTCGACGTTCGATGTTACGCATGTGTTTGCAGCCAGCGTGATTCAGGTGCTGCCATTGGATCATGTGGGATTTCTGCGGCCTCTTGGACGGACTTTCACAAAGGGTTGGCAGGTGCTGAACATCACGACGCTGACTACGGGATCTCCCTTCACGGTGTATTCGGGTGTGCAGCAAACAGGCGCGGGACTGGGTGGAGGCGATCGGCCGGATCTGGTTTCGATGCCTCATCCTTCGACGAGTCGTGCGGTGCGGAATGACTATTTTGGCATGGGGGCCGACGGGAACCGGTCCTTCTTCTACATCCCGGTGAACATTGCCGGTGGGACGGGACCGAATCAGGGAGGGTTCGGGACGCTGGGGCGCAACACATTCCGCGGACCCGCATACCGCGACTTCGATATCGCTGTTATCAAAGACACGCCGTTCGGACATCGCGGAAATGCAGAATTCGGGACTCTGGAGTTCCGCGCGGAGTTCTTCAATATCCTCAACGTTGTGAATTTCGGACTGCCTTCGAACATTGTGAGCGGCAGCGGGTTCGGCATCATCAGCAAAACGGCGGGCACGTCGCGGCAGATTCAGTTTTCGCTGAAAGTCATTTATTGAATTAGTTCTCACTGCCGCGGCACTGAGGCGGGGGGGTGAACAACGAAAACTGATCCGTTTCATCTTGTGATCTCGATCCTTTCCAAATCGTGATGATTTGGCCTACCCTATTGCGTTTATTTCAGCGCAATTGGAAGGTCATCATGAAACGAAATTTGCTTATTATCTTCAGTTTGTTATTTGCTGCCTATCAACTTTCGTTAGCCGGCGAAAGCGAGATTCTCACTAACCATTTGGGATACGAGCCGAATGAGCCGAAGCACGCTGTGGTGCTCGCCCATGCGGGCGAGGCTATCGCGAACTGCACTTTGAAGAACTACAACGGTGACCAGGAAGTGCAGCTTCTGACCGCGAAGTCGTCGGGTACGGTTGATAAATGGCGCGACTGGTTTTTCTGGACGCTCGATTTCGATTCCTTCACATCCGAAGGGAAGTACTACCTGCAGTGCACTGCCGGCAACAGGAACGTGCGCTCGTTTCCGTTTCTGATTCAGCGCAATGTGATCGAGCGCGGTACGATGTCGGATGTCATTTACTACTTCAAGGAAGAGCGCAGTTCGGGTGACTACGACAAGGCGGATAGCCATGTGAAGTTTGACGGCAAGAAGGCAGGTACGGTCGACGCGCACGGTGGCTGGTGGGATGCGACCGGGGACTATGGCAAGCACTTCTCGCATCTGTCGTTTTCGACTTACTTCAATCCGCAGCAAATTCCGTTTACGGTCTACAGCCTGCTGAAGAGTTATGAGCAAACGAAGCTCCGCGGGAATTCGAACTTTGCCCGGTATCAGACGCGGCTGCTCGATGAGGCGATGTTTGGCGCGGATTACCTGGTCCGCATGAAGGCGCCGAACGGATCGTTCTACCGTTCGGTCACGACAGGCGAAGTCGATCAGACTCCCGCTGGGCGAAGGATCGCGGGCGAGATGAAGAAGTTTGGCATTGAGGGCGCTCCGGGGCAGGGCGCGAAGGGCATGGTCGAGTCGGCGAATAACGATCTGGAGTACGAGGTGAGCTATCGATCGGGAGGCGGATTTGCCGTTGCCGCGCTGGCAATGGCGAGCACGTATCCCGTGTCTGGCGAGTTCACTAGCGCTCAATATCTGAAAGCCGCGGAAGATGCGTTCGATTATCTGGAGAAGAACAACCTGAAGCTTACGAATGACGGCAAAGAAAACATTGTCGATGATTACTGCGCGCTGGCCGGGGCTACGGAGCTTTATCGGGCTACAAAGAAAGACAAATACAAACAGGCCGGCGATCGCCGGGCGAAGAGCTTGATCTCGCGGCAGATCAGCGGCGGCGGATACAACAATTACTGGCGGGCGGATGAGGGGATGCGTCCGTTCTTTCATGCATCGGACGGAGGTCTGCCGGTCGTGAGCTTGCTGTACTACGCCGAGATTGCCGATCCGGGGGTGAAGCAGCAGGTGCTCGAGACAGTGAAGAGGTCGCTGGAATTCGAGTTGACCATTACCGGTGAGGTGAACAATCCGTTCGGGTATAGCCGTGAGTATGTGCAGGATAAGACAGGGGCGAAGCGCACGAGCTTTTTCTTCCCGCACGATAGCGACGCGGCTCCGTGGTGGCAGGGCGAAAACGCACGGCTGGCTTCCGTAGCGGCGGCAGCGAGATTAGCCGAGCGAGTCTTTGCGGATGATGCCGCATTTCGGGCCAAGTTGGAGGTGTTTGCCACGAATCAGCTGAACTGGATTCTTGGACTGAATCCATTCGATTCGTGCATGTTGAACGGGGTGGGGCGGAACAACCCTCCTTACATGTATTTCGATTCATGGGAGTTTACGAACGCGCCTGGCGGGATTTCGAATGGGATTACGGGTGGCTTCAAAGATGAGCATGACATTGATTTCCTGATCCCGTATCGCGAAACCGGTGCGGATAACGACTGGCGCTGGGGAGAGCAATGGTTGCCGCATTCGTCGTGGTATCTATTGGCCGTCGCGAGCGGCGGGGGCAAGGAGCAGTAGCGCTGTCAAATTTGGGGAAATCGCGGACGAGAAGCACCCGAGAAGGCTGCGGGTCACGATTCTAGTCGCCGCTGGCGTGGGTCTGGTTCGGGACCAGCACCAGGCGCGGACGTACTGGAGCAGGTTCGGGGCGGGCAGGCTCACCGAACGTGGCTAGGATGCCGAAAACTGCGATGTAGGCGGCGAGAATGCCGAGGCTGACGGAGGCGATGACGGTGAAGCAGAGAATGACAGGCATCAGAAGCGAAATCACGGTCTTAAAGTCCTTCTCAACATTTCAGCTGGCCCCTCCGAGGCGTTTGTCGTAGATCTGAGTCGTTAAAGCCAGCGTCTTCAATCTCGCCTGCGTTGACGCTCCGCGCTAGTGACGACTAAGATACGGAGTAGAGCTGTGTATTTCTACTTTCGGACAATTCTGGGTACCTGTCGACGTTACGGAAGGGACATCACCCTGGACAGATGATGGCGATTACCAAGATTTCTGTCCGAGGCGCGCGGCAGCACAATCTCAAAAACATCAGCGTCGAGATCCCGCGGAATACGCTCACCGTTGTGACTGGACTGAGTGGATCGGGGAAGTCTTCGCTCGCCTTCGACACGATTTATGCCGAGGGCCAGCGGCGGTACGTCGAGACGCTGTCGGCCTATGCGCGACAGTTTCTGGATCAGATGGAACGTCCGGATGTTGATGGAATTGATGGACTTAGCCCGTCAATCTCGATCGAGCAGAAGACTACCAGCCGCAGCCCTCGATCGACCGTAGGAACGATCACCGAAATCTACGACTATCTTCGCCTTCTCTTTGCTTCGATAGGCGTCCCGCATTGTCCGAAGTGCGGACGAGCCATCAGCCGGCAGTCGGCGGATCAGATTGTGCAGCGGGTAATGGCGCTGACCCCCGAAGATCGCGTGATGGTGATGGCACCGATCGTGCGCGGGCGCAAGGGCGAGTTCAAAAAAGAGATGGAAACGCTTGCCAAGCACGGCTACACGCGGGCGCGCATCGATGGCGAACTGGTCAGTCTGGAAGACGAAAACGTCGTCAATCTCGACAAGCGGAAGAATCACACCATCGAGGTCGTCGTCGATCGATTGCTGGTGAAGGCGGGCATTGAGCATCGGCTGGAACAGTCAGTGCAAACAGCGATGAAGCTGGCGGGAGGTTTGGTACAGATTGCGGTCGTGAATGGGGACGAGACTCTGTATTCCGAGAAGCTGGCCTGTCCGGATTGCGGCATTAATGTGCCGCAGCTCGAGCCTCGGTCATTTTCGTTTAATAGCATGTATGGAGCTTGTCCGGAGTGCCATGGGCTGGGGAGCAAGTATGACTTCGATCCCGCGAAGGTAATCAGCGACTGGTCGAAGCCGCTGCTCGATGGTGGTCTCGGGCCGGGTTCGGCATCGCAGAATTTGATTCATCAATTGCATGTAGTTTCAGCGGCATACAAGATCGATCTCGCCACTCCGTTCGAGAAATTGCCCGAGAAGGTGCAGGATTTTCTGCTCAATGGCGAGCAGGGGCGCGGCGGGCGGACTGGCTTCCACGGAATCTTTGGGTATTTGAAACAGAACCTGGAAGAATCAACGTCGGAAGGCTATCGCGATTGGCTCATGGATCACATGTCGGCAACGGAATGTCCGGCGTGTCATGGGAAGCGCCTGCGCCTGGAGAGTCTGGCGGTCAAAGTAAACGAGATGTCGATTGCTGATTTCACGGCCATGCCGGTGTCTAAGGCTCTTGAAGTGGCACAGGGCATCAAGTTGGCGGGCCGCGAGGCGATTATTGCGGGCCGCGTTATGCATGAGGTCGTCGAACGCTTACAGTTCTTGAATGCGGTCGGCCTCGGTTACATTTCTTTGGATCGATCGGCCGCAACTTTGTCAGGCGGCGAAGGACAGCGAATTCGTCTGGCGACGCAGATCGGATCGAAGCTGCGCGGCGTACTTTACGTACTCGATGAACCGTCGATTGGCTTGCATCATCGCGATAACGGGCGGCTGCTGAACGCCCTGGAGAATCTTCGCGATCTGGGAAACACGGTGCTGGTTGTAGAGCACGATGAGGAGACGATCCGGCGTGCTGATTACGTCGTCGATCTCGGCCCCGGTGCGGGACGGCATGGCGGTGCTTTGGTTGCGCACGGTACGCCGGATGAAATCATGCGGGCCGCAGATTCATTGACGGGCGCATACATTTCGGGGCGGACGCAGATCGAGATGCGTCCCGAGCGCCGTCAGAAGAATGGGGCGGCGCTGACGATTCTTGGGGCGAAAGAGAATAACCTCAAGAATCTCGATGTGACTTTTCCGCTTGGCGTGATGACTGTTGTGACAGGAGTTTCGGGCTCTGGCAAGTCGACCCTCGTGAACGACATCCTTTATCGTGCACTTGCGCGGCAGCTTTATCGCTCTCGTGAAAAGGCCGGGGAGCACAAGGCGATCTCGGGGGCTGAGAACATCGACAAGGTTATCCGTATCGATCAGTCCCCGATTGGGCGCACTCCGAGATCGAATCCGGCGACCTATACCGGAGTGTTCACTGCAATCCGAGATCTCTACGCTATGCTGCCTGAGTCGCGGGAGCGCGGTTACAAAGCGGGACGGTTCTCATTCAATGTCACCGGCGGACGATGCGAGGCCTGTCAGGGTGAAGGTCAGCGCCGCATCGAGATGAATTTTCTGCCCGATGTTTACGTGCTCTGCGAAGTCTGCGGCGGGCGGCGCTACAACCATGAGACGCTGGCGGTGAAGTACAACGGATATTCAATTGCCGACCTGCTCGAGATGCCGGTTTCTGACGCGCTGCCGATTCTGGAGAATATCCCACAGGTGAAACCGAAACTGCAGACTCTGGTCGATGTAGGCTTGGGGTACATTCATCTGGGACAGTCGGCAGTAACGCTTTCCGGTGGAGAGGCGCAGCGCATTAAGCTAGCGCGCGAGTTGAGCAAGCGACAGACGGGGAAGACGCTCTATCTCCTCGATGAGCCGACCACTGGGTTACATTTTGACGACGTGAAAAAACTTCTTGACGTGCTCCATCGTTTAACTGATCTGGGGAATTCAATCATCATCATTGAGCATAATCTGGATGTGATCCGAAACGCCGATTGGATCATCGATCTTGGTCCGGAAGGCGGGGAAGATGGTGGGCGCATCGTGGCTCAGGGCACGCCCGAGCAGGTGGCTCGGGTGAAGAAGTCGTATACGGGCCAGGCACTGGCAGGATATTTCTCAAAATCAGTTGCCACTTCGCAGACGTCGGTTCTCAGTTGAAGGAAGCCTACTTGTCGAGTCCAGACAACTCGCATTTTGATTCAGCGCCACCGGCCGAGCCGAGTGGAACGCCGGTGCCGCCAGTTGTTCCGGCATCAGTCGAGCCGACCTCAGATTTTCAGTCCGCGTCGGTTCCGGTTGTAACTGCTCCCGTCGAGAACCCACCATGGAATGGCTGGGATGTACTGGTGATCGTGGGGCTGGCTTTCATCACGATACTGGTTTCGCAGTTTGCCATTTTGTTTGGGGCTCACTTCTTCGTATATCCAGGTGCGCCGCTTTCCGTGCTGGCACAGAGACCTCTCTTGCTGTTGGTCTCACAGTTTGTGATTGATGCGATCGTCGCCCTGTTTTTGTTTCTGTTGGTGGAGGCGAAGTATCACGTTCGGTTCTGGCAGGCGATCCGCTGGAACTGGCCTGCGCAAGTTTGGAAGTGGCTGAGCTTCGGGGTTGTGATGCTTCTGGTCTTAAGCATGTTGGAGAACATTCTTCCGATGCCGAAGGACACACCATTCGAGAAGCTGTTCGCGCGGCCAAGGGACGCCTACCTGCTGGCAATTATTGCTGTGACTTTAGGACCGCTCGTCGAGGAATTGTTCTTCCGAGGATTTTTCTATCCTGTGCTGGCGCGTCGCTGGGGCGTGGCATGGGCTGTTTTTCTAACCGCACTGCCATTTGCCCTTATGCACATGCCGCAATATGGCTATGCATGGGGAGCGTTGCTGGTTATCCTCATTGTGGGGATCGTCTGTGGAGTCGTACGGGCAGCGACAAAATCTGTTGGCGCCAGTTTCCTGGTACACGCCGGCTATAACGGTACACAGATGTTGATTGCGATGTTGTGGACCCGCGGCTTCACCCACATGCCCAAAGGACTCCTCTTGAACCTGTTTTAGCGAGAGTTACCGTTTTGGGAATGCTGTGGCCGCGCACTCTAGTAACACTCCGACCCTCCTCGTTGTTCCCCCGCTTTTCGGGTATATTAAGCGGACAATCTCCGCGTGGGGCGGAGTAGAGAGCGGTGAGGCCCGTCCATCTAGTGATGCCGTCAAATTTCAGCAATATCATTGAGACGTTACTTTCGTCTGCAATCCTCGAGGCCATTCCCGACGCGCTGATCGCCGTGAATCAGCAGGGCGTCATCATTCAGACAAACCCCCAAGCGGAGTCAATGTTCGGTTACACGCGTGATGAGTTGATCGGGCAGAGCATCGAGATGCTTGTGCCTGAGCGGCAGCGTGGGGATCATCACCGTCATCGTGCGGAATTCCACGAGCGCCCGAAGATACGGCGGATGGGATCGGGGCTCGATCTTCGCGCCCGCCGCCGCGACGGATCTGAAATTCCCGTCGAGATTAGTCTCAGCCCGATTCCTGCTGGCGAGACGAACATCGTGTTAACGGCCATTCGCGACATTAGCGACCGCAAGCGCATCGAAAATGAACTCCGCCACGCCAATGAAGAACTCGAACGTCGTAAAGGCCGAGAACTGCGCGATTCGAAGAATCGCATGGCTCTGATCGTCGATTCCTCCCAGGACGCAATCATCGGCAAGAACCTGGACGGCGTGATTACTCACTGGAACAAGGGCGCGGAACAGATGTACGGCTACACCGCTATGGAAATGATCGGGCGGAACGTTTCGATTCTTTGTCCTTCTGACCGGCCCGATGAGATTCCAGAGATTCTGCAAAAAATCCGCCGAGGGGAGAGAGTCAACTATTTCGAGTCGATCCGAGTCACGAAAGACGGGCGGCGATTGAATGTCTCAATTTCTGTCTCTCCCATTTACGACCAGGACGGGAAAATCGTCGGCGCATCTGCCATCGCGCGGAATATCACTGCCCAAAAGAAGGTCGAGGATCAGCTACGGCAATCACAAAAGATGGAAGCGGTGGGGCGACTCGCCGGTGGTGTCGCGCACGACTTCAACAATCTTCTAGGCATTGTGACGGCTTGCACGGAATTACTCCGCAGCCGCGTTGACAGCGAAGCTCTGGAATACATCGATAACATCCGCGAGGCGGCAAATCGAGGCGCGGCTCTTACCCGACAACTGCTCGCCTTTGGGCGGCGGCAACCGGTGCAGGTCCAGATCCTCGATTTGAACGATCGACTGAGGGAGATGAGTAAGCTGCTTAGACCGTTGATGGGCGACGATGTCGAGATATTTTTGCCTTCCCGATCCAAGAACGCCGTGGTGGAAGTGGATCCCGGACAACTCGACCAGATTGTGCTGAATCTGGCGGTAAACGCTCGTGACGCAATGCCACGAGGAGGCAAGCTCATCATCGACACCGGTGCATTTGATATCGATGAGAACTTTGCCCAGGAACACACCATGACCCCAGGACGCTACGTGATGCTTGCTATTAGCGACAACGGGACTGGAATGGACGAGGTGACCCGCACCCGAATCTTTGAGCCTTTCTTTACCACGAAGGAAACTGGAAAGGGGACTGGCCTTGGGCTTGCTACTGTGTACGGTATCGTCAAACAAGGCGGAGGGCACATTTGGGTTTACAGCGAGCCGGGGCAAGGCACGACGTTCAAGATTTATCTTCCGAGTGCGGAACACAAACTAGGCATTGACTCCGAGCCGCAGGCCGATGCGCTTCCCGCGAAGCGCGATGGCGTTACCATTCTGCTCGCGGAAGATGATCCAATCATGCGGAAGCTAACGCGGAAGATGCTCGAAGAGCACGGCTACGCGGTGCTCGAAGCAACGAATGGCGAAGCTGCCCTGGAGGTAATCTCGCGGCATCCGTCACCCATCGACCTAACCTTGACTGATGTTGCGATGAAAGGGATGAACGGCCCGGACCTAGTTTTGCGCCTCATGGATTCTCATCCAGAGATGAAGGTCATTTACATGTCGGGATACACGGGAGAACTGATTGCGCATCAAGGGCTGCAAAGTGGAATTCCGTTGCTGGAGAAACCCTTCACGCGGGCGGCACTGCTCAAAACTATCGATGAAACCTTGGGGGGACAGCCTCAGTAGATTGTGGCCTCAATCAGGCATTGACCTTCCTGTTGATCTCTCCTTGGCCTTTTGAAATACTCTTGGCGCCATGAAAGGTAATCCCAAAGTTCTTGCTGAACTAAACAAAGCACTCAGAGAAGAGCTCACTGCAATCAACCAGTATTTTCTGCACGCAGAGATGTGTGAAAACTGGGGATACCACAAGCTCTCCGAATACATCAAGAAACAATCCATCGGCGAGATGAAACACGCCGAAGTGCTGATTGAACGGATTCTGTTTCTGGATGGCAGCCCGTCTATGATGCCGTTGGAGCTTAGCGTCGGTGGGACGGTGAAGGGAATGCTTGAGAGCGATCTCGGGCTGGAGGTCGGGGCGGTAAAGCAGTACAACGATGCGATCGCCGTCGCCACTAAAGAGGGTGACAACGGATCACGCGATCTGCTGGTTGAATTGTTGAAAGACGAGGAGGATCACGTTGACTTTCTCGAAGCGCAAATGCACATGATCAAGGAGCTTGGTTACGAGCGATACTTGAGCATGCAGATGGGGGAGGACGAGGAAGAGTAGAGAATCCCTCAGTTTTCCGAATAAACCGAGATTATCCGGGTTGTGTCGAGGAATTCTATTTCACAGTAACGGTGAGTAGCTGCGCTCCGCTAACAACGTAGTCAAGCGAAGGCGTTGAAGTCTCGTCTACGTTGGACTCACCGCTGACAATCATCTCCTGATTGCCACGCATGCCGTCCATGACATTCATCACGCTGATGGGCAGCGTCGGCATGACTTTATCCGCGACCCGGGCTTCTGGATCCGCTTCCAGCAATGAGACGTAGAGGCGATTGTTGGAGTGCTCTTTGTTGAGCAGCGCGATCGTGGAGGCCAAGTCAAGCTTGCGTCCGAATGCCGGGGTCGTGCGGTTCATGCGGTCAAGCGTGTCGCCATCGCTGACAAGGATGTGCAGATTGCCCTTGCTGGCCGAAGTCGGAATCTTGACTGGAATTTGCCTTACAACCCGCTCGCCGCGGTAAGGAGCCAAAACGGTTTCGACTGTAATCTCGTCGCCGGGGCGGACTTCGGTGACATCTGTGCGCGCGCTTTCGAGCCGAGCCCACCGGCGCTCGCGTACCAGATCGAAATCCAGCTTCACGCTGTTGACCGCAGGCGCATTGTACGGGTTGTCGTAGATCCGGCCGAAGCGTTCGCCGAGTGACAGCGCAGCAGACATGGCGGCAGGTTGCCCGCTCTCGGTCGGGACAAACATGTTCCGCAGCCCAACCTCCGGGAAACCTTTCACGTTGATGGCGCCATTCAGGCGGTACGTGATCTCCTCGCCGTATTCATTCACTCCGTGCAGGGCGTTGTATACCGTTGCCATGATGGCTACAGGGCTGAGGCGGGGATTGTTCAGTACTTCATAATGAAAGTCTTTTGTGTTGCTTCCGCTATGGATCGTCAGGGTGACCGGGATCATGTCAGGCTGTTTACCGAACACACCCATGATTCCCGTATGACGATCTTGTACAAAAACCCCGGCGCGCTCAGTTGTGTTGACGATCTTGAAGGCATTTAACGGCGAAGGAAGCGTGGCGAGCACTTGCGCCTTGTTCATCGGCAAGTCGACTGAGCCGAACTGCAGTAAAGGGTGGCCGCATGCCAGCAGGCGCTGCGGATCGATGTAAGTGACGGTGCAAGTGGCGGCGATGTCCATGTCGCCGCGAACCAGGATTGCACTTACCGCCGAACCGGCTTCGAGCGGTTCCGGCTGCTTTTCCTCGGTTACCGATCCAGCGCCCATCACCGGAATAATTCCCGCCGAAGCGAACTGCGGAGCAAACTGACGCATCGCATCTTCGGAGAATCCGTTGAATACCAGCGGAGTTTCGATCGGCTTCAATACGTCCGCGAAGTTCTGGAGTGAGCCGGATAAAGCTCCATCGCCGGGCGCCGAGGTTTTTCCGGCTGCGTTCGCAATGGCAGGTTTTGCGGCGGAGGCCTCTTCGGCAGGCGACTTGTCGAGCGCATTGATCTCGAGCATGTCGGCGATCGGAGTTACTCCCGCAATGGGTTCTTTTGAGAATTCCCCGATACGAAATGCCAGAGCCCCAGCCAACTTGCCATCCAAGTACACCGGGCTCCCGCTCATTCCCGCCACTACTCCTGTGTACTCCACCTTTTGGCCGTGTAGTCGGACCAGGATGATGTCTCCCTTAGGCCCGTTAACGTTATGAAGCACGCCAAGTACTTCAACGTCCATGGGTTCGGGTTTAACGCCCTGAAATACCGTGTAGGCCACGCCTCGCATACCCGCATGGATCCCACTGATCGGAATCGTTGGCTGCGTGGTTTGCGCAATCGCAACTATGGATAGGGATAGAGTAAAGGTGAGCAGAGAGAGAACAACTTTTCTCATTTAAAGCCCCGACGGGGTCCAGTGAAGGGCCCAATATACTTAGAACCAGCCGAACTTAGACACGTTGCACGGATGGGGGATGACTGGGACCGGCCAAAAACATCCCAAATGCGAATCCTTGCGTCTATACTAGCACAGGGCTTTTTCCCGGTTCACTATGTTTAGCACTCAGTCCGGCAGACTTTCCAGTACCTTTGCTGTTCGTTTTACCGCATTTTTAGCGGTCTCAGCGCTTCTCTTGGGCATAGCGTATGTACCTGCTTTAGCACAGGATTCGACGCCTGCCGCCCAGTCGCCTTCACAAGATAACGGCAAGCCGAAGCAGGATGTCCCGGCCGAGGCAGGTGGTCCCACCGACAACATGGGGCCGTATGCGATCCCGAAAAAGAAGGCGGCAGAAGAGGCTCCCGCGCCACCTCCGCCGAAACCGAAGAAGGTTGAGGATCTCCCGGACTACTCGCTAAAGGTGAACGTCCCGCTCGTTAATGTCGATGTGATGGTGACTACGAAAAGCGGGCAGTTTATCCCAGGATTGAAACAAGAGAACTTTCGGATCGCCGAAGACGGCGTTCCCCAAGAAGTGAAGCACTTTTCGCTTTCGCAGGCGCCGATCACGGCTGTACTGCTGACGGAGTTCGCTTCCACCAACTACACTTTCATGATCGACGCGTTGCGGGCTTCGTATTCGTTCGCGAACGTGCTGAAGAAAGACGATTGGGTCGCGGTTGAGTATTACGACATGAACCCGCATATCCTGGTCGACTTCACTCAGGACAAGAGGGCGATTTACGGCGCGCTCAACGAAATGCGAATCCCCGGTTTCTCCGAGACGAACGAATTCGACGCGCTCTACGACACCATCGATCGTTTAGACCGGGTTGAAGGGAAAAAGTACATCATTCTTGTAACCACCGGCATCGACTCTTTCAGCAAAATCACGTACGACAAGATACTGAAGAAGATCAAAGACACGAAAGACATCACGATCTTCCCCATCAGCGTCGGATTCATGATGAGAGAGTACTGCGAAACGCATCCGAGCTATTACTGCCGAATGATGGCGCATGGCATGGGCATTGAGGTTCACAACATCGATTACTTGCAGGCAGATAACGAAGTGCGGACATTCGCCGCGATGACTGGCGGACGCGCCTATTTTCCGCGATTTGAGGCAGAGTATCCGGAGTTGTTCAACGATATTGCCAGCGACATCCGGAACCAGTACACGCTCTCCTACTCGCCTAGCAACACGAAACTTGACGGAACGTACCGGAAGCTGAAAGTCCAGGTGGTCGCTCCGGACGGTGGGCCGCTCAAGGTAAAAGACCAGAAGGGCAAGGACGTCAAATACGAAGTGGTCGCGCGCGAAGGCTATACGGCCAAGCACACCGTCGATTAAGCGACCCACGCCTGAATTGCGACTCTCGTCAGTCTTTGTAAAATTTTGCTGAGTCTCTCCTTCCTTGGCGAGGATGGTGTATCCTTCCCACGCCTTGTCTGTCCGGGGTTCTACCAGGGAAAAATCTAAGGAGGAGTTTGCTCTTGCCCAGGAAATTTCTGTTGACACTCGTTGTGTTCCTGTTGAGCCTTCCAAACCTTTTTTGCCAATCCATTCAGTACCTGACGCATTCAGCACCCGATAACTGCATCATTTCCTTCCAACTCACCGATGGAACCGTCATTTGCCAGGGAAATTTCGAGTATGACTGGTACAAACTCACACCCGACATTCACGGTACTTATGTGAACGGTACGTGGGGGCGTATGGCGAATTTGCCCTCTGGATATGTGCCTGACGCATTTGCATCCGCCGTTCTCGCCGACGGCCGACTAGTCATCACCGGCGGCGAATATCTGAACGATAATTTTACCCTGACAAATCTGGGTGCGATCTACGACCCAGTCAAGAACACTTGGACCAACCTGCCCGCTCCATCGAGTTGGCCATTCATCGGAGACTCGCCCTCCGTTGTTCTTCCGAATGGTTACTACCTTGTTGGCAACAAGCTAGCGAAGAGCATGGCAGCGCTGAATCCAAAGACTCTCAAGTGGACAGTCTTGCCGGAAACTGGCAAATCGGACTTCAACGCAGAAGAAGGCTGGACACTTTTGGCCGACGGCTCAATCCTTACTGCGGATGTGAAGAACGCTCCGAATTCGGAGCGGCTGTCGCCTGCGACTCGTGCCTGGAGCACGGCGGGCAGCACGATTGTCGATCTACATTCGCCTTCGCCGTTCGGATGCCTGCAGTTCGGGCCCAACGGCAAGTACTGTTACTATCCGCCGGGAGAAATTGGTCCAGCGATTCTTCGTCCTGATGGCACTGTCTTTGCCACGGGATCGTATTCGGATACGGGAAGCGGAGCGGGGCACACCGCGATTTACAACAGTAAGACTGGAGCCTGGAGTGTTGGGCCCGATTTTCCGAACGCTGACAATGCCGGAGATGATTTCGCAGTGTTGCTGCCCAACGGCGACGTTCTTGTGGAGGGTTCGGTCGGATCTTACATCTGGGACGGCACCAGCCTGACGCAAACGCTGGCAACATACGGTTGCCTGTTGGTCCTCCCGACGGGCCAAATTCTCGTGGGGGGGAGTGAAGTGTACAACCCTGCTGGAACGTACGAAGCGGGCTGGGCTCCAACCATTACAACAGCGCCGACGAACGTAACTCGCGGTTCGACGTACAAGATTTCGGGAACGCAGTTCAACGGCTTATCACAGGCGAATGCGTTCGGCGATGAATACGAGACAGCGACAAACTATCCGTTGGTGCGGATCATGAACAGCAGCACGGGGCACGTCTTCTACGCCCGGACGCATGATCACAGCACCATGGGAGTGGCAACCGGATCGAAGATCGTATCTACGAACGTGGATATTCCCGCAACTATGGAAACCGGTGCGAGCACGATGGTGGTCGTGGCGAATGGGATTCCATCGGCTCCAGTAGCGATGACCGTGAACTAAACGAAAACGAGGAGTTGTAAGGCCCCCGAGTCCACACTCGGGGTTTTTTGTACGCGAAAGTGGCTCAAAGGGCGTGGAACAAATGGTCTAGCAAGAAGAACACTGCTGCACCGACAAAAACAAGCAAGGCCATCTTCATCGCCGGCTCTTTGTTTACTTCGGGAACCAGATCTGAAGCGGCAACGTAAATCGTGACGCCCGCCGAAAGCGGCAGGCCGGCTCCGACATGATGGCGAAAGAGCGCCATCACCAATACGCCCGCCAGAGTAGACCCGCCTAACACAATCGAGGCTCCCCATGCCGTGCCTCGGCTACGTCCGCTGGCCAGCATGACCGAACTTACAGTGAAGCCTTCCGGAATTTTGTGGAGAAAGATCGCGAGAAAGATCAGCCATCCCAGCCAGTTGGAAACGAGAAAGCCGGACGCGATTGCTATGCCGTCGAAAAATGTGTGGATGACCAGCCCCAGCAAGACCGAATATCCCTTGTGCCAGTGCACAAACTCGTCATGATGGGTTTCTTCGCCGAAATGGAAATGCGGGGTGACCGTGTGCTCGAAAAAATGGATGATTAGGTATCCGAGCAGAACCAGAAGGGCCGCCGCCCTTCCGCGAAGCTCGATGCTCTCAGGCACCATTTCGACCAGCGCAGTGGCCAGCATGAATCCCGCGCCGAGCGCCACAAAATAGCGCAGATAACGCCGCTCCCAATTGCGCTGGACAATGATCGCGCCGCCGAAAATATTGGCAGCGGCCGCGGTTAGGCCTAGAAGTATGCTGGTGAGGATGGCATTCATTGAGGGCAGCGCGATGATATCAGCCTAGATACGAATTCACCACGGAGGCACGGACGCAGTGAGGTTTGTCATTGAGTTCGATAGTCGGTACCCCGCAACTGGGTGCTCATCCCGAATGCCGGATGTGCATTACGTCACCATCCTGAACGATATAGTCCTTGCCTTCGAGACGGAGGGTGCCTTTGGAGCGGGCATTGGCCTCCGATCCGGCTTCGAGCAGCTGGTCCCAACGGATTGTTTCGGCGCGAATGAAGTGCTTTTCCAGATCGGAGTGGATGGCGCCAGCAGCTTCCTGCGCGCGGCTGTTGGCAGGAACTTGCCAAGCCCGGCACTCGTCCTCTCCCGCAGTAAAAAACGAAATCAACCCGAGCAACTTATATGTGGTTCGGATCAGGCGCGTTAGCCCACTTTCTTTTAGTCCATAGCTCGAAAGAAACTCTGCCGCATCGGCATCGTTCATTTCTGAAAGCTCGGCTTCAACCTTTCCGCAGATGGCCGTAGCCCCCGCATTTGGACGCGCCGCAATTTCAGTGACCTTGTACTCGCTCGCGGCCTCTTCGAGCTCCTTCCCGAGTTCCATGGACTCACCGATGTTAAGCACGTATAGAATCGGTTTTTCGCTCAGGAACATGAATCCCCGGATGCGCTTCTTGTCCTCCGGCGCCATTTGCATTTCGCGTAGCGGTTTTTCCGACTCGAGGTGAGTTTTGGCTAGCTTTAGCAGTTCGAATTCTTTCTCGAGTTCTGCGGTCTTCATCTTCTTCAGATCTTTTTCCAGGCGCTCGAGGCGCTTTTCCACCTGGCCAAGATCGCTGACCATCAAGTCGAATTCCACGTTCTTAATGTCGCGCAGCGGATCGATCTCTCCGACGTGTGGGATCGCCGGATCATCGAAAGCCCGCACCACGTGTGCCAATGCGTCGACCTGCCTCAGATGTCCGATGTAGGCCGATTCCTTCAACGCGTCCTGACCGATCGCGCCCAAATCGACGTATTCTACGGACGTGTGAGTAAGTTTCTTCGGGTTATAAAGCGCTGCGAGTTTATCCAAGCGCTCGTCTGGAACCTTGGCAACCCCGATGTGAGCTTCGCGAGGGTTAGAGTGGGCCTGGGCGGAGAGGTGTGCCCTTGTCAGGATTTGAAAGAGCGATGTTTTGCCTACCTGCGGCAGGCCAATAATTCCGGTCTTCATAAAGGGTTTTTAGCTGTTAGCTCTATATTGTCGATGATGCTCCGCCGAATGAGGACAGGATGATCAGTTGCTTCAGCGAGCCTAAGACCACACCTCAGAATAAATGATTTCTTCCAGATTGCCCAAACGTACTCACTGCCGTTCTGCCGGCCAATTGATGCGAAGACCGATACGGTAGAGCAGCGGCGGCCCGATGTTGAACAGTGATCCATTCGCGGTTGGAGTGTTGGCAACGTTGTAACGCTCGTTCAGCAGGTTTTCGGCTGCGGCAAACAACTCGAAACTCCGGGTCAGATTCCGTCCAATCTGAATATCCATGGTGTAGAAATGTCCGAGCGGATATTGGTTCTGATCGTCGTCAAACTGATTCCCGACAAAACGCCCTTGCACGCTGAGCATGAGGCGCGATGGATTCCAATAGCGAGCCTCCCAAGTAAACACGTTTCGCGGCACCTGCGCGACGTAGTTGCCCAGCAGTGATACCTCACCCGGCGGGACCGTGTAATTTACAACCGTGGCGTCTGTGAATGCGTAGCCTGCTGAGACTTGAACGTCCCGGCTGACGTGCATCACGCCATCCAGTTCCATGCCGCGCGAGCGAATCCGTCCCAAGTTCTGCTTCTGCCTGAGTACCGGATTGGCGGTTGGGTCGACGGTTACGTTCTCAACAGGATCCACGATGTCACTCCAGAAAAACGTGCCACGCACATTCAGCTTGCGATCGAGCGATGTCACATTGATGCCGGCCTCGGCGCCAGTCAGCCGTTCTGCATTCAGGAAAGGGTTATTTGTCGTTACCACGTTGGCGACCCGAAATGAGCGGTACAGTTCGTTCAGCGTTGGGGCGCGAAAAGCACGGTAGATAGATCCCGTTACAGAAACATTCTGATTAAGCGACCGCAGCACAGACAGCCGAGGGCTGAACGCGAGATCGCTGCGGGACGGATACAGAACGCTAGGAGACGAGCATATGCCGCCGACAGGAGTGCAAATGAAACTTGCGTTAAAGTTGTTCCAATCGTCGACCCGCACACCTAAAATAACTGTCCAGTTCTTGATTCGGATCAGGTCTTCTCCGAACCCGCCGACAATTCGCTGCCTACCACCGGAGACACTGTTGCGCGTGTGTGTGCCGGAGGAGAAAAACTGTTCATTGCTGGTGCCCAGAACTTGCATGATGTCCGCGCCGGCGACGAGCGTCTGATGATCGCCGAAGAGATGCGTCCATTGTCCTGCTCCGCCCACCACTTGTTCGGGAACGTACTGCAGGTCGGTGAGAGATTCACTGTTGCGGTCGGCAGCTACCGACGAGAAGCGTTGGTCGTACCCTTGCACCTGCCCGTACCCACGCAGCGTCAAGGAATCGCCATTTCCAAACTGCTGGTCCAAACCGAGAGCCCCTTCTCCCATCTGCGTGTCGTTTGTCTGGATCGGAGTGCCATTATGGCGAAATTCCGTATAGAAGTTGCCTCGGCCGAACACGCGTCCCTTTTCCCCTAGCTTGTGTCCGAGCGTCACTTCTACCGATGCGTCTTTGGAGTTCGCCAGAGTATCGACAGCTCCTCGCTGCCAGGTAGGCACCAGGATGTATCCGTCGGTGCGAAACATCTCAGAAGCGAGCGAGACGTCCCATTTGCCGGCACGAGCTCCAGTCCAGAAAGAAAGGTCAGGAGTCTTTTCGCTGCCGTAGGAAGTCTCAAGATGAAAGGCTGGGGACTCCGGTTGGCGTGTGATGAACTGTATAACTCCGCCGAGAGCATCACTCCCGTAGAGATTCGACGCTCCACCGCGGAAGACTTCAACGTCCTGAAGCGACTCGCGTGGAAGTCGGTTCCAGTAGACCCACCCACCAAAAGCATCCACGATGGGCAAGCCATCTTCCAGCACGAGAGCGCGACTGGAAGCGCTTCCGCCCAGCCCACGCAGCGAAACTCCTTGATTTGACGCGTTGGCAACACGGCTGTCGGATCGACGGAAGAGAGAGAATCCGGGAACCTGACGCAGCACATCATCCACGCGCAGCGCAGGACTAGCCGCAACTTCCGTATTTGAGAGCATGATGGTGCTTCCGGGCGTATCAGTGAGCCGGGTTTCCGTCCGTGTGGCTGAGACCGTGACCTCTTCGTGCGACTGAGCCGGTGTTAGGACCAGCGTCAGTCGTACTTCTCCATCGGTGCTAGCGGCCCATTCCTGCCGGAGTGAGCTGAATCCCTCTGAGCGAGCCGTGATCGTCCCTGAGCTCCCCTTCACTCCACCGAAAACGAACTGCCCTTGCGCATCCGAAATAGCGTTTGCCCCGTAATGTCCAGATCTCAATTCAATGCTGGCACCTGGAATGACTGCGCCTGCCGAATCTCGAACCACGCCTTCCACCAGTACGGTCTGAGCGAAAAGATTTTGCATTCCGAATAAGAGGGCGAAAGGGAAGATCCCCAGAAAAATCGCGTGCTTGGTTTTACCCATGAAATAGACCGACTCTGGCTACATTAACAGAGAGGGCTCATCTCAATGCCACCGCATCGATGGATTTAGCCGGGTGATTAGAATCACAAGCCTCTGTGAGGCATTGGCTTCAGCGTCTTTCTGAACCGCACTACTCTCGTTGTAGATTCCGTCCGAACGACTTGATTGTTGGCTGAAGAATTCGTCGAGAATTTATGAGGATCCTATGTACCGCAACCCCGCCGCTACCTGGTTCTACAACGGCCGTATGAGCACCCCTGAGATTTGCGAGCACTGCGGTCGAATTTTGCGCCACGAAAAATGGTGCATCACTCGAGACGCCGGAGTTCGGTATGCGTATGCGGTGGTAACGGATGGCGAGAAACTAACACTACGTGACCGTCTGATCCTCCATGCACTCGGAGTGGACTGGGGAGCCGCTCCGTGCACGGGAGATTTTCAGCAGCGTACTGAATCCAATGTTGTCTCGGCTATGCCACGATCGACTGACCGATGACCAACTCCGTGCTTGGTCCAGATAGGTTTGACATGCTTGGATTCAGCCCAATTTGACTGTTTTCGGTAACGGCCATCAGGAAATAAATGGGCGCATTTCTTCAGATTTCCTTCATGTGCCAGCTCTAGACTGGGATAATCTCAAGCCAGGCGTACCAATTCTCGGATGAAATTATTGGTGGTGGAAGACGAGGTCCGCATGGCCGATCTTCTCCGTAAAGGTTTGACGGAGGAAGGACATATAGTGACCTGCGCTTTCGACGGAGTCGACGGGTTGGCGTTGGCGCAGGACTATGAGTTCGACGTCATTATTCTCGATGTCATGATGCCGAAGCTTAGCGGATATGATCTGGCCAAGAGGCTGCGCGCCCAAAAGAATCGCACTCCTATCCTGATGCTGACCGCGCGAGACTCCGTGCCTGACATTGTTCAAGGTCTCGATCTCGGTGCTGACGACTACATGACCAAGCCATTCTCGTTTGATGAACTAATCGCACGTCTGCGCTCTGTCAAACGCCGTGCCTTGGCAACCGACGATCCCTGCTTGCGGGTTGGGGACCTGACGGTCGATCCTGCGAGCAGGGAGGTGCTGCGCGGAGGCGAACGAATTTTACTTACGCGGACTGAGTACAGCCTGCTGGAACGATTGATATACCGCGCTGGAAAAGTCGTTTCCCGCCGTTCTCTGATCGAGTCGGTCTGGGGATTCGACCGGGAAATCGAAGACAATACTCTTGACGCCTTCATGCGCCTGTTGCGCAACAAGATCGATTTGCCCGGACATCCGAAACTGATTCATACAGTGCGCGGCGTTGGATACATGATCCGATCGGATCAACTCGCATGAAGAAACTCTCTATCGGCTTCCGGCTTACGCTCTGGTATCTGGCGATCTTCGCTTTAGGAGAACTCGTCTTCGGAGCCGGTATGTGGTTCAGCCTTCGCGAGAATGTTCTCGACATCGTCGACGACAATCTGGAGAGCCAAGTGGAGGATCTCAAGACCTTCCTTAACACTCAACCAAAAGATGCCTCACGCGCCCAACTGGAGCAAGAAGTCCGGGGAACCTACAGCAGCGAGCACTCTGGCGATTTTCTTCAATTGTACAGCGAAGGCGGGGAGTTGATCTATCGTTCTGCATTTCTTGAGACCCATCCGTCAGTGCTGATGCCAGCGAATCAAGGCGGAACGACAACTTATCGCATTCGTTACGCCGAAGGGCAGTATTTTCGTTTTCTTTATCAGAAACTAAATGTCAATGGCCAGAATTACAGCGTTCAGATGGGAACGACAGCGGATGACGCGGTGGCCACGCTTCATCTCTTCCGGGACTATCTGCTCCTGTTTGCTGCCTCACTGCTTCTTGTTTCGGGTTTTGTCGGCTACTGGATCAGCCGGCGTGCGCTTGCCCCGGTAGATGAGCTGGTACAGACTGCTCGCTCGATACGCGGGACAAATCTCAGCGGACGCCTTCAAAAGCTCAACACTGGGGACGAATTGCAGAGGCTCTCCGATACGCTGAACGAAATGCTCGACCGCATCGAACTTGCATTTCAGCGGATCACTCAATTCACGGCCGATGCGTCCCACGAACTGCGGACTCCGGTGTCACTAATCCGCACAGAAGCGGAACTCGCGCTGCGTCGTTCCCGCAGCGAAGCCGAATACAAAGAATCGCTAAGCCACATACTTTTTGAGGCTGAGCGCACGACCGATCTAATCGAACAATTGCTGGAGTTAGCCCGCGCGGACAATGGCCGAGAGGTCCTCGATATTCAACTGGTTGATCTAAGTCAGACGTTGCGAACCATTGTCGATCGATGGCAGCAGGTTTCGGCGATTCGCAACCTGGAATTTGTGGCGAACATTGGCGAGCGGCCTACGTTCGTAATGGGGGATGAGACACTTCTACGACGCTTGACAGAGATTCTCCTCGACAATGCGTTCAAGTACACGCCTCCACCTGGCTTAGTGTGTTTGTCGCTTCAACAGGATGCTGACAGCGCATGGATAACTGTGCAGGACTCCGGCGTCGGGGTCGCGAGAGAAGATCAAGGCAGAATTTTCGAACGCTTTTATCGTGTGGACAAAGCTCGCGCCCGGGTTCAGGGGGGCGCGGGGTTGGGCCTCGCCATAGCTCAATGGATAGTTGCACAGCACCGTGGAACGATCAGGGTCGAGAGCCACTCGGAAGAAGGGGCCACGTTCACCGTAGGACTTCCCTTAACGTCTGCGCCCGTGCAGACCGCTCAACAGGTATGACGTATTCAAAATCATCACGCCCTCACGTACAATAGAAAAGCCTTCCAAGCCGGGATGGCGGAACTGGCAGACGCAGCGGACTCAAAATCCGCCGGGCTTCGGCCCTTGCAGGTTCGATTCCTGTTCCCGGCACCATTCCCAAAATATCTAGGATCAATGAGTTCGGGTGTTGTATTTGATTCTTTGGCACCGCGAAATTTGAACGCAGCGGACCCGCTGTGCCTGCTTTTGTCGTCAACAGCCCCTGAATTGGGCTTCAAAGGTGGGTACAGCAAACTCGCACACGCGAGCGGACTAATATTCTTGCGCGGTGATGATTTGGACAGTTTTGGAGGCTTATGTTGTCTCCGCAACGGGTGACGGATCGGGACGTTCCTTTGGGATCTTCTCCTGATGCCGAGCCGCGACAAATCGGAGCCACTCAATCCAGTATTCCCGTTCTTCGTTGGTGAGAAACACCCATAGGATGTAAACACCGTCTCCCCGAGAGTCCATGCCCTGCACTTCCCAGAAGTTTTTGCCAAACTCTCTTCGTGCTCGATCAAGTATGACGAATTTGTGTAGTTTTCTTTCACTCCATCCAAAAACTCCGCAGAGTCTCCGCAGAAGAGGTAGGGAAGGTAGACCTTTTCCTAGCTGCATCCGCCTCACGTGCTCGTAAGAGCATCCGACCTTGGGCGCGAGTGCCTTGGCTGTAATGCGTTTTGTCGCCATACTGATTGCTAGTTGTTCGGAGAAGAAGCCGAAGTCTTCCATGGAGTAATACTTATAGTCTCTAGACTTAAAGTCTGTCAAATCAGCACAATCCGAGGGCGTGGTAGATGACCCAAAGTGTGTGCTTGGACAAGCAATCAGGAAAAGAAGGCTGGCGCTCGGCCTGTCCCAAGAGAAACTGGGAGAGAAGGCTGACCTGCACTGGACCTACATCGGCGGAATCGAACGAGGAGAACGAAACGTCAGTTTGGTCAATATTGTCAAGATTGCGCGGGCATTGCGTACTCGGGTGAGTGAATTGTTGGCCGACTTGGGATAAAGGCCCCCACGGGGTCAATGAGTGTAATAGGGAGTGGGTGTTGAAAAACTCTGTGACTGCGACGACGTCTTGGGATTTAGGAGGGGGGATTTCTTCTTTTTCTTTCTAGGCGCTGACTGCCAGCGGTTCTGTCGGTTTGCAGAGGAAGCGAACCAGGCGCTTGATATTCTGCGC
>DATJWZ010000653.1:0-2192 GCA_035500795.1 Candidatus Eiseniibacteriota bacterium | reverse complement strand
TTCTCGCTCCGCCGACTGAGCCTGCGTTTCCCTCGGTCGCAGGCTTGCTAATGCTGGCGGGCTGAACGGAAGATTCGGCATTTTTCGGCGTTTCAGTTGGAATTGGTTGAGTCGACGGCGGCTGATGATCTGCAGCTGAATTTGTTTTCAGAGATAGCGATCCGCGGAGGAAGACGAAGGCGAACGCCAGCACCACGAGCGCCGCAACAGCGATGGCGTGTGGCTTTATTGAGCGTGATTGTGTTGCTGTCGTTTTCGCAGTCTTGACCGGCTCCGAAACGCCCCGACCTGCAGTAATATCCGCCACGCGCGGAGTTACTGCTGTGTTGATCGGAAGTGGAACCGCGAAGCGTACCCTCGAAAGGAATTTCGCGCGTTGTGCGAGTGGTTCAATTTCCTCCGCCAGCTTCGCGTACAACTCTTCCTCGGATTGGCAAGCCGTCGCGGCGCGCCTTACCATCACGTCGGCGATCGGCCCGATCTCCAATGCCAATTCCTGAGTAACCCTCTGCAGCGTCATAGCATTAAAACGTGATCCGCTGTCCAAAGATGCAGCTGCTGTTTGCGTTGATGGTCTTTGAGAAGCCGCCTTAACTTCTCCGGAGCTGCCGACTAACCGCCGCAGTGATTCGATGAATAGCTGAACGTCCGATTTCCATCGTGCGTGGGTTAGCTCGACAGCATTGCGGAATGCCAAGTCTCGGACAGATTCGGGTAATTGCTCAGGGCGGGGCATTTTCGCACCGCGCACCAGGACAGGGATGACGGGAATGTCGCGCCGCAAGGCGGTAGCGACTTCCTCGCGAACAAAGTCGTTAGGATCTTCAAGGCGCAGCCGCCCGTTCTCATCCTTGGCCGTGGCCCAGGACGGACCCATCATCACCAGCAACACGCCGCAGCCAGCGACACTCTCTTCGATGGCCTTGCGGAAGTCCCGGCCAGCTTCAATACCAACGACATCCATGAAGACCGTCTGCTCGCCGAAGCGGGCTACGAGATCGTCAAATAGGCGTCCAGCTTCTCCCTCCGAATCGCTTCGGCGATAGCTGATAAAAATAGCGCGCAACTTTGAGCCTCCTGAGCAGTCAGGAACCCCGAATTATGGGCTCGAAGTAGATAGAAAGAAGTGGCAACAGTGTACTACCCGAAGCAAGCTGAAGGGCTGCTTTCCAACAATTCGCCTGGATGAGAGGAAACTCCGACAATGTGCGAGAATCGTGTGCATTCCGCGTCAAGCGAGGGCCCATGCGATTCCAAGCGTCTGTGGTTGTGCTCTTCATCGGCATGTCGATGAGTGCGCAGAACGTGGTGCATTACACGACTACGAATGCGAACGTGAAATATCTTTTCGCCAGCGCCGAGCCTGTCTTGCACTTGAAGGCCGGAGACATTCTCGACACCAACACGCTGGATTGTTTCGGCAATGGTCTCAAGAAGCCGGGCGACACCCTCGACATGGCAAAAGGCGACAATCCGCTGGCCGGACCGTTCTATGTCGATGGAGCCGAGCCTGGGGACACGCTGGCCGTGAAGATTCTCGATTTGCAGGTGGATGGCGAGTACGGCGTGGGCGCGTTTTCTCCGGGGTTCGGATCGATCAATTCATCGAAATACACGCCTGTACTGGAAAAGACGCCCTGGCAGGAGAAGGTGTGGTTCTATCACATCGATCGTGCGGCGAACACCGCGACCTTCAAAGCCCTGGATTCGGATTTCTCAGTGCCGATCCCGATGCACCCATTCTTTGGTTGTATTGGCGTGGCTCCGGCGAATGGCGAGGCGCGGAGCTCGATTGTTCCGGCAGAATTTGGTGGGAACATGGATTCACCGGAAGCGTCAGTCGGAAATACAGTCTACTTTCCCGTGAACGTGAAGGGTGGGCTTTTGTATCTCGGCGACGGGCACGCCGCGATGGGCGATGGCGAGGCCGCGGGGTCGGCGATCGAAGTGCCGCTGAAGACGCGGGTCCAAGTGAGCGTCATAAAAGGACGAACGATCGAGTGGCCACAGTTTGAGAATGATCAAGCGATCATGACGGTGGGAGCCTATCGCCCCGTGGACGACGCGGCGCGGATCGCGCTGACCGAGCTCGTGAAGTGGATCCATCGCGATTACGGATTGTCAGACATGGATGCGTACGAGCTGTTGTCGAAGGTAGCAAAGCTGCATTTCAACGAGATGGTGGACCCGAA
>DATJWZ010000652.1:0-1074 GCA_035500795.1 Candidatus Eiseniibacteriota bacterium | reverse complement strand
CTGCTGCGCTTGCAGATACAGACCCGCGAGTACCGTGATCTTGATCGAGCTAGCCTGGGCGAAAACCTCATCTTCGTGTAGAAAGTAGTGCTCTCCAGTCGTGAGGTCTTCAATGGCAACTCCCATGACGCCATCGAGGTGCTGATCGACCTGCTCAATATTCGCTTCCAGCTTTTGCCAGAGAATTTTCGTTTTGACTGGAGATGGTGCGGTTTGAGCCATGCACGAAGACACCAATAGCAGAATCGCAAGAACAGGTCGCATGAACATGCTCCGGAAGAAAGGGGATTGTAGCAGCATGCAGTCTGATGGACGGAAGAAGAGCCGGGCAGATGGACAATTCATCGGGGCTCGAACTCGTCGAGCCCAAGCCCCGACTCGTGATGAAGTTACTTGCAGGTGACGCTGGGATTGTCCTTCGCCAAATCCAGGCACGCCTGATGTTGCTTCGCCTGCTTGGCCGCATCGGCCACCGAAACCTGCGCGGACGGAGCGGGCACAACCGGAGCAACGGCGTCATCCTGAACCTGCGTAGAGGTCGTTGTCACGATGTGCGCTGCCGGGACGGTCTGCACCGCCGGCTGAACGGCTGGAGTCTGCGGTGCCGGAGCAGCCGCCTGCTGCGGAACGTTCAAGCGGCCATGTTCTTGCCAATCCGCTACGATCAGGTTACAGGCGTCTTTCGCGGCGTTGCCGACGGTATGAGTCGCCTTGGCGCCGAGAATGTCGCCGGCCTTGTTGGCAACCTGAATCTGACTGTTCGAGCGCAAAAGTCCACGATTCTGCTTGGACTCGCGGTTCAACATCACGACATAGTCCGCATTGGACTCGTTAATCGTGACCATCACTCCCGAGCAGTTTTTCTGCAGGTCTTTCGTGACTTCCATGCTCTCGTCGTGAGAATCGACGGTCGACTTCGAACCCCACGCTGCCCAGTGCGAGCCACCCGTCGCGCCACCCTTGCTGTTGACGTCCTCCGACCCCTTGCCCTGAACGAAAACGCGAGGCTTGTCCTGGCAATTCGCCGCTACCGCCAATACCACTACAAAAAGAAAGGAATACCGCTTCATAGTT
>DATJWZ010000651.1:0-3366 GCA_035500795.1 Candidatus Eiseniibacteriota bacterium | reverse complement strand
CACCAGGTAGGTCTTGCAAGTCTCGTAGATCAGTTCCGAGATTTCGCGCATGGATCGGTGGACGGGCAGGTTTTTCAAGCGCAGAAAGATTGCCATGCCGAATCCCAGACCGAAGAGGCAGAACAGGATGCCGATCAGCAGCAGCTTGTGACCATCGATCGCTCCATTGAAGAAATTGACTGACGACAGGTCGGGCAATTTGAGCGAGGCTTCACCTCCGGCACCCTCGGGCTCAGCAAAGGCCGCAGCGGCGCCAACAGTGAGCAGTGCGACTACGGACGAGATTTTGATAGCCATGCGGCGGCTGAAGAACGCAGCAGTGGCAAGCCAGGTACGCATAAGAGTCCTCCGAATCAAAACGGTATTAGGAACTGCTAAACGTGTTTAGGTGCTTTCTGTCCAGAATTGTCCCACCCGCACCGCGGTTTCCGCAGGTACTTATTCGGGCTGAATCTTTTCTGGGATTCCGAACACGCTTCCACCGCAAGACCTAAAGGAGTGATGTAGCTTGGCCGCGTCGGGTCTTGCGCCGGTTTATTTAGAGCATGCCAGTTCAAAACGGCTGGAGAAAAAAGTCTCCGGCTCCGGCATACTAGCGCAAAACGGGCATTTATAACACGTTGGGTAGACCGGGTCAAACAGATGGTGAAGCGTTTCGCACGGGCGTTCCCGAATCGGGCAAAGAATCGATTTTGCGAGTCGATGAGCGCATCGGCGATTGATCACATGTGATTCCGCCTTCCAATTTTGAGCCAACACTGCGCCGCGCCGTTGCAACTGCTTGCACCTTGACAGGCGCTGCGTAGGCGAACAGAATTGGCCAACCGATTCGTCAGTGTTGCGCTTCTCGAGATACTCCGTGAAACATCTCTATATTTTCCTCTTGCTTCTTGCTTTTTCCATCCCATCGGCGGCTTGAGCATAGCAATCCGCCTGCCAACCCGGTGATCCCTGGGCAGAGTTTCACATGCAGAATATGAGGCGCTCCAATCCCTGTGAGCACGTACTGAGTGTCAGCAATGTTGGTGGACTCTCCTGGTGTACTTGCCGGCTTATAAACTACGCAAATAGACCTGACCTTTACGCTTTCGGCCTGAACCAGGGTAAGTTATTGTCTCGACGCGCCAGAGACGGCGGCTTTTTGCTTCTCATTTTTCCTCAGCGGGCGTTACCGAGCGACGCGTTATACATCGCTCGCAGCAGGTCCTGCGAGTGCCCATCGTAATCCTGATCGAGCGCCCACATAAATGTCCCGCCCAAATGCCGCACCCAATCCGAATACCAGACGCGCATGTACGTGGAATAGTGATCGTCATAAGTAATGTAGCCATTGGTTCCGTCGACGCGGAGCATATAAGGAACCAGCGCGATCGGATCATAATGCGTCCGCCACCCATTCCGGTTGATGTTGTGTTTGAAATTCAGCCCATAGCTGCCGCTGAACACCGCGTTGTCGCACTCGCCATCCTGTGTCCACTGCGAATTCGGACAAAGGTCAAAAAGATGTTTGATGTTGACGTAGACATAGCCGTAGAACGGCGTGCCCATGTTGATCTGCTTTGGAGGTAACTGCTGCAGAAAGATGGTTGCCGCTCCAGCTACGCTTCCGCCGGGCTGGCATTCATAGGGCGCCGGATCGCGCGGGTCCCAGAAAATCGACGAATTCAGCTGTCCATGCGCCGTCCAGGGCCCGGCGCAGTCGTACATCATGACGTTGACGTAATCGACGTATTGCTTCACCTGGGGCAAGGCGTAGCCCGATCCGCCCCACGGGCCTGCATCAAACGACAGAACGTAATCTGCATTCGACTGCCGGAACAGCGACATCATCTGGACGAGAAACGCCGCATCTTGATCCGACGACGGATATTCCCAATCGATATCCACGCCGTCATACGCATATTGCTGCTCGAAGGTAGCGACGTTGTCGACCAAGGTCTGCACCTGCCCGCTGGTCTCAAGCCCGGAGAAGTCGCCGCCCAGCAGCAGCATGACTTTGACTCCGGCGGCGTGCGCTTGGCTGTTCAATTCCGGTTCAATGAAACCATCGGGTACTGACAGCGTGCCCGTCGCGTCGAAACTGATGCCGGCATGATTGATGTGCGTCAGCCTGTTATAGGGAATTTGAGCCGCGCCATATGGAGGATTTTGGTACTTGCTCCAGTACCCATAGTCGCCAACCACGCGCTTTGAAAGATGATTGGGAAGCGCACTCTGCGCAAACGCAGAACTCAAGAATAGGCAAGCGGCGACCAAGAGAATGGAAACGCGGAAACTCAGGCAGCGGGAACCCATTGGGGAGACCTCCGAAGAATCAGAAACAGTGCGCCAGACACGGCATTGAGCCGAAGTGCCGGAAATCTTATCATGAAACGGTGAATTCCATCGATGACTGTCACCCTTACTCCAGACCTGTGGTCGCCGAGAACAAACTGGTCATCCTGATCGAAGCGAGCTCGAACGAACTCGCGCAGGCGAAGGATCCTGGATGCTTATAGAATTACCGTCGGGAGGGGAATTCTTTACGGAGAATCGTGCTGTCGGGCGCATTTTTCGGTTATCCTGACCCGAAGAAAAACCAGTCAAGCCCGACTTTGAAGTATTGAGGCGCGTTAGTGACAAAGAAGAGTAGGAAACGCTCCCCAGCGAAGAAGAGATCAGCGGCCAGTTCAATGGCCAACAGCGGGCTGGCAACTTCCATTACGCCCTGGCTCTGCGTCCGTAACGGAGCCCGCGCCATCGACTTTTACAAGTCCGCTTTCGGAGCCATTGAGGTCTTCCGCATGGGCGATGATCGCGATGTCGTCGCCCGTCTTTCCATCGAGGGCGCAGAATTCTGGCTCAGCGACGAGTCCCCCGAACATTTCAATTTCAGTCCGGAGTCTCTTGGCGGCATCACGATTCGCATCATTCTCACGGTTGCCGATCCGGACACGGTTTTCGCTCGGGCAATTCAAGCTGGCGCGAAAGAAGTCTATCCGGTGACAGAAGAGCATGACTGGCGTCTCGGCCGCGTCATCGATCCTTTTGGGCACCATTGGGAGATCGGTCGTCCCCTCGCCTGACCCGTGCGTTTCTCCCGGAATTGCTGTAGAGATGCATGTCAAAGCCCGCACGGGACGCAGCTTTTCCAAACCCGAGCACTCGCCGCAGCATCTCACTTGCGAATGTTTCTGAAATGGCGCCGCAATGGCTTCCGTCAATTCTTGCACGGCGCTTATCGTCTGACTCCCGCAGCCTATTTTCACTCGCACGAGCATCGCGTCCGGATCCGTACCCGACGCAAGCCCCTCCGGCTCAAGATTCCCCTACACGCACCGAAATACGATTTTTGATTGCCGCAACTGGAAATTACGGCCTCTGCGG
>DATJWZ010000650.1:0-1260 GCA_035500795.1 Candidatus Eiseniibacteriota bacterium | reverse complement strand
TGAGGTGTCCTGTCAATAACAGACACGTCCCACTCAAGCGGCAGCCGGCTGTTTGTAGAAATTTTGTGCGAACACGGCCGGTGCAATATAGCCGAGGCGCGAATGGCGCCGTTGGCGGTTGTAGAATATCTCGATGTACTCTCGGATAGAGGCTTCAGCCTCTGCCTTGGTGGCATAACGGCAGTGATGAATCAGTTCATTCTTGAGGCTTCCCCAGAAGCTTTCCATCGGCGCGTTGTCATAGCAGTTCCCCCTGCGTGACATGGAAGCTCTCATACCGAACTGCTCAAGAAGCTTACGGTAATCGTAGGAGCAGTACTGACTGCCGCGATCCGAATGATGGATCAGCCCAGCCGCCGGTCGTTTCTGCTGTACCGCTCGAAATAGCGCACGGCCAGTCAGGTCCTGCGTCATGCGCTCGGCCATGGCGTAGCCGACGATTTCGCACGTGCAGAGGTCCTTGACCCCGGCAAGGTAGAGCCAGCCCTCTCCCGTGGGGACATACGTTATGTCGGTTAACCAGACCTCGTTGGGGGCATTAGCCGTAAATGTTTGATTCAACAAGTTTTCCGCAACAGGTAAATCGTGCTTTGAATTCGTCGTCGCCTTGAACTTGCGCTTTTGCCGGCAGCGAATTCCCAGCTCCCGACGTAACCGGGCAATCCGGTCACGACCGGTGATAAAACCATCAGCCGCCAGCTCCGGCTGTAATCGCCGTGCGCCATAGCTTTCGCGAGTGCGCTTGTGGGCGGCTTTAATCGCCACCTTGAGGCGCTCATCTTCTTGAGCCCGACGTGACGGTTTGCGCCTCAACCAAGTGTAAAAGCCGCTACGTGAGACGGTTAGCACCCGGCACATAACCTTGACCGGAAATTGGAGTCGCCACTCTTTCATGAACGCGTACCGGGCAGCGACTCCCTGGCAAAGTACGCCGTCGCCTTTTTTAAGATGTCACGCTCCATACGGGCCTCAGCCAGCTCTTTGCGCAACCGCGCATTCTCGGATTGCAGTTCCGCCGCCGAACGTGCCCCGGGAGCAGATGGTCGGCTTGAAGCCTTGCTGGCTGCTATCCAGTTTGCCAGAGTCCCCTTGGGGACCGCCAGCCGTTCCGCTGCCGTATGCTGCGACAGACCTTGCTCTGTTACCAGTTTGACCGCCTCAGCTCGAAACTCTGGCGTGTAACGCTGTTGCTTTTTCATGTTGTTCCTCCCTCTCGGTAGTTTACCAAGTGGGAGTGTCCGTTGTCATCAGGATACATCA
>DATJWZ010000649.1:0-25200 GCA_035500795.1 Candidatus Eiseniibacteriota bacterium | reverse complement strand
GAATTCAATTCGGCCCAAAATTTTCCGAGTTGTACCTGGACTCCCGAGGGCTTGACGCGATTCCTGCATTATTTGGCGCCCGAAATGGAAAAGCGCGGCGTGGAAGTATTCTTCGGAACTCTGGAGCGCGGCAATCCGCATCTCCTCGAAGTAGTGATGGCCGACAAAGAGGTAGCGCCCTACATCAAAGGAGTCGGCACGCAATGGGCAGGCAAGAATGCCTTACCCACAATCCACGAAGAGTTTCCTGCATTGCTGATCTACCAATCAGAGCAGGAATGTGGCGATGGGAGCAACAACTGGGGCTACACGGGATATTGCTGGCAGTTGATGAAACACTATCTGCGCAGCGGCGCATCGGCCTACATGTACTGGAACATCTCCGTCGCCGATGCGGGTACGAGCACCTGGGGATGGGCGCAGAATGCTCTAGTGACGGTCGATTCCGCAGCTAAGACCTATCGCTACAATCACGACTACTATCTGCTGAAGCACCTGACTCACTTCGTCGATTTGGGAGCGCGCAATCTGAAGACAAACGGCACGTGCGATGATGCGCTTGCCTTTGCGAATCCCGATAATTCGCTGGTCCTGTTGATCCGCAATGAGCTTTCACATCTACAGAGAGTTGAGGTCAACGTGCGGAATCATGCCGCCATGGTGGAGTTGCCGCCGGATTCGATCTCGACCGTGTCGCTGGAAAGATCCTGGCTCTCAGGGTGGCCTCAGTAAGCTCGTTAACTTCGGGGCATCGAGGATCGAATCCAAATCTCCTTTGTGAAACTTCGTGCCCTTCGTGGTTATAGTTTTGAGATTTGCCCCCGAAACCTTTCTGCGGTAGCCTCGTCTAAAGCTGCAACCTCATCTAGGGGTCTCCTATGTCTGCCTATCGCTTGACGATTAACGATCGTCCGCACGATGTGGACGTATCTCCTGATACTCCTCTGCTGTGGGTTCTCCGCGACTCGCTCAACATGACCGGCACCAAATACGGCTGCGGCATGGGACTTTGCGGCGCCTGCACTGTACATCTCGACGGAGAAGCACTACGTTCTTGCCAGACTGCCGTGTCATCCGTTGGATCGAAGAAGATCACCACCATCGAAGGCCTTTCGGCCGATAATTCGCACCCAGTGCAGCAGGCCTGGATTGCCGAGCAGGTCCCACAGTGCGGATACTGCCAGCCGGGACAGGTGATGTCGGCGGCGGCTCTCCTCGCGAAGACTCCCAAGCCAAACGACGAACAGATTGATGCGGCAATGATCGGCAATATCTGCCGATGCGGAATGTATGGCCGCATTCGTAAAGCAATTCACCGTGCCGCCGGGAACGGAGCATAGCCATGACGATCAGCCGGAGAAAATTCATTGCTGGATCAGCAGTTGCGGGCGCGGGAATCCTGATCGGCGTGCGCTTCTCAGGATCAGTCCTCGCCGGCCAGGAGTCGGAAAAGGCACAAGAGAAAAAGGCTCCGAATCCATTCGAAGCGTATGTCCACGTTAAACCGGACGGCAAGATTTCGCTCATCGTCGCAAAGTCAGAGATGGGGCAGGGCATCAAGACCGGTTTGGCAATGATCCTCGCGGAAGAGGCCGAGGTGGATTTTAATTCCGTCAGCGTCGAACAAGCCGACACGCGTCCCGATCTTTACGCGCATATGGGTACAGGCGGAAGCGGCAGCACGATGGAGAATTTCACTCCACTACGTCGCGCTGGCGCAACGGTCCGTGAGCTAATGATTACCGCCGCAGCTCAAAAGTGGAATGTTCCGAAAAAAGAATGTGAGGCGAAGAACGGCACTGTCACCCATGAGAAGTCCGGGCGCAGTGCCACCTACGGCGAGCTAGTTGAAGCTGCGATGAAGTTGCCTGTACCCGATCAGGAAAAGGTCGAACTGAAAGATGAAGCAGACTTCGAAATTATCGGCCACGCAACGCCGCGCGTCGACGTTCCCGCGAAAGTGAATGGAAGTGCTGGTTTCGGACTCGATGTCCGTGTGCCTGACATGTTGTATGCAGTAATCGCACGATGCCCAACCTTCGGCGGGAGGGCCGCGCACTACGACGCAGCCAAAGCGAAGTCGGTCGCAGGAGTGCGCGATGTCTTCGAAATCCCGGCGCTCGGCGCTGACCGGTTCACCGCTGGCGGCGTGGTCGTCGTCGCCGACTCCACCTGGGCTGCGATGAAGGGACGCGATGCGCTCGGCGTCACCTGGGATCGTGGCCATGCTGCATCCGAAACCAGCGAAGGAATGTATGCCGCCCTCCGCGACGCAGCGCACAAACCGGGCAAGCGCGTTCGCAACGACGGCGATGTCGACAAGGTGCTCTCCAACGGCGCCAAGAAAATTGACGTAGCTTACGAACTGCCCCTTTTAGCGCACGCGACCATGGAGCCGATGAACATCACGATCCACGCGCGCGGAAGCGAAGCTGAAGTCTGGGCACCGACGCAATCTCCGGATTGGGTGCAGGGAACTGTCGCCCAGGTTCTCGGGCTGAAGCCCGAGAAGGTTGCTGTACACACAACCTTCATGGGCGGAGGATTCGGCCGCCGCTACATGGCGGATTTCCCCGCCGAAGCCGCTCAGATCGCCAAGCAAGTGAACCGGCCCGTCCAACTCGTGTGGTCCCGCGAAGATGACATGACCCACGATTTCTATCGGCCCGCCACCTGCCATCGCATGCAGGGTGCAGTGGACGCGAAAGGTCGCCCGCTTGCCTGGTATCACACGATGGCTTCGACCTCCATCAAGGGATACTGGGACCCCAAGGCCGATGCCGCTGAAGACGAATTCGGTGGCACCAAGCAGATGCCGTATGCCATCGCGAATGTGCGCCTTGACTACAACGATGTATCGAGTGCTGTGCCCCGTGCATGGTGGCGATCGGTAGAAAACTCATTCAACGGATTTGTGGTCGAGAGTTTCGTCGACGAACTTGCGGTAGCTGCGGGAGAAGATCCCTATGAGTTTCGCCGGGATCTGCTGGTTACACCTCCAAACTGGAAAGCAAAAAGTGACGACGATCTGAATCCCACACGCCTACGCGGCGTATTGGAACTCGCAGCCGCAAAGGCGGGTTGGGGCAAGCCCTTGCCGAAAGGACGCGGCCGAGGCATTGCAGCCTTCTTCTCTTTCGGGAGTTATTTCGCGGAAGTAGCGGAAGTGACGGTGACCGGGAACAATTTCAAAATCGACCGCGTCGTCGCCGCGGTTGATTGCGGCCAGATCGTAAATCCGGAGTCCATACGCTCGCAAACCGAAGGCGCGATTATCTACGGTCTAAGCGCGGCGTTGAAAAATGAGATCACGATCAAGCAGGGCGCAGTGGAACAAACAAATTTCGATGCGTACGATCCGATTCGCATCAACGAAGCTCCTCCCGTCGAAGTGCATTTGACGAAAAGCAAGGAGAACCCGGGCGGAATGGGTGAGCCAGGACTGCCTCCTGCAGCGCCAGCTGTCGCCAATGCAGTCTACGCAGCGTGCGGCCAGCGTTTGCGCAAGATGCCATTCCAACTGAAGACCGCCTGACGTATTTGAAAGCCTCAGAGACCGTTGTCATTCCGACGAGTCGCAAAGCGACGAAAGAGGAATCCGCTGTCGTCTGCGCCAAAAGCAAACGCCGCCGAGAATTCGGCGGCGTCAGCGACCATCGCGTAATCTTTAACGCGAAGCTTCTTCCAACTGCCCCTTCTCCAGCTTTTCCTGGCACTCGATGCAATGCCGCGTCCACGGCACAGCCTCCAGCCGCTTGGCGTTGATCTCTTTGCCGCAGCTGATGCACTCGCCAAAGCTGCCTTCCCGAATGCGGACCAGCGCGCCATCCACCATCATCAGCAGCTGGCGATCGTTGTTACTCTGACTGAAAAGAAATTCCTTGTTGTAGGAACTGGCGGCGCGGTCAGCGATGTCCTGCGCGGTATCTTCGTCGGCAGATCGCCCGTCCACCTGATTCCGATTTACTGTCCGCCGCAGTTCCTGTTGTCGCGTTTCCAGGCGCTTTTTGAATGCTTCGAGCTTCTTCTTATCCATGATGACTCGACCGAAATTGCTTATCAAATTTTTAGGACGCCCCTATACGAAGCGTCCTCGCCTATTAAGGCCAAACGACGATCATACGACCGTAAATTAAGATGCGTCAACCGCCCGAAGGGTTCGGTTCTCTCTTGCCGAAAGATGCCTTGCCGTGCTGGACCCGGCATGACCGGCTGCACAGTAGGCCACAGGCGTCATTGCACAATCAGCTGCAGATTCAAACTCTGCTCCGACGAGTTCAATGTTGCCGTAACTCTCAGGTTATAAGTTCCAGCGGGTGTGCCGCTGGTGCTGCCTCCACCACTCCCGCCGCTCCCGCCAGTCGTCGATGCAGCCGGAGTAAATCCGCAAGAAGACATTATTAGCAAAGACCCAAGCATCAGGCAGAGATAAAGCCCGGCTGCGTTGCGCTTCCTGTAGGCCATCGGAACGCACACAAGGCCAAGCAGTAACGTGGCCCAAAATCCAGCGAGGCGAATCGTGCGGTGATCGATGGATGCCGCGCTCGGCGCCGTAGTTGCAACTGAGACATTGAATGTCGATGCCTTGGTCGCGTTCACCGTCACTGAGCCGGGAACCGTGCAAGTCACTCCCGTCGGAGCGCCAGTACAGGCGAGCGTTGCGGTGCCGCTCATCCCCGCCCCACCGATCACAAGAGTGTAGGTTGCAGTCTTCCCGGCCGCGACAGTTGCTGTCGTCGGATTAGATCCCGCAGTCAACCCCACGCTGGTGGCTGCAGCCGATCCTGAGAGTGTCACAGTTTGCGGAGTGCTGCTTGCGCTATCGGATATGTCGAGCATCCCGCTGCGCGTGCCGAAAGCCGCCGGTGTGAAAGTGATCGTGATGGTGCAACCAGCTCCACTGGCCAGCGAACTCCCGCAGTTGTTGGTCTGAGCGAAATCGCCAGCTTGCGGACCAGTCACGAAAATGCCGTTGATGGTTAGTGCGAGCGATCCGGTATTCGTCAACGAAACGGTTTGCGCCGCGCTGGTTGAGCCGACAAACTGGCTGCCAAACTTGAGCGAACCGGGCGTGAGCAAGACCGAACTTGTACCACCGACTCCGCTCAAACTGATCGTCTGCGGACTGTTGAACGCATCATCTGCGATCTGAATCGAAGCGCTGTATGTGCCGATCGCCTGTGGCGTGAAAGTCACGGTAATCGTGCAACTCATCCCCGCCGCAAGACTCGTGCCGCAAGTGTTGGTTTCAGAGAAGGCGCTAGCCTGTGCCCCGGTGATTGTGATCCCGCTGATGCTTAAGGCAGTAGTCGCGTTATAAGTCAGTGTCGCAGTCATCGAACTGCTCTGGCCGATGATCACATTGCCGAATGAGAATGCGCCCGGTGCGACTACTGCAGCCGGCGCGGTATTACCCAGTGCGCTGAGTAGAAGAGAAACGTTGCTGCCGTTTCCGACGCTGCCGTCCGCGCTGCCGTTGCCGTCGAAGTCGGCAACTGTGCCGTAATAGGATTGACTTTGTTCCTGAAGACTCGGAACGTGATACTTCAGCGGAGCTTGCAACGTACCGTCGCCATTGCCGGGCATCACCGTTACGTCGTCCCAACTGCCAAAAGAGATGACATCCGGTGTTCCATCAAGGTTGAAGTCAGCGACGCCGAAGGGTCTCAACACGTCATCGAGGACAGTGGTGATAGGTGACGTCTGGAACGTGCCGTCTCCGTTTCCGAGTAAGACGAGCATTTGAGGCTGCTCACTCGTGCCGTCCACTACTCCTATCACGAGATCGAGGATACCGTCGCCATTCATGTCCGCAGAAACAACGCCATACGTACTTGTTCCGCTTGTTTGACCGCTGTACCCCCAAAAGCCTGAAAAGGTTCCGTCGCCGTTTCCGAGCATGACGAAGACCCCAGTGACGGCCCAGCACGCGATATCCAGCTTTCCGTCCCGATTGAAATCCGCCCCCGTCGCGTTCGTGCAAAGCTGATTCGTGGCTGTCGTCACCGGAGAACCAAATGTTCCGTCCCCATTCCCGAGCAGAACGCCAAGAGCTCCTTGCTCCACGCCAAAGACGTCCAGCTTGCCATCGTTATTAAAGTCCCCGACCGCGACCGGCCCCGACATTCCTGAGCCGTACAGCACGGGCGATTGAAATGTGCCATCCCCGTTGCCCAAAAGAATGGAAATCCCTGGCCAAAGTCCACCCGGTTCGCCACCTCCGGAGAACACCACGTCCGCATGCCCGTCACCGTTGAAGTCCCCCGTGCTTAGATAGGCATTCGAGACTCCCATCACATTCGCTTGTACCTGGGTGATTGTCGCAGGTGAGAATCCCTGGTTGTTGTTGAGGAGGGTGTCAACCTCGAACGTGTTAAGGGTTCCCTGGCTATTCACATCGACAGTGTCAATACCAACTGCGACATCTTGCTTGCCATCGCCGTTAAAGTCTGCAGTTCCCATCTGACCGACACCCATAGAAACCGGGTAGGAAGGAAAATTGGCAAACGATCCATCTCCGTTCCCACGGACAACTGTCACGTATCCCGTCTCGTAGCTCCCAAACTCAAGCGCAGCTGGTGCGATCAGATCAAGTTTTTGATCGCTAGTCAGGTCCGCCAAGGCGACCGTTAGTTGCGCATTTGCCGGAGAGGAAGGATACGCCAACTCTACGCCCGTCATTGTTCCTGCCGTAAATGTCCCATTCCCGTTGTTGATCAGAGTTATCAGCGATGATGGGAGTGTTGGCGAGCTCTCTGTCGCTCCAATCACATCGGGCTTGCCGTCTCCGTTCAGATCGCCAGCAGCAAGTGGGATCTCTTCTATTGGCAAGACGGATGCAGCAAATGTGCCATCGCCGTTTCCCAGGAGTACGGTGAGATCTGAGGTATTGGCTGAAGCTGTCGCGGTGGCAATGTCCAGCTTCCCATCCTGATTGAAATCTGCCAACACCAGCCCAGCCGTCACCTGGTTCACCTTCGTACCCAACGCCGCCTTAAAGGTGCCGTCCCCTTTACCAAGAAGTACGGAGATTGGTGCTGTTCCATTGCTGCTGACGCCGGCAGTCACAAGGTCCAGCTTCCCGTCACCATTGAAGTCCGCGGCAGCAAGCGAGATAGGTTGTGCTGGAAGCGGATAAGTTACGGGAGACTGAAACGTCCCGTCGCCGTTTCCGAGCAAAACCGTAGCGTTGTATTGGCCAACCTGAGCCGAAGGCGTCGAGATTGCCACATCAAGCTTGGTATCTCCGTTGAAATCTCCGACTGCCAGGAAGGATAACGAACCTACTGGCAATGTCACTGTCTGTTCAGTTTGAAACGTGCCGTCTCCATTGCCCAGGAGTATCCCAAGCGTTCCGTCGGCGGAGTTAATGAATAGGAGATCAAGCTTGCCGTCGCCGTTGACGTCGCCCATCTGCAGCGATAACGGTCGTTGGCCTACGGCGTACGATACGGCCGGCTGAAACGTGCCGTCATTATTCTGGACAAGAACCGAAACGTTGTTCGATCCAAAGTTGGCGGTTGCGATATCGGGAAAACCATCACCGTTAAAGTCGGCGACCACAACCGACTCCGGCCCGGTGCCCACTACGTAGTCTCGTGGACCATTGAAAATACCAGTTTGCGCCAGCACCGCGGATGAGGCGCACACGAACAACAATGTGGCGACTGCAAAAGGAAATGAGAGTAGAAAACCAGCAGAGCGGAGACCTACGCCGGACACAAGCACCTCGCTAAAAGATCGGTAACCGAAAAACTTCCTTGCTTGGAAGCTGAAATACTATGCTTCAAAACGCGCGCCGGTCAAAAGGTTCGATGTGACCGACATGACTTCCCCGTCGGGCATGCGCCGCTTACCTCGGCAACGGATTCTTCATATTCGTCAGCGCGTATCCCATCACAGCCATCGCTGCCGCGTTCTCGCGCAGCTCGCTGGGCACAACCTTATCTAATGTGTCCGCGGCGGTGTGGTGATAATTGAAGTAGGTACGTCCATCCTGCATCAAGCCAAGGGTGGGAACCCCTGCTTCCGACATGCCCGAAATATCCGCTCCCGGCGCATAAGCGCTGGCCTGCAGCGCGCTCGCTCCGAAGCTCTGCAGAATATTCAGCACCGGGCGCAGAAGGTCTGTAGCACTCGTGCTGATGCGCGCCTCAAACCCCAACGGATGCGCTGCGCCACTGTCACTCTCAATCGCCGCGACGTGCCGTGGAAATTCGTTCTCGTGATCTTTCGTGTAAGTCTTGCTGCCGGAGCCTCCGGTCTCTTCGTCCATCCACGCAATGACGCGTAGCGTCCGCTTCGGATGCAGTCCGAGTTGATGCAGAACCTCCGCGGCTTCCATTGCAACCGCGACGCCGGCAGCGTCGTCGATTGCTCCGGTCCCCAAGTCCCACGAATCGAGATGTCCGGAGACGACTACGATCTGTTCCGGGTGCTCGCTGCCCTTGAGATCGCCGATGACGTTATAGCTGACAGCGTCGGGAAGTTTCTGTGGAGTGAGTGTGAGATGCATGCGCACTCGTCCCTGCTTGAACAGGTGAGCAATGAGGTCCGCATCTTCGGCAGTGACGGCTCCGGCGGGAATTCCAGCAGGTGCGCTGTAGCCAGTATGTGGCAGCCGATAATCCGCATTGCCAACCGATCGGACCAACGAAGCGACCGCCCCAAGTTCGGCGGCCGCCTTCGCTCCCGCACTGCGATAACGAACAGCTTCTCCATAGGCAACGAACGCCAATCCACCCGCCGCCTTCTGCTTATCGAAAATTTCGTTAAAAAGAACGATCTTTCCGGCGATCTTTTCCCGGCCGAGCGCTCTCAGTTCCTCGAAAGTATTCACCACAACTACATCGGCGTTAATGCCGTCGACAGCCGTGGAGGTGCTTCCCCCGAGAGCAGTGAGCACGATTTTTTGGGTCGTGCCTGCTACCTGCCCGGCGTATTCAATTAACTCCGCACTCTCCACGCCCCGCACCCAGTGTGGAACGTGGACCTCTTCTAACTGGACATCGAGACCAAGTTTTCGAAGTTCAGCCGCTACATAGTCGACAGCAGCCTTGGCTTGGGCCGACCCACTCGCCCGCGGCCCGATATTGTCGGTGAGATGCGCGACTTGGTGGTACGCGTAGTCGTCCGCCAGCGCCGACAGCTTGATCGATTCGAGTTCATTCAGCAGCTGCGGAGGGAAGTTCTCCTGCTGTGCCGTAGTCATCTGTGGAACGCTTGAGAACGGCGACGGCGTCGGATTTGGTTGCTGGGCGAAAAGGGCAAAAGCAGAGAGCACACACAACAGAACAGCGGCGCGGAGTTGAGTCATGATCGGAGAACAAGTGTAACGTACCAGCGAAGAATTCCCCATCGCTCTCAACTGGTAATGGAGCAGTCTGGCTAAACTGTCCGCCCCAAGTACTTTGGCGCCCAAGTCATCCCAGGAACTGTGTCATTCCGACGAGTCGCGTGGCGACGACGGAGGAATCTGCTGTCCTGGCCTCTATCACGGATGCCGACCATTCAAAATAAATCATTCGGTACAGTGGTCGGTTTAAACCACAAACGATGAGCCTGCTTGGCCGTCGAACACCGCAACGCCGCTATTTCTCGTCCTTTAGCGGCTGCCACAGCTCGATTTTGTTGCCGTCGGGATCGTATATCCAGGCGAAGCGGCCGTAGCCCTCGTCCTGCCGCTTCGGATCGATCCGGACCCCTTCTTTCGCCAGCCGGTCGAGCAGCGCGTCGAGATCGTCGACGATATAGTTCACCATGAACGACGCTTGGCTGGGCTCGAAATATTTCGTGTTACCGGGGAAAACGCTCCAGATTGTCATCTGCTCATTTTCAGGATTGTCTTTTTCCCGCCACGGCAGCATGACGCCATAGCCGCTATCCGCGAAGCCGAGATGCTTTGCGTACCAGTCTTTCATTTGTTGCTGGTTCGCGGACTTGAAGAAGATTCCACCGATGCCGACAATCCGGCCTTGCTCGCTCATAACTGTCTCCTTATTCTGTGACCGTATATTTCCTTCCAGCTCGGCTTCAACTGTGCAGCACTCTCTCTTGCTCCGGACCACCCGGAAGAATTCAACCTACAGTGACAGCCGCCGTCTTCTTTCGTAGTATCCCCGCCGAAAGCAGTGTAATCGCCAGAAAGACAGGGAAGACTTCCAGGAAAGTCATCCCAATGTTGTAGGCAGGGTTGTGATAGTTGCGGGCAAACTGCTCGGCCTGGCGGGTAGTCTGGTCGATCTTCTGCTGGCTGGCTCCCGACGCCTTGGCGCGCTCGACCATCTGCGCGGCATATTTCTCCGCGAAGTCTGGCATGAACTTGTAGTATGTGACTTCCCATGTTCCGACATAGAAGCAGCAGGAGATCAGGGAGATGAGCAGTCCGACGGCGAACGCGCGCACGAACGTCAGTTTTCCGCCGTTCACATTTTCCCGGTAGGAACGAACGCCGAAAAAGATTAGCAGCCCGGCCAGGACCATTGTCGTGTAGCCAATGATCAGGCTCTTGTCTTCGCTCACCTTATGAAAGAAGGTAAGGCTGGTGATCATCATCGCTGCCAGGATCAGTCCCGAAATGATCCCGAAGGTCAGCACGATCTTCTTCATATAATTTCAGTCTCCTCGTAAGCGGCTTGTCATGCTCAGCGAGAGTTGAGCTTCGCGAAGGCGAAGCTCAATCGCGACCGAAAGCACCCTGCTCCGGTCTCGAAGAACGCGGATCCCAAGCGCGCCCAAATGCTTCTCTGTACCACGGCCTGATCCTCTCGTGAGACCGGAAGATTGTCGTCATACCTTCGGGTGATTTTCCTCGAAAATCCAAAAAACTTGCTTTCGGGGGACAGTTCACGGAATCAACCGAGCTTCTTTTCCGAGTTGAACGGCTTGGGTGCGTCGCCGAGCCCCGAGCTTGTCGAACAGGCGGCTCGAATGAGTTTTTACGGTGTTCTCACTGACGAAGAGCCGTTCGGCAATCTCGCGGTTGCTGAGCCCGGCCGCAATCAAGCCCAGAATCTCAAGTTCGCGTGCGGTGATGCTGAGCGCCGCCTGGCGCTGCTCATCGACCACAAACGGCGTCACCGGCCGTTGAATGATCAGCACCTTCTTGCGCGTAAGGGTTAGCCCGAGCCAGATCCCCAGCGCAGCAAAGAGGGCTGCGATCAGTCCTCCATAGATTTCCGTCGAGTGCTCCACGACAAGAAAGCGATACTCAGTCAATTTGAGAATGGTGATCAGGACTCCGCCAGCAAGCCCAAATAAGAGAATTTCCCGCAATGCGCGGCGCGAGTTACGCACGGGTTTTGCGCTAGAAGGCATCCGAGCCGCCATGATAATGCAAAGTTGGAGCTCTCCTCCTGTCTGCGTTAATCCGGAACGACTTGCTTTTCGGGCGCAGTGAAGGATCTCGCGCCGCGAATCCACAAAAGTCAGATCCAGTCCAATAAAAATGGCCCCTTTCGGGGCCACGTTCAAGAGGCGAATATGGTGGGCAATGTCAGGAAAGGCTAAGCTTGACGCCGTTCCGCCAGCCAGAACGGCTTTTCGGGAAGTGACGCTCTACGCAGAGAGTGAAGGTCATAAAGAGTTTGCGGCCTCTTAGTACACCTCAATAAAGCATTTCCCGCGCCAAAGATCCAAGCGCTCGTGCGCTCCATCACATCTGCCGCTAAGTCGCTTCAAACGTTTGGGTTAGGAGCGGCCGTTTACAGCTCACAAAGAGCCGATCTGCCAATTCAACTGAGCACAAGTGCAGAACAATGCACATTCCGTGCAGGCGGGTGCCAAAGCAAACGGCCCATGGACGTTCCATGGGCCGCTTTTACAAATCCCCGGATAATGTTAGCTATTCCCGGCGACGGTGCGGAGCTTGCCGGGCAGGAAGTGGTACGGCGGCCACGGGCCGCTCACCGAGACCTCACAGTTCTTCAACTGCTTGGCCGCAGTGTTGTAGCGGTTTTGATACTTCTCTACGCTCTTGTTGTCGATCAGGTGGGCGATATCGATCAGCATCCCCTCCGGAGCGACTTTCTTGCAGCTGACTTCTTCCTCGAGCGGGTTGAACAGCTTGTGGACCTGCACGGAAAGGGCACGAGCCTTCGTCTGGCGCTCACGCTCGCGCGACGCCTTTACACGCAGCTTCGAGAGGTAGTCGCCACCAACGGTGTCGGGCAGTTGGATGTCGATCATGGCCTCGCGCAGCGATCCGTCCCGAACCACCAGCTTGATGTGCATTTCGGACTTGCCGCGGAGCTTGGCCACGCTCTGCCCGAACGCGCGCCGATTCACGCGGACGGCCTGGCGGAGTGCGTCATCGCTATCGAATATTGTTCCAAACTTAAATGGGAGGACGGTGGAGTTGCGGAAGCAGTTACTAACTACCCGTGCATGTTCGATGGCCGCCTTCTGATCGAGCTGGCCAGCTGCGTGGTCGTATTCGCTCACAATGACCGCGAATTCACCACTGGGATAGCTCAGAACCGCGGCGCCATTTACTCCTTGTACACCTTCGAGAAGGAAAGGGCGGCGAGTGCGGGTTCCATTTGGGAGGGTTTGATGCTCGGTAAGACAGTACGCGTACCACGCCATGTTGAACTCTCCGAACCGGGATGAGGCGGACGGATCCGCTTCTTGCGTCGAGTTTTTCGCCAAAGCTATAAAGCGATATTGGGTGTGAAGAACCGGGCGGTACAGGGCTGCTACATCGTTGGAAACGCTTTACTGACGCGCCTCCTGACTGCATATTACTTTGGGCATGGTACAAAATGCAACTTTTTCTTTGCGATAAGCATCGGTGGCTTTCATTTCCTGTCGTTTGAACGAGTTGGACCGACATCAGGTTTTCAACAGCCGCGCGATTTTGTGATTTCGTAGAGCGCGATTTTGAAATTTGGGCTATCTTGCTTATCGAGCAATTTGAAAACGTTTACGGACCTCGAAGCTCGTCCAGATCGATCTCGCCGACTAGGCCTTTCCGCGAGAGCGAATCGGCTCTTATCACCCTACTCACAGCTGGACACATCAAAACCGTGACAACCATCATTGTGGTCCAAAAGCTCCGAGGCTTCCCAGCGAAACTTATCCAGCCAGGCTTGCGGCTGCTGGCGCGGCACCGATCGAACTGCAGTGCCCGTTGCAGCGCGCCATGAAAACGCTCCACTTTGCCCTGCGTCTGCGGATGGCGATAACCACTCCAATGGAGTCGAATACCCTGCTTCATCAGCCACACCGTCAAGCGCGTGGCCCCACTCGGCGACTGCTCGCTCCACCACGGGATGCCGTGATCCATCAACATCGCTTGCAGTACACCACACGTTGTGAAAGGGTGGGAGATTCCTGCTGCGGTGCATTACCTCCGACGCCTTCCTCGATCATTTTCAATTCAAAACTTCACGGTTCATGTCCCGTAGGGACACCTCACAATAGCCCGGCGTTTCCAACGCCGGGTCTAGCAGTCAAGAAAGAAGCGGCGTCCCGGCGGGACGCCTGATCCCCAAAGGAAACATTTCGGTGGGAGGTCCCCTACTTCCTTGCGGTCGCTGTGATTTCGATATGACCAGGCCCCACCAGTTTGGCGACCACCACAGTGGTCCGGGTAGGACGCGGTTCGCTGAAGAACGTTCTGTAGACAGTATTCATCCGCTCGAAGGTTGCGCCGTCGGTGAGGTACACCTGGACGCTTACGACATCCGACGGTGTCATACCCCCAGCCTTAAGAACCGCATTGATGTTGTCCAGCGCCTGCTTCACTTCCGCCTCGAAATCGGCCGGAACTTTTCCGTTCGCATCTTCACCGCCCATGCCCGAGACATAAAGCGTGTCGCCCACGAGAATTCCATGGCTCCACGACGGACTCGGTTTGGCTCCTTCGGGGCGGACGACCTTCTTCTCCGCAGCAAGAGTCACAGCAGAAAACAGAAGAAGACAACTGACAACAACAAGAAGTTTTCGCATTTCATCACCTTTCGGGAATGTAACGTTCATTCGTGATCAGTCTACAACCGGTCGTATCAACACTTTTCCAGAACCCGCACCCAATCACACGCCAGCGTGATCCCAGTCCTTGCGGTGGACGATCCAGCGAGCTCAAACTAACCAAGACGTGAGCGGTATGCAAGAGAATCAGTTAAAGCGAGCTAAGTGCTTGCAGCTCAAGATTTTACCCGCAAGTTGTTGAGCGCCATAGATTATTTCACAATTTCGCCGTAAGTTGATGATTCCAGAGATCCGAGGGGGAGGGGGGGTACCCCAATCCATCGTAAAAAGCTGCCTGCGGTTCAGCGCCTTCTGCTTTTCCGGCGCTTTCGGCACTCGCGGGCGAGGGTGCGCGTGCCACCCCACACGACTTGGCAGCGCCCCTTCACGCCAATTCTTCTTGTTGTCGGTTGCTAGAACGTGACCGTCGCGATCGACGTCGCTGCCGCTTTCGACTTCAGAGGCAGGTTGCCCAGAAACTTCAGCGTCCCATTTGCTGTCACCCGCAGAACTCCCATCGATGGCGCTGCGCCTGTGCTGAAATCGCCCGTAAACACGAGTCCACGCGAAGCGCTCGCCGCCATTTGCGATGGTTCGTCGACGAAGCCTTCGCCATCGTTACTCATGTCGATGAACGTCAGACCTCCCGTCTGAGAATCCACGCTGAGCGAGATCACATTAGCGAAGCGCTGATTAGTGAAGAGCAACGTCTTTCCGTTCGGGCTGAGCAGCAGGCAATTGCTGCTCCCGGGAATTCCCGCGGGATTGTCGATCCCATTGAAGACGACGTTGGCCACGTAGGTCAGACTTGCACTTTGGCCGATCTCAATAACCTGCACCGCCGAAGAGCCTCCTTCACCGCCGTTGCCGACGTACACAAACTTGCTATGCGGGTCGATCGCGATGCCATCCGCTGCCGCGACCGTAGTGACCTCCGAAGCGAATGTCACCTTGCCGCTCGCAGCATCAATGATGTACGACTGCACCTGGTTCGTGGCGCTCGGCTGCGTAACGATGAGCACCTTCGCGTTCGGAGCGATTGCCAGGCTCGACAGGTTGGCAGGCAGATTCAACGTTTGCACTGCCGCGCCCAGGCTTCCATCGCCATTGATCGGAAGCACGACGAGCCTGGACTGCCTGTCACTGTTGGTCGCATATAGAAATCGTCCGTCCTGCGAGATGGTAATTCCCAGCCCAAACAGGCTGCTGCCTTGCGCAGGATAGTTGGCGACAAACGTCAGCTTGCATGACGAAGCGTCGATATTGAACAGCGCAATGTCGTTGGTGCCGCTGTCGCTCGCATATAGATGAGTAGTGCCCGGCGCGATCGCAATCAACGGCGTGCCGAAGAATGTCGGATCATTCTTCGCCGAACCGCTGCCGCGCGTTCCTGTCGGCCCCACATGCGTAGCCGATTTTGCCCCGATCTTGTATCCCTCCACGCCGTTTGCGGCAGGAAGGTTGTCATTTACGTAGGCACAGGTCAGTTGTGCTCGTGCCACAGCTGTGCTGCTGATGAAGCCAAGAAGCGCCACTCCCGCGAACAGTGCTGGCTTCAATGTTGGTTTGATTGCTTGTATCATCTTGATGTGCATTGCCATGACGTTCTCCAACGATGCTCGGTACAGAGTTTGCCTGCTTTGCAGGCTACCCAAGCCTAGGAGAGATAGCCGAGGAAGCTGTCAGGAAATTGTGAAAAGGTGGTCAAATTCGCGCGCGGAAGCGCGCCACACTAGCGAGCGTGGGCTTTTGCGCGTTCGCGTTCGCGCTCTTGCAGCGCGAGCAGGACGACGCGCAGCATTTCGTCCCACGGCGCGGGCTTGCCGGTCCAGATCTCGAATTGGCGCGCAGCCTGGTGCACGAACATCTCGATGCCCGGGATGATCTGCGCTCCGCGCTCTTTGGCCAGCTTCAGCAGGCGCGTTTCGGCAGGATCGTAGACCATGTCGAAGACGTAGCGCGCGTTGATCTCTTTGTCCTGAAGCGGCGTCTCCCGTGTGTTGCCCATGCCGACGGGAGTTGCGTTGATGATTACGTCGAACGCGAGCTTCTTCAGGTCCGGACGCTTCACGATCCGGGCGCGAGCCTGATGCGCGAGCTTCTTCGCCGAGGCCAGCGAGCGATTCAGAATGTAGACCTCACAGCCTCGCTCCTTGAGTCCGAAGACAGCGGCGCGGGCTGCCCCTCCAGCGCCGAGGACGAGAATCTTCGCGCCCTCGAGGGTGTTGAGGCGGCGTTCGAGTGGGCGAACGATTCCGGCAGTGTCGGTGTTGAATCCGTAGAGCTTGCCGTCCTGTGCGCGGACCACTGTGTTGCATGCGCCGATCTTCGTTGTGTGCGAGTCGGAGTTGTCCAGATAAGGAAGGATGGCTTCTTTGTACGGCATCGTCACGCTGATGCCATGAATCGGGATCTCGCGCACGCAGGCCAGGAAATCTTTCAGCGTTTTCGCGTGCAGAGTGAGATAAACGCCATTCACGTTCTCGCGCCGGAAGGCGGCATTCATGATTGCCGGCGAGAGCGAGTGAGCGACGGGATCTCCGACGACTCCGTAGACTTTGGTCGCGACGTCGACCTGGTCGATGCGATACACGTTGCGCAGTTCCTGGGCCGTGACCTGTCCGGGAGCGGTTTCCTGTCCGGCTCCGGCAGAGGCGAAGGTGAAGAGACTTCCGGCGCGTACGCCGAGCACCCGGCTGATGATGCCTTGCTCCCCCATGCACATGCCGACCATGGAATGGCGGTCACCTTCCCGCGCGAGGAACTTGATCATGGTGACGTTGTCAGCGAGCGTGGTCGCGGTGCTCACCACTTTGTAGAAATCGGCCGGGTAGAGCAGCATTTTCTCGAGCGTCTCATCGAGCTTCTTGGTCGCGCGAAAGTCGTGGAACGAGAGAATGAGCCCGGCTTTGGAGCGGAGTTTCTGAAGCTGCTCGGGCTTGCACTTTATGGCGGTCTGCAGTTCGACGTCGACCATCTGACATCCGGCAGCCGTTGCCTTGTTGAGCACGTCGAACTGGGACGCGATCGAGCCGCGGAATTTGCCGCCGCTGGCCACCCGCCGGCAGGTAGCGATGGCGGTGATTCCATGGTGAGACTCAAAGAAGCGCTTGATGCGCGGCATCGCCAGACCTGGCTTGGCAAGATAATCTAACCTGAACTCCAGAAAGGAGTTATCGCGTACCAAGGTTTCGGCCTTTTCGGCCATTTCGTTGGGGTCGGAGCCAATCACCGCCACGCACACGCGCGGCAGCCGATACGGTAAGAGACGCGGCGTGAATGGGGGGGCAGAGTTCATTTTTCGCAGGGGCGCAACCGCTCGCTCCAACAAGGGAACGAACGGCGAATTATTACAGGCACTTAATTATTTATGCAACAAGGGATTAAGAATCGCTTGAAAAAGCTCTACCCAGAGTTCCCATCACCCTCGTAACCTTGACCCTCCCTTACCTGCTTGTTACCTTCCGCTTGAAGCCTTTCTTTTCTGGCATTTAACTGGGGAGAAGCACGCCAAGTGTAGGTCTTCTCCGGAGGTAACATGAAGAAAACAGGACTGTTGGTGTTACTGCTCGCAACTGTTGGCTGGGCGCAAAGCAACCCCCAAGACAGGCCGCCCGAGCAGGCGGCGCAGACCGCGCCGGCGTTGAGCTCTATCCAGGCGCCGGAAGGAACGGTGCCGACTTCGGCCAGCTTCCCGATCGAGCGCATTCCCACGCCGACCTACGCGGATCTCTATTGCGCAGGATTTATCAGCAAGCATGTCCTGCCGGACGCAAACTTCATCGAGGGCGGCCTTGAGACGCCGACCACGACCAAGTTCGTGCGCGGGGACGTCGTCTACATGCGAGGGAGCAGTTACACCGCCGGCGCGGAGTACGAGATTGTGCGTGCGCTGCAGGATATCAACCAGTATGAAATGTACGCCGGGCAGCAGAAGGTCATGAAGGAGACGGGGCAGCCCTACGAGGAAGTGGGCCGGGTAAAGGTTATCGACACGCGTAACAAAGCCGCGATTGCCCTGATCGAGTATTCATGTGACGGCATCAACCCCGGCGACACGGCGATCCCGTTCGCCGAAAAGCAGCGGATCACACCCCACGGTCCAATCCGTTTCGATCGCTTTCTTCCGGCTAGCAGCAGCAAGGTTTCAGGGCGCATCGTCATGGCCAAGGATTTCGATTCGCAGGTGGGAACCGGCGGCAAGGTGTACATCAATCTTGGATCGAACCAGAACGTCAAGATCGGCGACTTCTTCCGCGTGGTGCGTTCGTATGAAGCCGATCTGAGGGATCCTGTCGATTCACTGTCGTTCCGCGCTGCGATCGCCGAGGACACGCAAAAGAAAAGGCCTTCGTTCGATCCGCAAATGTTCGAGAAGGAGAATGGTCCTGTGATTCACGTTCGCGATTTGCCGCGCCGCGCGGTGGGTGAGATCGTGATCCTGGGCGTGACCGATACCACGGCAACGGGCATGATCGTTTTCGCGAACGAAAGCGTAGTGCCGGGCGACGGGGTGGAGTTCGATCAGATCAACAACTAGTTTTCTCAGCTAACAGTCCCAGACCGGAGACGGAAGACCGTCTCCGGTTTTGTTTTGGGCTTCTGGAAATACTTCTTACCACGGGGAGCACAGAGGACCATCGGGTGAATTCAGAGACCGTGTTTCTCACCAAACACTTCGGCGGTGAATGCTTCGATGGTGGCGCCGGATTGCCAAGCGTCGGTGGGAAGTCCTGCTTTGCGGCAGGTTTGCTCCAGGAAGGTGATGCGATCCCATTGATGTTCGATGGGGACCTGGGGCAACAACAGTCCGCGGCGGAAACCTGCTGTAATGAGCAAGCCGTGGCGTCCAACTTCAATTTCTTCTGCGGAAATGGGGCGCGGAACCGACAGAATGCTGAGTTCGATTTGAAGGTGGCGAGCTTCATCCAGGGTTACGGAATAAAAGCGGTTGTCTTCAAACGCCGCGGCCCGAGCGGTTTCGGCGACGGCGCGATATACGGGACCGATCGGCAGAACATAGCCGACGCAGCCGCGCAGATTGCCAGCCAGATACAGTGACGTGAACGCGCCACGCGGTTCTGCCAGATGAGGAGTCGGAGGCTCCAGAGTGATTTCTCGATTTTCGAGCGCAGAAATGATGGACTCGTGCGCCAGTCGTAAAAGAAGGCTGCGCTCTTCTTGCGAGAACTCACCTGAAACATGGCTCGCGGAGACGTCAGTCGGACTAGGTGGAGGCAGCGACATCACGGTCGGCCTGCGGCGGTGTCACAGGTTTTCTGCGGCGGCTCAGAATGAAAGCGCGACGGCGGCGCCGCTTCACCACGCGTCGATCAATCTTTGACCAGAAAGCGACAAAGTAGTCGATTGCCGAAGCCAGGGAGACGAACACCATAAACCAGATCGCCAGAAATGCGATCCAGTGAACGGGGAAGAAGTAGTTGCCGTAGACGGGCCATTCTTTCCAATGATGATCGAGAATGACCGCGACGACAGCGACGATCTGAACCACCATCTTCAGCTTGCCAAGATCGCTGGCTTCGATGGTAAAGCCTTCGGAAGCGGCGATCGAACGCAAGCCGCTGACCAGAAATTCTCGACCAATAACGATGATCGCGACCCATGCCGGCACGAGGCTCGGGTTCAGTTGGACTAGGGCAACGAATGCCGCCGCGATAAGAAGTTTATCGGCCAGTGGGTCGAGCAGAATGCCCATAGTAGTGATCTGGTCGCGCTTGCGCGCAAGATAGCCGTCAATTCCATCAGTCATCGCAGCTGCGATGAACAGCGCGGACGCCAGCAGTTCCTTCTCGCCATTAGCGCTGGGGAAACGGGAACTCGACAGAATCCAGATCAGCAAAGGGATGCTGAGAATCCGGCTGAGCGTGATGGAATTGGGCAGGTTCACACTACTGGGAGGATTCCGGCGGCCTTACCGGAGGACCTCGACTGATTATGCTCCACGGCGCAGGGGAACGCAATGCGGGATCCTGGGGCCAACAAACGGCACGAACAAAGGCACAGAGACACGGAGCAATCTATTTCTAGTTTTCTGCGTGACTCTGTGTTTCGGTGGTTAAGAGTTATTACTTCGTTGCCGGGGCTGAAGTCGTCGATTGCTTGGCGACGATCATGTCCTTGATCTTGTCGTAGACGGACTCCGGAATGATCTTTTTCTGGACGAGTTGATTTTTCGCACGGTAGGGGCGTCCAGCGACGATTTTTTGCGAATACGCATCACCGATGCCGGGCAATGCTTTCAGTTGATCGAGAGTGGCCGAGTTGATGTCGAGCTTTCCAGCCATGTTCTTGGCGGTATCCATGGCGGACCCCGCTGTCGTGGGCATGCTGGTCGACTGTGCGGTAGCGGTTCCGCTGACCAGCGACAAGGCGAAGACCAGGACTGCGATCTGGGCGATCAGTTTCTTCTCAATCAATTTCATTGCAGCTTCTCCTTTGCCGAAGTGGGAAATGGCTAGGCGTAAATCCCGCGCTGGCGGATCGTATATGCCACGCGGTCGATCGCCAACATGTAGGCGGCGATGCGGTTGTTGACGTGGTGAGTGTCGGCGTAACGAACAACGTCGTCGAAGGATGACTTCATGATCGTCTCCAGTTGCTCATTGACGACCGATTCTTTCCAGAAATATCCCTGACGGTCCTGCACCCACTCGAAATAGGAGGTGGTAACGCCGCCGGCATTCGCCAGAATGTCGGGGATGACGAATATGCCTTTCTCGGCGAGTACGTCATCGGCGGCCGAAGTGGTGGGGCCGTTGGCGCCCTCGGCGAGGATCCGGCACTTCACACGATCGACGTTGCGACTGGTGATGACGTTTTCCGTTGCTGCGGGGATCAGGATTTCACATTCTGCCGTGAGGAGCTCGGCCGGGTCGCACTTTTCGGCGCCGGGGAATCCATGCACAGTGCCGTTCTTCTGACGGAATTCAATCAGAGCTTTTATGTCGATTCCATTCTTGTTGGAAAGGCCGCCGCCAACTTCGGCGATACCAACGATCTTGTACCCGGCTTCGTGCATGAGTTGTGCGGCGTTGGAGCCGACGTTACCGAATCCTTGCACGATGACGCGGGCGCGGGCGCGGTCGATGTTCAGCTTGCGGCACGCTTCATCGCAGACCACCATAACGCCGCGACCGGTGGCTTCGCGGCGTCCGCGAGATCCGCCAATGTTGATCGGCTTGCCAGTCACGACGGCGGTGACCGTCTGGCGCATGTGCATGGAGTAGGTGTCCATCATCCAGGCCATGACTTGTTCGTTGGTGTTGACGTCGGGAGCGGGGACATCTTTTTCAGGCCCGATGAATTCGATGAGTTCCGATGTGTAGCGGCGAGTCATGCGTTCAATTTCACCCATTGACATTTTGTGGGGATCGCAGATCACGCCACCTTTGGCGCCGCCGAAGGGGATGTTGACCACCGCGCACTTCCAAGTCATCCAGCTGGCGAGGGCGCGGACTTCATCGAGCGTGACATCGGGAGCATATCGGATGCCTCCCTTCGCCGGGCCCCGCGCAATGGAATGCTGCACCCGGAAACCGGTAAATACTTCAAGATGGCCGTCGTCCATCTGTACGGGGATATAGACCGTGACTTCGCGATTGGGATAGCGCAAAACACGCCACAGGCCTTCGTCAAGGTTCAGCTTTTGGGCGGCAAGATCGAAGCGGGCGCGCTGCGACTCCCACGGATTGGATTCTTTGTCCACGTGGGGAGGTGTCGTTATTGTCGTAGTCATAAAGATAGTCTCCGGAATGATGGCAGCTGAGCAGCACTGCTCTGCGAGGTTCGTTGCCGGGCAAAAGTGGGCAAACGTTCAGAGTATATGAGGGTCTGAGGCGGGGAAGCAAGCTACCGACTGGGGAGTCACGCCTTGTATAATCGCGAACCATCGAGAATCCACAATGATGACGCCGGCTCGCGAACTTCTCTCGGAGTCTGGAATGCCCCGCTCTCTTCGCTGCATAGGCATCACGTTGAGCAGCTTGGCAAAAAGACAAGGAATGTTGCTCGATGGCCCGGATGCCGAGGTCAGTGGCTTCGCCTCATTGTCAGGGCTTTCTGGGCGGGGTCGAACAGTCGTCACATATCTTTCGTCTTCCCGATACGCCGACGAACTCCGGGAGGGTAGCGATGTCGCGGTGGTCACACGCCCTGAGTTGCAATCGTTTCTCAAGGAAGGAAACGCAGCGCTTATCACTAGCGGAAATCCCCACGACATTTTTTACAGTGCGTTTGCAAGCGTTGTCGAAGATGGGTGCTACGAGCGATTGCATAGATTCATCAGCCCGCAAGCGAAAGTTGATCCCATGGCGTCGATTGCGGAAAACGTGCACATCGAAGCGGGAGTAGTGATCGGGGCGGGAGCAGTGATTCTGCCAAATTCTTACCTTGGAGAGGGCGTCGTCATCAAGCCGAACGCCACCATCGGAGGCGACGGCTACGAGAATGCCATGATTCGCGGTCGGCGTGCGATTGTGCCTCATGCCGGCGGTGCATGGCTGTGCGAAGGCGTGCAGGTCGGATCTTCAACCTGCATTGACAAGGGCCTGTTTGGCGACTTCTCCTTCGCGGGGTCGTACACCACCATGGACAACCTAGTTCAGTTTGCGCACTCAGTACGAACGGGAACGAATTGTTCGCTCACTGCCTGTTGTGAGCTTTCAGGGGCGGTTGTCTTGGGAAACGGGGTATGGCTGGGGCCTAATGTTTCAGTGAACCAGGGACTAACGCTCGGCGATCACTGCTATGTGGGTACGGCGGCCACTGTGAAGAAGAATTTTCCGCCTCATTGCGTTGTAGATGGATCACCAGCGAGGTTGATTGCATATGCCTGCGCGTGCCGCGGCAAGTTAGATTTTGAAAATGGTCTGGCTACCTGCGGAGCTTGCGGTGAGAAGTATCACCAGAATGAAGGGGGTTTGATCCAGCGTGCATAGTGTCGAGAGGTTCTGGGGACGCATTGCCACCGAGCCGGTATTCGTTCTAACCGCAGATCAGGACTGGGCACCTGAGTGGGCCAACGAGATCTTCCTCGAGAAAGTCGCGAAATGGAAGGTCCCCGCGCATCTGTTTCGTACGAGCCCTTCGGAGCGGTTGGATGACGCGGTTCGCCGCGGCTCAATCGAGCAGGGCTGGCATCCGAATTTTCTTCCAGGCTCGTCGCATGGATCAACTGTGGATGAAGTGGTCGACTACTGTAAAAGGACATTCCCGGGCGCACGGACTGCTCGCGGACATTGTTTTGCGGAAGATTCTTTTCGCATGCGTGCGCTGGCCAAAGCGGGAATCATTGCGGACTCGCAGAATCCGACGCCCTGCCAGGGATACCTGATGCCGATGGTGCACGTGTCTGGAATCCTACGGTTGCCAGTTTATTTCGAAGATGACGTAGCGTTTGACGCCGTAGATCGAGCTTTTACTGTTGATGTCTTTCGGAGAACACTCTTTACGCCCGGCCTGAAAATTCTGAACTTCCACCCGACATTCGTTGGCTGTAATACGCCTTCTCTGGCGCATTACACCGAGGTTCGGGGAAAAGTGTTCGGCAGTGCCGAACCGGCCGCTGGAGTGCGTTGGGAAGGGCGCGGCACAGACAACATGTTTGAAGAGATGATGAACGAGATTTTGTCGGCAGGTTACATCTTTTCTTCCTTCCACAGCCTAGTTGATGAAGCTTGGGGTACGGTGAATCGGGCAAGCGATCTTTTTCCGCCGGGTTCATTGTCGGATTTCGGAAAGTAACTTCTTGCCCTTGAGCGGAACCCGGACTGCGTGTGCAGATTACGATTCCGGCAGTTACCTCGGTTGGGCTTCCAGCGGTCCGCTGAGACTCAGGTGCTGGGCTGGCTTATCACCGACCTGGACTGCCACTCCGCGTTTCGCATAGGGCAAGATCAACTCCGGTACTGCCCAATCCAGATCCCAGCCGTTCTCGATTGCGACGGCGGTATATGATCCGGGAATTACGTCGTGAAATACGAAGGTGCCGTCGAGGTCGCTCTGATCGCGCCGGAAGAGATCATGGTTTCCGCCTGGATCCCGAGGCACGAGCACAACCATTGCGCCGGCGACCGCCTTGCCTGAGCGCTTTACTACGCCTTCGATCTCCGCAGTTCCCTTCATCGCAGAAATCAACAAAGTTGCCGAGGCGCCCGAGGTCAGACTGACTGTGTGTCCAGTTACAGTTGCGCCCTCGGCCTGGAGTCTTCCAACAGAAAACCGGGCGCCTCTACCGAAGACAAAAACTTCATACCGCCCCGGCGAGACATTCTCGAATTGCGCCTCGTTTTTTGAGTCGAGCGGGCGGCCAGCATTGATACGGGAGGTACTGCTTTGCAGCATCACACCATGCGGCCCCGTCGGACTCGCATCCACATAAGAAACCGATACTTTTACGCTGCACATCGGCTCGGCCGTCGATGTGTCGAGTTCCGGAGTCGAGGCGTCGATGTTGACTCCATTGATTTGGCCCGCAGAATTTTGTCCCATGAGGCGGACGTTGTACTTTCCTGCCGGAATGCCGCTGATCTCCCATGTACCCGGCGTGATCATCCGGTTCTCGGTCCTTTGCACAGGCACTGATCCTTCGAAGCCCGTCTGCTCAAACTGAGGGAAAGGGAATTGGTTGTCGCCGGAGCTCGGGACATGGACGATCACGTGAAGTGATGGCACGGGATTCAGGTGGACATCGAGTTGCAAATGCTCACCACCGTGAATGGAGATTGGCGTGGCGCTCTCGGCGTCGGTGACGTCGCCGTAGTAAGTTGCCGGATAGGTAACGTCAAGGGAAGGATCAAAGGCCGCCGAGCGAGCCATATCCGATGGAGGGTGCACCGCGTACCACGGTTGCGCACCCGCCGAAAGGAAATAGGTTCCCGGTGTCAAATTGGGGATTTCGAACTCGCCGAGGTCGTTCGTTTGTGCGCCGCGAAAGTGCTGGATCCGATTGGCGCCTTCGAAATGGTTATCACGATACAAAGCGATCGTCGCATCGCGCACGGGCTCTCCCGCTTCGTCCAGGACCTTGCCTGAAATCACAGAGTCCGAATCAAGTTTCAATACAAGGTGCTCTGTATCGAGACCGGCGCCGGTTACGATTGCGGTCGAAAACTGATCGTGCTGATCGTAACCAGCGGGGATGAATCCGCGTTTGGCGCCGCTGAGCGAGTACTTGCCTGCAGGAATGCCGGTGAATTCGAACTTGCCATC
>DATJWZ010000648.1:0-15938 GCA_035500795.1 Candidatus Eiseniibacteriota bacterium | reverse complement strand
ATGTCCGTTCCGCGGCCGGCCATGTTGGTGGCGATCGTCACGGCACCCTTGCGTCCGGCTTGCGCGACGATTTCCGCTTCGCGCTCGTGGAACTTGGCGTTGAGCACGACGTGCTTGATGCCTTTTTTCTTCAACAACTCGGAAAGACGCTCGGATTTTTCCACCGACGTCGTACCAACCAGTACTGGCTGTCCCTTTTCAGCCAGTTTCTGGATTTCGTCCGCCGACGCGAAGTATTTCTCTTTCTCCGTGCGATAAACGATGTCAGGGTTCTCAATGCGCAGCAGCGTTCTGTTCGTCGGAATGACGACAACTTCCAGCTTGTAAATCTTCTCGAACTCTTCCGCTTCCGTTTCGGCCGTACCGGTCATTCCGGCCAACTTCTTGAACATGCGGAAATAATTCTGGAAGGTGATGGTCGCAAGGGTCTGGTTTTCGCGCTCGATTTTGACGTTTTCTTTGGCCTCGACCGCCTGATGCAGGCCATCGGACCAGCGGCGACCCGGCATCATGCGTCCGGTGAACTCGTCGACGATGATGACTTCGCCTTCCTTCACCACGTACTCAACATCTTTGCGGTAAAGGGCATGAGCCTTGATCGCAGTCTCGACGTGATGCTTCCAGCCCCAGTTCTCCGGGTCGGCGATGTTCCCGATGCCGAGCAGGCTCTCCACTTTCTCCCAGCCTTCGTCCGTCACCGTGATGTTGCGATGCTTCTCATCGATCGCGAAATCGCCGGTGTAGGTCGACGGCTCTCCCGGAGCCCCTTCGATCTCCTCGCCTTTTTCCAGCTTCGGGATAATGCGGTTGACCTTGTAGTACTTGTCGGTCGATTCCTCGCTCGCGCCTGAGATAATCAGCGGCGTGCGGGCTTCGTCGATCAGGATGGAGTCGACTTCGTCAACGATCGCAAAGTTGTGCCCGCGCTGCACACAATCCTTGATATCGAACTTCATGTTGTCGCGCAGGTAGTCGAATCCATACTCATTGTTCGTGCCGTAGGTAACGTCGGCCGCATAGGCTGCACGGCGCTCGTCATCATCAAGATCGTGGACAATCACGCCGACTGAGAGTCCGAGGAAGCGGTACAGCTTGCCCATCCACTCGGAGTCGCGCTTGGCCAGGTAGTCGTTGACCGTGACGACATGTACGCCGCGTCCGCTGAGGGCATTAAGATACACCGGAAGGGTGGCGACCAGCGTTTTGCCTTCGCCGGTCTTCATTTCTGAAATCTTGCCGTCGTGCAGCACCATGCCGCCGATCAACTGGACATCGAAATGCCTCATGTTCAGTACGCGGCGTCCGGCTTCGCGCACCACGGCAAAGGCTTCGGGCAAAATATCGTTCAGAACTTCCTGAATCGCTTCGTATTCTTCCTTTTCAAAGCGCTTCTGTTGGTCAAAATCAGACTCTTCTTCGGACCCGTTCTCAGGAGTTTGCGAGCTCTTTGAGACGCGGCTCAACCGCTCCTGGATGCGTTGGCGGAATTCGTCAGTCTTCGCGCGCAGTTCGCCGTCAGTGAGCTTCTGCGTCTGCGGCTCAAGCGCATTGATTGCCTGGACGTTGGGCATCAACGCCTTGATGACACGCTCGTTCTTCGTCCCAAATACCTTGCCTAGCAGTTGGTTAATCAAACCGGAAGTCCTTCGGAGGGCAGGGTACGCCCCAATACACTCTTTAGAAGCCTAGCATATTAGATGCAGCCGCGGCCCTGAGGAATTCGCCGGCCGTAACCTCAGTATAATGTCGGTGAAGCTTTCGGAGGCTCCCATGTCGCGTCGCCTCTTGCTGCTCCTCTCTTTCATGCTGCTGCTGGCCCTGACCGCAGGCGCAAAAGACAAAAAAGACAAGAAGAAGAGCCAGATCTCGGAGCTCATTCTGCGGGCCCAAACCGTACACGTGGTGATTGATCCTTATGCTGGCGAGCCTCTGGACCAGCCACAATCGAACGCGATCGCCCGCGACAACGTTGAGAAGGAGCTGACGGAGTGGGGCCGCTACAGGGTTGTCATGGACGGCGAACCGTCTGACTTGGTGATCGCCATCCACACTGGGGATAACCGGATGTCCCGCCCAACGATTAGCGGCGGACCGGTTGACCAGCGCGCTGGAGTTGGCCAGGAAACACCAAGCACCATCCGCGTTGGCGGGCAACATGGGCAACCGCCGTTCAACGATCCCATGGACCCGACCAATCCGCAAAATCAGGGCCCGGCACGCGTGGGCAACGAAGTTGGGCCACGAACGGACTCGTTCATGGTGTATGAAGGGCGGAACTGGGGTCAAGATTCGCAGGATTCCCCAGCACTGTGGCGCTACGAAGCCAAAGATTGTCTGAACCCGAATCCGCAGATGAAGGCGGTTGAAGAGTTTCGGAAAGCCATCGCAGACGCGGAGAAGCCGAAAGATCCGAAGAAGCCGTAGTCAGGTAGCGCCAACGATCCACCTAAAGAAAAGGCATAAACCACAAAGGACACGAAGGTTCACGAAGGAAACCTGCTTGCTTGTCCTTCGTGAACCTTCGTGTCCTTTGTGGTTATGATTTTGGATGTCCGCGCCAATTGCGAACACTGCGGCTTTTCGCCCTTTCCTGTAATATTCCCCACGACCCATGCCCACTTTCTACGACCGCTTTCTGGAGTGCGCCCAGCGCTGGCCCAGCAACGTTTCCCTTGAAATTCAACGACATGACCACCTGGAAAGCTGCACCTATGGGGAGTTGCATCACTGGGCGGAGGCCGTCGGACGCTGGATCACCGACAGCAATCTGCCCCGCGGCTCGCGCCTCGCCATCCTTGCCGATAACCATCCGCGCTGGGTCGCCGCCTACTTGGGCATCATCGCCTCCGGATGCGTCGCCGTCCCGCTCGACACAGCCCTCCACGACGATCAAGTAACGAAGTTGCTGAAAGACAGTGGAGCAATCGCAGCCTTCGTCGACGTCAAGCACGTCCCGGTTGCGCTTCCGGCAACGAAAAAACTAAACCTCCGGCTGGTCCTCACCGATCCCGACCGCGGCACCGAACAGATCCGCAAAGAAGATTTCGCCGCGAACCTGCCCGACATCTTCAAAGCCGGTCCCGGAAATTTCCAGCCTGTCCCCCAAGGCACCGACGACCTCGCCTCGCTGCTCTACACCTCCGGCACCACCGCCGATCCCAAAGGCGTGATGCTCACCCACGGCAGCCTCCTCGGCGAGGTCGATGCCGTTTTCAACTGGGTCAACATCGGCCCCAACGACGCCCTCCTCGGCGTCCTGCCACTCTTCCACGTCCTCGCCCTCATGGCGAACATGCTTCTGCCGCTGGTCAAGGGATCGCGCGTCCTCTACCTCGAAACCCTCAACACCAGCGAGCTGATGAAGGCGCTGCAAGAGCGCGACATCACCGCGTTCGCCGTCGTCCCGCAGTTCTATTACCTGATCCATCAGAAAGTTTTCGACGAAGTCAAAAAGCGCGGCGTCATCACGCAAAAAATCTTCGGCACGATGCTCGCGGTAAATCGTGCCCTGCGCAAAGTCGGCATTAACGCCGGCCCCATCCTCTTCAAGAAAATTCACACCACGCTCGGTCCGAAGATGCGCTACTTCGCTACCGGAGGATCGCGCTTCGATCCCGCAGTCCAGAAAGATTTCTATGACCTCGGCATCGACGTGATGCAAGCCCTCGGCCTCACCGAAACCTCCGCGGCCATCTACGTCAATTCGCCCAACGACATCGTGATCGGATCCTGCGGCAAAGCCATGAAAGGTGTGGAAGGAAAAATCATCGATCCGCAGCGGCAAGAAGAGGGCGGCCCGGCCGTCGGCGAACTCGCCGTCCGCGGCCCCATGCTGATGAAGGGATATTGGAACCGTCCCGATGCGACCGCCGCCGCTCTTCGCGACGGATGGCTCTACACCGGAGACCTCGGCTACTTCGACTCCCACGGCAATCTCTTTCTCACTGGACGCAAGAAAGAAGTCATCGTCCTCAGCAACGGTAAGAACGTTTACCCCGAAGAGATCGAAGCCCATTACATGAAGTCGCCGCATATCAAGGAAATGGCCGTGATGGGCCTTGAAGGCAAGCCCGGCGAAGATCGAGACCGCCTGTATGCAGTGATCGTGCCTGATTTCGACGAGCTCCGACGCCGCAAGATCGTCAATGCCAAAGAAGCAATCCGCTTCGACATCGAAGGCCTCTCGCAGAAGATTGCCTCGACCAAGCGCATCAGCAGCTACGAGATTTGGCAAGACGATCTTCCCCGTACCACGACGCGAAAGATCAAGCGCTTCGAAGTCGAGAAGCGCGTGCGCTCGAACAACGCGCGTAAAGTCTCCGACGATGGTTCCGAACTGCCCGCCGAAAAGCCTCTCACAGCCGAAGAGAATTCATGGCTCGAGCAACCCGACGTGCAGCGCGGATTGAAAGTCCTCCGCGAATCGGCGAGTTCCGCCCCGCAGAACCTGCGCCCAACTCACAATCTCGAACTCGATCTCGGACTCGACTCCATGCAGCGCGTCGAAGTCCTCAGCCACCTCGAAGAAGAGCTCGGAGGCAATGTCGACGAATCGCAACTCGCGCAGATCTACACGGTAAAAGATCTGATCGACGCCGTTCTACAGAGTGCCGCGTCCGGCGGAAAGCGCCCCGCCTTTGCCGGATGGAAATCTATTCTGCATGAAGATCCCGACGATCCCGACGTTTTCAAGCTGATCCATCCAAACCGCTTCAACGACACGGTCTGGTATCTCGTCTCGCGCATCTTCTATCTGATCGCGCAAGACCGTGCCGACCTCCGAGTGATCGGCCTCGAGAAACTCCCAAACAAAGGGCCGTTCATCATTTCCTCGAATCACCAGAGCTATCTCGATCCCTTAATCCTCGCCGGAGTCATGCCGGGCAACATCTTCTACAACCTGTTCGCCGTCGGCACCAGCGAGATCTTCGGCTCCGGATTCATGCGCCGCCTGGCCCGCTCCATCAAAACCGTCGTCGTCGATCCCGATGCCAACCTCGTTCCCGCCATGCGCGCCGGGGCCTTCGGCCTGCGCCACGGCCTCACGCTGATTCTCTATCCCGAAGGCGAACGCTCCATCGACGGCACTCCGCGCATCTTCAAGAAAGGCGCGGCTATCTTGTCGATTCATCTACAGGTCCCAATCGTGCCGATCGCCATCGAAGGCTTCTACGACAGCTGGCCGCGCAATCAGGCATTCAAGGGTTTCAAGCCGATGAAGATGATCATCGGCGACCCGATTCTTCCCCTACCCGAGTCAGAAGCGTCAGAGCAAGCTTATGAAAAACTCACAGCCGATGTGAAAGCGAGAGTCGTCGAGATGTGGGAAGGCCTGCGAAGAAAAGGTTAAAGAAAAGGTTTGCCGGGAATGCATTTTAGCCTCTGTTTTGGCGCTGGATTGACCCGCAAGCGCAATGATGTTGATCACGTCGCATCGTGTTCCGCCGCACGGTGCGAATAGAACACGGTCCATAAAATTGCGCCAGTCCTTTCCCCCGAGGACTCGGGGATGGCATTTCCGCCGGTTTGACCTTCCCGAGAAATGAGGTTGTATGCCCGACCTCAGGTGTGCGCTACTTCGTCTGCGCCAGCCAAAAGTAGAGAATCTCGAGCATCACAATCCTGTCGACCTCCGTTTATTCCACAGCGGCTTTTTGTTCCCTCCCTGAAAGTCTGGCCCTTATCAGTCAAGTTCGATTTGCGGGAGGCGAACTATGATGCAGCGCCGTTTCGTCCTGGCAGTCATTGTCCTGACTTGCTTGGATGTTTCAGCAAGCAGCAATCCCAAATTCAATCTCGATCAGACAGCTGATCGTGTTTTCTCGACCGAGCGAGCGCTGGCCGACACTATGCGCGGCTACAGCCCCATGGTGGAGACCTATCTCCAACGCATGCGGGCAGACACGGCGCCGGGATTTGGGCCTATCGAAGATCACTATTTTCTCGGGCGAGTGCAATTCCAACAGGCCAAGGAGGAGTTCTACCTTGACCGGCGGCTCGTGGAGCGCATGGCGGGCGCGTTTTCAAAGTTCTATTCGATGAGTCCGGTGGGCTTTTCCAGCATGATCTTTGTGGATCGTACCGGCTTCGATCGCAAGAATTATCAACTGCGCTATATGCAGCGTGAGTTTCTGGGAGAAGTGCGCTGCATGGTCTTTGAGGTCAGTCCACGTAAAAACAAAGAGAAGGTGAACCGCTTCCGAGGTGCCATTTGGGTGGAAGATGATGGCTACAGCATTGTCCGCTTCAACGGCAGTTACGGCAACTTCCACATCGACAGTTGGCGCATGAACTTGCGTGAAAGAGTGTGGTTGCCGGCAGTGGTTTACTCGGAAGAATTCGACTCCAACAAGCCGCAAGTGCATACCCCGCGGCTGAAAGCCCAAACTCGAATCTGGGGCTACAGTCTCAGTCCGCGCCGGGAGTCAGAGTTTACCGAGATTCAAGTGGATCCAGAGATGGCCAAAGACTCGTCGCAGAATCCCGACAAGAGCCCACTCGACATTCAGCGCTCCTGGCAGAGAAGAGCGGAAGACAACGTCATCACCAAGCTTGAACAGCTTGGGGTGATCGTGCCCGAAGGCGAGGTCGACAAAGTAGTGCAAACCGTGGTCACGAATCTCGAGTTGACCAACCAGATCGTGCTCGAGCCTGAGGTTCGCTGCCGAACACTCTCGACTACCCCCATTGAAATATTCACCATCGGTCACACTATCCTCATCAGCCGGGGGCTACTGGATGCGCTGCCCAATGAAGCTGCCCTGGCCGCAGTTCTGGCGCATGCTCTCGCACACGCGGCTCTGGGCCACGAACTGGACAGCAGCTTCGCATTCAACGACCGTCTAGTGGTGCCCAGCCTCGATCAGTTGCCGTTGTTTGACTTCAAGCACACGCCCGAACAGGAACGAGCAGCTGACGAACTTGGAATGAAGATTCTTGCCAATTCACCCTACCAGGACAAATTGGCGGAGGCCGGGCTTTTCCTGAAGGCACTGGAGAAGTACTCACGCAGTGTTCCAAACCTTATCCGGGCAAACCTGGGCGAGAGCCTTGTAACCGAGAATCGCATCTCGTTCATGAGCGCGCTGGCGGCACAAGCCCCGCCGCTCGAACTGGAAAACCCGCTGCAGATTGTCGCTCTGCCGTTGGGAAGTCGCGTCAAGCTTGATCCGTGGGCGGGCGAGTTGAAATTTGTGAAAGCATCCCCGCCAAGAATCTATGCGGCCAAAGACAAGCTGTCGCTGGAGATCACTCCCTTTTCGCCCTATCTGGTTCACCTCAAGCTTGCGGAAAAGGCGAAGGAGTCTGCGGCAAACGCCAACCAGGACCGCTGAAAAGGAGCCAGTATGGCCGTCGCGCACATTTGGCTTTGTGTGATCGTTGCCGGTCTGGTATTTCCGTGCTTTTGCCGAGCGGGTGCACACCCGGTTCCAGTCGAGGCGCAGACGAACTGCCTGGAATGCCATGGAGATCACGTTGCGGCCGAGCACGTTCACGCTGCCATCAAACAGGGATGTGCGGCGTGCCACAGCATTGAAGCGCATAAGGACGCAACCTACGTTATTCTCAAGCACACGAAACCGGTCGTTTGCTTTGAATGCCATCAACCGGAGACGCTCTCTCAGGCACATTTTCCATACGCCTCGGGGATGTGCACGCGCTGCCACAATCCTCACGGTTCCCAGAACTCCAAGCTGCTGCGTGCAAAGGCAAACGAACTATGCTTAAACTGTCACCTGCTCACTCCGCAAACCGTTCCCTCACGATACATGCCGACTATTGCCCTTACCGCCAACAACACTACGGGCCATCCTTACGCACGTCATCCGGTGAGCGGCACACTTGATCCACTCACCGGGGAGGAGATGTCGTGCATGAGCTGCCACCTCGCCCACGGCGGAGGTAAGACGCACTATCTGAAAATGGCGGCAGAAATTCCGGAAGACGCCCTGAACCAGAACACCGAAACGAAAGACATGTGCAGTAAGTGTCACTTACGCCTATGGGGCCTGGATGGCGCTGGCGGCAACAAGAAGCACAAGAAGAAAAGGCCAAACTAGAGCAAGTTCCCTGTAGACATCCAGTGTCGTTCAGGCTCCCACGCCCGCTGCCTGCTCCCCGAACGCCTTCGCAAATCCTCCCACCACCAGAGAGTCATACCGGCTCTGCGCGCGCTTCGTAACCTCCGCGCCAGCCTGAGACGGAGACATCTTCGTCCCACGCTGCCCCGTAGTCAACGCTTCATATTCCTCGGCCAGCGAAAGTATCTGTACTTCGAGCGACGTATCTTCCGGCTTCCCGCCCTCCTGTCGCATCTGCCGCTCCGAAAGAAAGATCGGAATCGCCCGCCGCAGCGAGCTCCCCATCGCCCCGCCTGTCAGCTCCGACTTACGATTTTTACCACTCCGCAGATCTTCTTCCGAAACCTGCGCCGCTTTGATCAGAATTTCGTTCGAGATTCCCAACTCTTTCATGTTGAACAGCAGCGCCGCCGTCCGGATATCTTCCAGACTCTGCGGATCGAGTCCCACCGTCTCGGCGATCTTCGTCGCGCACAGCGAAATCCGGTACGCATGTGAATCGCTGTATTTCTGGTTCGCCAGAAAATTCTGCAGGATCACCAACATCCCGTCGTAACCCTCTTCCATCTCGCGCAGCGACTTCTGATTCTGCTCATACAGCGTGCCCATCGCGTATCCGGCGACCATCAATGTTCCGCCCCACACCGTCAGATCGAAATAAATTCCGTAAGGCATTTCAACCTGCCGCTGGAACGTCGAACGATTTCCGAACACCAGCAGCACGACGATGACAATGCTCGCCAGCGCCGTCAGCGTCGCGTGCCTCCTGCCCATGCGATACGCCGAGTACAAGGTTGGCAGAAAATAAAAGACCAGCGTCATCCGCTGCGATGCGACCAGGAAATTTAGAACTGCAGCAATAACAACAAGGAAGAGTAGTAGCCAGAGTTCCGGATTAATCTTTCGTACGCTCACAGTCCCTCCACGGGGGTAGAGGTACCTGCCCCGAAACCCGCGACTGGCAGCCCTCGGGACTCAAACTTGCCCGTTCTACTATTTTCCGGCTACCGGAAAGCGCCCCAAAGTTACAAAGGTAACAAGCGAGTGCTAATCACCACGGAGGCACCGAGGCACGGAGGAACAAAAAAGATTGCGGTGTTCTCCGTGGCTCAGTGCCCCGTGGTGGATCCGCTCTACTTCGCTCTCGGATGCGTCTGGTCGTAGACCTGCAACACGTGCTTCGTAGAAAGCTGCGTATACCGCTGAGTCGTAGCCAGCCGCTCGTGTCCAAGCAACTCCTGAATCGCCCTCAGGTCCGCGCCCTCCTCCAGCATGTGTGTCCCAAATGCATGCCGCAAGGTGTGCGGATGCAGGTCCGGCGACAGTCCCTTCGACACGGCAATTTTCTTGATGATCCGACCCACGCTGCGGGTAGTCAGCCGCCCACTACGACGATTGATCAGCAGCGCATTTGAATTCTTGTGCGACTCACTCAGCACGGTCGCCCGCGCTGGCAAATACGCCGCAAGCGCCTGCTCTACCGCTTCGCCAAACGGAACTATCCGTTCCTTTTTCCCTTTTCCGCGAATGAGAATCGCTTCCGCGCTCAACCGTATGTCGTCAAGATTGATGCCCGTCAATTCTGAATTTCGAATCCCGCACCCATAAAGAAGTTCCAGCATCAGCCGGTCGCGCTCGGGAAACGCCGCAGTCTCGGGCATCTTCCCGTCGAGCACGGAATTCATCTCTTCAATCGTCGGCACCCGCGGCAACTTCTTCGGCAACTTCGGAGTCGCCACCAGCTTCGCCGGATTCTGATCGACCACTCCCTCCTGCGCCAGCCACCGGTACAACGACCGCACCGCAGCCAGCGACCGCGCCACAGAAGTCTTGCTCAGCCCCTTGTCGTACAGCTGCGACAAAAATCCACGGATGGCGATGTGATCGATCTGCTTCCAGGAGCGCGACCCGGCATAAACCGAAAAGTTCGCGAGGTCGCCCGTGTAAGCCTTGATCGTGTGCGCCGAAGAATTCTTCTCTCGCAGATGCCGCAAGAAATCAATCACGGATTTTTCAACCACGGTGTGCGGCATAGATCAATTGACGATTGCCGAATGCCGATTGCCAACTTTTTGATGCTCTGTATTTTTCAAATTGGTGATCGGCAATTCGAAAATCGGAAATCCCCCTACCTTCCCTTCGCCCTCGGATGGTGCTTCTGATACACAGATCGTAAGCGGTCAAGCGCAAGGTGTGTATAAACCTGCGTCGTGGAAATATCTGCGTGCCCAAGAATTGTCTGCACGGTACGCAAATCGGCGCCGTTCTCCACCATATGCGTAGCGGCGGAGTGACGCAGCATGTGGGGCGATGCATGACGTCCCGATGCCGCCGAAGCCTGACCCACCATCTGCCAGATCCTCTGGCGCGTGAGTTTGCGAGCGCCACGCGCGATAAACAGAAGTGGCGAACTGCGAGAACCCGATAGTCCCGCTGACTTTGCCGCCCGCATTCCGGCCAGCACCGGCCGCCCATCCTTTAGATATTCCGCCAATGCATCCTGCGCGGGCTTGCCCAACGGCACGATCCGCTCTTTGTCTCCCTTACCGCGCACCAACATGTAACCCACATCGAGTTTGAGATCTTCCAGGGCAGCGTTCACCACCTCCGACACTCGCAACGCGCCCGCATACAACAGCTCAAGCATCGCCTTGTCTCGCAGGGCAAGGGCCGCGGCCTCTTTCGAATTTTTCGCATGCGCTGAATGCAAACCTGCGGGCGCCGCCAGCGTAGCGTTGACTTCATCCAGCGCCAGCGACTTTGGTAGTACCTTCCACTGCCGCGGCGACTCAATGTTCAGCGTGGGATCGTGATCAATCTTCTTATCAAGCAGCAGATACCGATAGAGATGCCGAAGCGCGGATAGCTTCCGTCCCACGCTGCGGCCATCTACACGATTCGAAAAAAGCTGCTGCAGAAATTCCCGGACGTCACTGCGGCGGGCAGCGAGTAGATCGCGTTTTCGCTTTTCCAGAAACCCGGCGAATTGCCCAATGTCGGTACCGTAAGCCGTGATCGACAGCCGCGCCAGTCCCTTCTCGACGCGAAGGTAGTCGAGAAATCCAGCGAGCAGGTAGGCATTCGCGTCAGAAGGCATTGGGAGAGTTAGTATGCGCGTTATCGGACGCCGGGGAAAGTGATGAGGAGGGTGCCAGCGACGGCAGATTCCTCGCTCCACGAGTCGTCGGAATGACAAAGCTTTAGCCCGAGATCTCGCGCAGCAGGTCCACCGCGTACAAAGCCCCCTCCGGTGTTTCTTCATGCTTGAAGTAAGCAAATACATCGCGCTCCTCAGCGAGATGCTGCTTCGCTCGCTCCACCATCCCCCGCCGCTCTTCCCCCGTATAAGTCGGCTTGCGAAAACGGTAATAAGCGAACTTCCCGGTCACCACATCGGGAGTAGTCCGGGTTTCCGTCTCAGCGACGCATAGCGCGACTCCATATGATCTCAGAAGATCCCAAGTCGCATCACTAAACCACGATTCATTCCTAAACTCAAACACGGCAGGCACGCTGCGCGGCACAACACCGAGAAACTCCTTCAGCAAACCATGATCGGCCCTCAAATTCGGAGGAAGCTGAAATAGCACCGGCCCCAACTTCCCTGCCGCCGCCAATGGCTCAATCGTCGCCAGGAACCGCGGCACAAACTCCTCCGTGCCCTTCAACCTCTTAATATGCGTGATGACCTGGTGCGCCTTGATGCCGAATCGAAAATGCGGAGGCGAATCTGCCAGCCAGTTCTGAATCGTCGTTTCTTTTACGAGCTGACGAAAAGTGAAGTTAACTTCGACGGTGTTGAGCTGCGCCGCGTAAAAACTCAGAAATTTTTTCTGCGCAAGCTTCTCAGGATAAAAAGCAGGTTTCCAACTCGGATAAGCCCATCCAGAAGTTCCAACAAAAACTTGCGCCATAGGAGAGATTCCCGTCCGCCGCTGAACCGGGATTATACCTTGCTCTTCTTTTTCGACTTGGCACCCTTCATCTTCGCGCTTGCCGCCTTCTTCGTGACTTTCGCCTTCCGCCCAGATGTATGATCCCCATCCGCCTGCGCCGCAATCTCCATCGTCTTGATCTCTTGCGTGGCCGGAGCCACAGCAACCGGTGCCCCGCCAACCTTCAGCGCTGGCAACTTCTGCTTCAATTCGAGCACAGGCTCAAACAGATCGCCCAATTTCTCCACTCGCTTGATCACATCGCCCGCCTCAAACACCAGCATCCCCGCATCTTTTTTCTTCAGGCACTTCTCGACTTCATCCCACGAAACCGGCGTAGACACCGTCGGATGCTCCCGCGCCCGCAACGAATACACCGAGATAGTCGTCTTATGCTCGTCGTTCTGGCTCCAATCGACAAACACTTTGCCCGTACGAAGATTCTTCTTCATATCGGACACAACCAATTCCCGATGATCGTGCTCGAGCAGTTGCGCCAGAGCGTGCGAGAAGAGTTTGGTCTGATCAAATGTCGTCGGCGTGTTCAGCGGAACATACAGCTGCAGCCCCTTCGAGCCGGACGTCTTCGGAAAACTCTGCAGTCCCAAATGCTCGAAAATCTCCCGAAGCCAAACCGCCACCTGGCAGCACTGCACAATGTTCGCAGGAGGCCCGGGGTCAAGATCAAACACCATCTCCGTCGGACGCTCGATGTCCTTCGCCTGCGCCAGCGAAGGATGCAGCTCCAGCGCAGCCAGATTCGCCAGCCATATCAGCGTCGGCAGATCGTTCGCCAGGATGTAATTCACCGTCCGCCGATTGTGCCCGCTCCACACCGGAACAGTCTTCACCCACTCCGGCTTGTGCATCGGCGCGTTCTTCTCGAAAAACGGCTCGCCGTCCACGCCGTCCGGATACCGCTTCCGCGTCAGCGCCCGCTCATGCAAATGCGGCAACAACACAGGCGCAATCCGCGCGTAATAATCAATGACATCCTTCTTGGTGAATCCGACGGCCGGATACAGCACCTTCTGCAGGTTCGAAAGGTTGAGATGCCGCCCCTGGATTTCAACGCCAGCTGAATCTGCCACGTGCGCTCCGCCAAACATTGTGCCCGAATCCCGCCGGAAGGCAAAATACAGCGATGCGCGTAATCGTCCGGAAGATTTTTCTCGCGCCCTTCGCGCCCTTTCTTAGCGAGCTTAGCGGTTAAGCTCTTGGCTTTGACTTCCCGGAAGGCCGGACCAATGTTTGACAACCTGCCTTCCCTCCACGTACTTTCAAACTTCTGCCCTGCTGGCCCGTCCAAACTATGGATTTTGCAGAAAGTTCCGCCCAGCCGCCGGAGGCCCGATGAAACACCGCTTTATCCGAATCACTGTCTTGTTAAGCCTTTTGTCAGCGCTCGCCGTCGCGCAGGACGTCGCGTCGTTCGAAAAGCGCGTCACCGTCAAGAAGCTCGATAACGGTCTAACACTGATTGTTTGCGAGCGTCCCGAGGCGCCAGTCTTCTCCTTCTATACGCTCGTCGACGCCGGTTCCGTGCAAGATCCGATGCGCGCCACCGGATTGGCGCACATGTTCGAGCATATGGCGTTTAAGGGAACTACCACGATCGGCACCACCGATTACCCCGCGGAAAAAGTTGCGCTCGAGAAAGTAGAAACTGATTACGCGGCCTACATCAAAGCACGCGACAATAGAGTTGGGCAGGATCCAGCGAAGCTAAAGGAACTCGAGAAGGCCTGGCAGGACGCAACGGCTGAAGCCAACAAATTCGTAATCCCCAACCAGTTCGGCAAGATCATTGAGCAGAACGGTGGAGAAGACATGAACGCCTCCACTAGTTACGACCAGACCGAGTATCACTACTCATTCCCCACGAACCGGTTGGAGCTTTGGGCCTATCTTGAGTCCGATCGCTTCCTGCATCCGGTGATGCGCGAGTTCTACAAGGAACGCAATGTGGTGATCGAAGAGCGCCGCATGCGGACCGATAGCAATCCCTTCGGACGCCTCCTCGAGCAATTTACGGAAGAGGCATTTACGGCAAGCCCCTATCACAGGCCGACAATTGGCTGGATGGCAGACCTGAATCATTTCTCGGCAACCGACGCGAAAGAGTTTTTTGACGAATACTACGTCCCCACGAACATGGTCGTGGCCGTGGCCGGCGATTTGAAAGCGTCGGAAACCATGCCAGTACTTGAAAGATATTTTAGCCAGCTGCCGTTTCATCCTCACCCGGACGAGTCCATCACTACAGAACCGCCGCAGAATTCCGAGCGCAGGGTCGTACTGAAGGATCAGTCACAACCCATCTATCTCGAGGGCTATCACCGGCCCGATTACCGCAGTAAAGATGATGCGGTGTTCGACGCGATTAGCGATTTGATGTCGGAGGGCCGCACTTCGCGGCTTTATCGTGCGTTGGTTCGTGATAAAAAGATCGCCTCGTATTCGGAGGGAATAACCGGATATCCCGGTGTGAAGTATCCACATCTGTTTGCGTTCCTGGCCGTCCCCTTGCCCGGACACAAGCCGGACGAAATGGCGCCGGCGATTCATGAAGAGATCGAGCGCCTGAAAAAAGAAGACATCAGTGACGATGAGTTGAAGATGATCAAGACGCGCGCCAAGGCGAACTTGATACGCGGCCTGGCCGACAACGAAGGCCTCGCAACTCAGCTCGCGATCTATCAAACGCGTTACGGCGACTGGCGCGAGTTGTTTGCTTCGGTAGACCGGATCGAGAACGTTACCAAAGCCGATATTCGCCGTGTAGCGAACGAAGTCTTTACCGACAGCAACCGGACTGTGGGCATCATCGAGAATTCAGGCGGAGGCGCCGGGGGACCGGGTGATGGGCAGCCCGGAGCGGATCAAGGAGGTGCGCAATGACGATGCAGCGGACTCTTCTGATGCTCTTACTCTCGGCGGCAATCTTGGCGCCGATTCCTCGCGCGAGTGGACAAGCTAAAGACTGGAAGCAGGTGCCGATTCCTCCGTTGCCGGCGTTCAAGCCCCGTCAGCCCAAGCGCGTGCAACTCCCGAATGGAATGGTGATCTTTCTGCAAGAAGATCACGAATTACCGTTGATTGACGCGACCGCCCGGATTCGTGGCGGATCGGTCAATGAGCCAGCAAACAAAGTTGGCCTCGTCGATATCTTTGGAGAAGTCTGGCGCACGGGTGGCACGAAGTCACAGACCGGCGATCAGCTTGACGATTTCCTCGAAGTACGGGCGGCTAAGGTCGAGACCGGCGGCGGCCCTGACTCGACCAGCATTAGCTTTTCTTGCCTCAAAGGCGATCTCGATGACGTTTTCAAGGTATTCGTGGACGTCCTGCGAAACCCGGAGTTCCGCGCCGACAAGATCGACATCGCCCGAAAAGGCGAAGAGGATTCGATCTCGCGCCGCAATGATGACATAAGCGGCATCGCTCGTCGTGAGGCCATCAAGCTGGCCTACGGGTCCAACAATCCGTACGCGCGCGTTCCTGAATACGCGACGATAGATGCCGTTACCAGGCAGGACATGATCGACTGGCATAGCAAGTACGTACATCCCAACAACATTATCTTGGGCATCTCGGGCGATTTCGATTCAGCCGCGATGGAAGCGCGTCTCCGCAGTGCGTTCGAGACCTGGCCGAAGGGACCGCTGCTCCCCAAGAATGACATCAAATACGATCCCGCGAAGCCCGGCTACTATCTCATTCCGAAAGAGGACGTGAACCAGAGCAATATCCGCATGGTCGGTATGGGAACGACGCGCGCGAATCCGGATTACTACGCAATCAGCGTATTTAATGAGGCCTTCGGTGGAGGCTTCTCGTCACGCCTGTTCAACGACATTCGCACCAAGCGCGGCCTCGCCTACGGCGTCGGAGGCGGCGTTGGCACGAACTTTGGACATCC
>DATJWZ010000647.1:0-1202 GCA_035500795.1 Candidatus Eiseniibacteriota bacterium | reverse complement strand
CCCGGACCCTACGATCAGACCCCTCCCTGCTATGGGCTGAACCTCCCTGCTATGGGACTGGTAGGGTCTGATTTTTTACACACAAATTAATAGCTGGGCCCTACGCGCAGGGAGCTCCCTGCGGGAATCTCCACAGATAGGTAGAAGGCCGGGTTGAGCGAAATCGGGATCGTTAAACTCATGTATCTCCTGAAGCAGATCATTACGCCGGTCAATGAACTCTTGCATGCTGAGACCTGCTGCATCGTTTTGTGGCGACGCATGTTCCTCGCCTTCTTTAAAGTGGATCCACTGTTCTACGAGCAGTTTGGCCACCTTTTCCGTTGGCGACTCCTTCCGAGTGCCTGTCAATTAGCAGCTTGCTCACCTCAGGGCGGTGTCTTACTTCTTTCTTCATCTTCATCACCCTCATCAATCTCGCTACTACCAGGTCTTCGGGCAACGTGTTGACGTGAAGATTCTGGCCCAATTTCCGGACGATATGCTTCATCGCGATCCAGTTCAGCGTCATGATGGCGTTTGGCTTCTGCCATAATGGTCCGCCAATCTTGGAAGTCGAGGATGCTACTTGTAGCAGAACTGTCGCCGTCGCTGTCGCCATGGTTTCCATGCCTCGTATCTTCATTTCCGCTGCCGCCCTGGTACCCGGGATCCATCTCTGTCTCTTGATCGGTATCGAGTGTAAGGTCAATTAGGATCCGGTTCTGGGAAGATCGAGTTTCAAAGGAACTAGTCTCATGCTTGATATCGGGTTCTATCGATCAATGACTTTCGGCAAATGTGAGTACCCCTATGATTCGACTTCAGAGAAAAGTCATCATCATAATCATCATCAAACCCCCCGAATGCACCTGCTTGATCATCAAGATCATTATCAAACTCCGTAAAACCCCCTCTTTGATCATCATCATAATCGAACGCTACAATGGCATCTCGAGTCTCTTCCAAGATCGCGCCATTTTCAACGATTGGTTCACTAGTCTCTTGGATGAGACCATCTGCATGCATCAATATGAGTCGCTCGCTTTGGAATCATGGGTTATGTACTGGCTGAAGTCACGCGATGGACGTTCAAGTCGCGCCGCCATACTTCCTCATACCGTCGCATCCTCGCTCTGACATCGGCCTTCCTGGAATACTTTTTGACTTGTTCCCTGCGATTGGCCTCCTTCTGCTGCTTCGATAGAGGTGCTCGGCCCATC
>DATJWZ010000646.1:0-1201 GCA_035500795.1 Candidatus Eiseniibacteriota bacterium | reverse complement strand
TGTAAGCCACCGGGCTGTTCTCCCTGTTAGCCAGTCGGTTTTCTCAAATTGAGTTCGCGTGGAAGGGAGGCGATTGCGCGTTGATGCCGCACGATAGTCGGAATTTCGAAGATGGCATGCGGGCGGTGTAGAAGACGGAGGGGATTAGCCCCACAGGTCACCAGTATGGACGGACTTACCTTGAAGCTTGAGGTAGTAGAACAGTTGGCTCTTGTGCCGATCGAGGTGCTGGATCATCCGAAGGAGATGGTGGCCCAGCATCAGTGATACACTGGGCTCCCAGGGAACAGCCATTTGTCTCGTCGCCAGATCGTTCTCGCCGGCTTGATCGATCATCTGCAGGGCAATCGCTTTGTCCTCGGCGAGTAATTTCTTAGCCTCGTCAACACTCTCAACTGTGGGCAGCTTTTCGGCAGGCGGCAGGTTTTCTTCTGGCGACAAATCTTCCAGTTTTTTGCCTGCTGGGAGACCCCAGTCAGCCAACACGAATCCCTTGCACCCGGCACCACAGGCGTTGCTGATGTGTTTGATGAGTTGGCCGACCGTCATCCAGTTGGAGCCCGTCGCCGGTTTCCAGTCCAGACCGTCCGGATCCACCTTGTCGAGCAGCCGCGCGGTCGTTCCGTAAGCCGTTTCAACCTCATTCCTCAACAAGTCGGTCCAGTTCACGACTATTCTCCTTCCCAAATCGAGGATGTTGCTTGGCTGATGAGTGTAGGATCGCGCGCGACTCGATGCAACCGCCCTGCTTTTCGTTCGCCGCGCCCCGTCAATATCCCGGCCGGCGCCACGATATGCCGCGCTGGCTGCAGCCGCAAGTTTTTAGAAGATTTGGAAACTTGACCGACGCCCGAAAGGCTGTAGGATGTGAGCGGACAACCGGAGGGCTCTCGCTCGCCTTGCAGCCATGAGAACCCTCCGCAGATCCAATCACGGAGTCTGCCGACTTCCGAAAGGAGATCCTGTGCAAATCCTACACCCCTTCATTGGCTCGATCCAGCAGTATCTCAAAGAGATTTCTGATCCCGACCGCTATCGGCCAGACCACTGCCCGCAATGCGAAGCCATGCGGCCCCTGAACGCGCACGGCTTTTATAGCCGGACGCTGGTGGATGTGGAGCTTGACGGTTCCATCCGCGTACGCCGCTACCTGTGCTGCTCCTGTAAGCGGACGGTTTCGCTACTGCCCGATTTCTCTTTG
>DATJWZ010000645.1:0-2987 GCA_035500795.1 Candidatus Eiseniibacteriota bacterium | reverse complement strand
TTCAATCCATTCCGTGCTCAAAAGCCCCGGGTTGGGATGCGGCAACAGACTCGTTTCGCGCAGCACCAGTTCGCACATCGCCTCCAGATAATGCAGCGTCGATTTGTAACCAAGATGACGAAGCGTCTCGCGCATCTCGGGAAACAGCAGTTCAGGTTTGTCTCCAAGGCTGAAAAGCGCTTCGGTGCAGCCCTGTTTCTCGCCGGCCCGGGCGACCTCCAGAACTTCATCCGGAGTCATGGTGTGCGCTCCCGGATCGCCGGGGTCGCGGCGGAATGTGCAATATCCGCAATAGTCGCGGCAAAGATTCGTAAGAGGGATGAAGACTTTCCGCGAATAAGTGATCACGCTCGGCTTGAATTCCTCTTTGGCGGCGCGTGCGGCGGCGAGTAGATCTGGCAGTTCGCTGTCCGCACAGTCGATCAGCCCCAGCGCCGTCTCGCGGCAGATCGGTTCTCCCGGACGGACTTCAACCAGGAAGTTGCTTCCGCATGCCGCGCCCGTCTCCTTCTTGCGCATAACATCCACGTTGGATCGAATGATACAACGGTGCGGCATGGTAATGTAGGCGGTTGGAATAGCATTTCCGAAACAATGAGCCTAAACTCGGCAGATTTCCGCAAAGCTATGGGGGCTTTTGCCACCGGCGTCACCATCATCACAGTGGATCTCGACGGCGAAGTTCACGGCATGACTGCGAATGCTTTTACCTCCGTTTCCCTCGATCCCATGCTGGTGCTGGTGTGCGTCGACCATAGCACCCGGACCCACGCTCATCTCCATACCAAAAAACGCTTCGGCATCAATGTCCTCTGCGAGGATCAGCGTCCGATTTCTGAGTACTACGCCCGTCCTGAGCGGATCCACGAGCGGGCCGAATCCGAAGCGGGAGCACGCTTCGACCGGACGAGCCAAGGAACGCCCATACTTCACGGTGCACTTGCCTATTTGGAATGTCGTTTGGAGACAGTACAAGAGGCGGGGGACCATTCCATCTTCATCGCCGAAGTGGAAGACGTTGTTGTAGGAGAAGGCGATCCGCTGTTGTTCTTCCGGGGAAAGTACCGAAAAGTCGGCGAGCAGATCGCAAAGTAGCTCCTGTCACTTTTGGCCGCCAAGAACATCTAATATCTGGGGATAATCCTATGGAAAATACAACAACTGATAAAGTCGTAAAGTCCGAAGCCGAATGGCGCAAACAGCTTACGCCTGAGCAATATGAAGTCGCCCGGGAAGCCGGTACAGAGCGCGCCTTTACCGGAAAGTATTGGAACAATCACGAAACCGGCATGTATCACTGCGTGTGCTGCAATGCGCCGCTATTCAGCTCGAAGACGAAGTTCGATTCCGGCACAGGCTGGCCTAGTTTCTTCGAGCCTGTAGAGAACGGCGGAGTCGTCGAGCATCGGGACAGTAGCTATGGCATGGTGCGAACCGAGGTCCGTTGTGCCAAGTGCGGCGCCCACCTGGGCCACGTCTTCGAGGATGGTCCGAATCCGACAGGCCTTCGCTACTGCATGAACTCGGCTTCGCTCGATTTCAAGCCGGAAGACAAGAAGTAAGTCGGCGAACTAGGCGAATGAAAAAGGGCTCACAAGTCTTGAGCCCTTTTTCTCTGTTCAAGACAAAGTCAAAGTACAAGTGAAGCTGCCGTTATCGTCAGCCTGTTGAAAACCGGTTGTGACCTGCGGAGCCGTCCCTTCGCTGCACAATGTCAACAGCGCGCCAAGCGCCGGTTTTGACCAGTCCGGATCTGTGTCTGCTTTGATCCATTTCTCAAGGGTGCCAAGCAGCTTATTCCATTGTTGGTCAGTGCTGACCTCAGTTGTTTTCGCAACCAACGAGTGCAGGTCATCGCATAAATTCATGAACTCAGTGCTGGCTAGCAGGAATGTCTGATAGCGCGGCCAGTTGTTACCAAACACATGAGCTCCAGCCGGTTGGAAGCTTCCGACGTTCCTGCGGCTCGGGACATGACTGTCATCAACGATATCGGACTGCGAGTTCGCAAATACATTCCATCGCATCCAGTCTGTGTAACTCAACTCGGCAACTGCCACTGACAAATCGTGCATCAAGTTCTCGACTTCGGTTTGAAAGACTTCGCAGTTGTGCCGGTCCAGTCTCTGCGGAAGGGCTGGCGGATGAATCTTGCCATTCTGGTCTGCGGTGTAGGGTGAGCACGACAACTTTACGTAAGCGCTGGGCTTGAAAACGCCAACGAGAGTAAGCGTTTTGGCCTTGTTGTTCGCCACATAGTCCAGCATTTCTTGCTGTGCAGACTGCGCCACGGCACTTCCCGGAATCGCTCCAATTGTGCTCGCGATGCGATTCGCCTCCTTGGGATTGTTGGTTTCAGAAAGCTCGATGTACAGATCGATCTCCCTGTCATTGGCCTTTCCGCCCCAAGTTTCCTCGGTGACTGTCGCTACAAAATGGATCGTCTCCGTCGTGCTCTTATGATTGACTGTGTACTTTGATTCCTCTCCCACATCGAAGAAGAAACGAATGCTGCCATCAGCTCCGATTTTTACGGTGGAGTTCTTGAAGAAGTCGCTTTCTTTCGCCAACTGGAAACTGAAAAAGTGGAGTTGAAGGGCGCAACAGTGCTTGAGCGACAGGGCCACGCCGGAGTCCTCGAGCAGCGTAAAGCCGCCCAGCTTCAGAGCATCTCCTAGATCGCCTTTCACCATCGCGGTCCAACTCTGCTCCGCAAGCGCTCCTCCCGCCGCTGCTAGATCGACCTTGAAATTGAACAAGAGAGTCCGGCCGTGTTGCTGCGAAAGGGTTAGCATCAAGCTTGCATTCCCCGGGTGACTCGCCAAAAAATCGTTCGCCTTGGAAACGAGGCTGTCCTGCAGGTCCGAGACTCCGGAAGCCAGCTTTTCCGCGAGGGTCGGCGGTGCGGCATTCACCTGGTGGACAATCGATTCCGCGAGTTTCTGGGTATCAATGCTTGCGCTGGCAGATCCGGCCGTTATGCCAAC
>DATJWZ010000644.1:0-14093 GCA_035500795.1 Candidatus Eiseniibacteriota bacterium | reverse complement strand
TACGGACGTTGGGGATGGGTTCCGGGACCGGTCGATGTTCATCCGGTCTATGCGCCAGCACTAGTCGTATTCGTTGGTGGTCATCCCGGTGGCGGCGAGAATGTTGCATGGTTCCCGCTTGGTCCGCGTGAGGTTTATGTTCCTGCCTATCGCGTGAGCCCGGGCTACGTGAACCGAGTCAATGTTTCCAACACCACTGTCAACCAGACAACGGTCACGAACGTCTACAACACGACGATCATCAACAACAACACCAGGATCAACCACGTCACGTACGTAAACCAGAACGTACATGGCGCGGTCACCGCAATGCCGCAGCATGCATTCGCGAGCGCGCAACCTGTGGACCGGAACGCAGTGCGAGTGAATCCGCGAGAGTTCAGGAACGCTCCCGTGATGGCAAGAGCCGCTGTGCGACCGGCGCCTGAGGCGGTACTGGGTCCACACGCGCGGTATGGTGGCCGCGTGGCAGCCCCGCCGGCAGCAATCGCAAGTCGTCCGGTTTTTGCGAAGACCCCTCCTCCTCCGCCACCACCGGCTTTTGCGGCGCGGGAGCACATGCTTGCGCAACATCCGGGACAACCTATCGGGCGACAGGAACTGGTGAGGATGGCACCTCCCGCGCACTCTGGTGCATCCGGCGAGCCGCGCGTGCGAGTTGTGAATTCGACAACGCCAGTCACTCCTCAACCAGCCGCATATCAGCCGGGCAACCGACCTGTCGAACCTCCGGGACGGAATGATCGGCCCGCGCCCGCTCCGAACAATCGTGGGGAGAGGCCCGAATCGAATCGTGGGTTCGAGTCGCCTGCGCACAACAATCGTCCGGATTCAGCTCAACCTAACAACCGCCCGGACAACAACCACGGTGAAAACAATCGCGGCGACAACAGTCGCCCTGAAAGCAATCATCCGGACAACAATCACCCGGATAATAATCGTGGTGATAACAACCGTCCGGAAAATCGTCCCGATAACAATCGGCCTGAGATGAGTCAGCCTGCTCCGAGCCAGCCGGCTTCGAACAATCGGCCGGACGAAAACAGGGGCGGAAATCATTCGTCCGAACCGCCAGCGCGCAACGATCGTCCGAATGCGGCGCCAAACAATGCTCCGCAACCAAGTCAACCTGCGCCGGCGAATCAGGAGCAGGGCAATCGTGGCGATCGCTCCGGAATGAACAGAACGCAGCCCCGCACCGACCCTGCGCCTCAACAAAACAACCAGCCGCCACATCGGCCGCAACCGCAAACGTCTAATCAACCCCAGCACTCGGCTGCACCGCCCGAGCACGGCCGCCCGGCTCAACCGTCACAACAACAGCACGAATCCAACAAGCCGGACAAGCACGACCGGTAGTCGCTGCATCAACAAACAATAAAGGCATCCTCTTTGAGGATGCCTTTTCATTTTGATCCGATAGTTTTGAGCCTCAGCGACGGCGACATCTGTATGTCCGCCGGGTTGTGCACGCGTCAGAAAGCGTCGCCTGACGGGTACGCTCACGAATCTCTGCGGACTGTGAGGTGCCAGCGGACCCTACTCACTCGTGAAGTAATCCACGGTGACCGGATTCTCAAACAGGGAATAATCGCGTGTGACGACAGTGATGCCGCTCTCGGTCACGAAGTAGCGCTGCCGGTCGGCCTCAACGTCATAGCCAATCGTGGTGCCTTCCGGGACGTGTACGTCCCGGTCGAGAATGGCTTTACGGATCCGGCAATGCCGCCCCACGCTTACATGCGAGAAGAGAATTGAAGCGTCGACCTCAGTATAGGAATTGACCCGCACGTCCGGTGATAACACGGAATTCTTCACAGATCCACCCGAAACGATGCAGCCGTTGGAGACAATCGAGTCGAGCGCCGTGCCGGTGCGTCCAGCCTCGGCAAACACAAACTTTGCCGGCGGATATTGCCGCTGATGCGTTCGGATCGGCCAGTGTTCATCATAAAGATTGAAGATCGGCGAAACCGAAACCACATCCATGTTCGCCTCGTAATACGCATCGAGCGTGCCGACGTCCCGCCAGTAGAGAGCCTCTTTTTTGTTTTCGTCGACGAAATCGTAGGCGTAGACGCGGTAGTCATCGACCATCTTGGGCAAGATGTCTTTGCCGAAATCGTGACTCGAGTTCGGATTCTCGGCGTCCTTTAAAAGGACGGGGATCAAGACATCGGCGTTGAAGAGGTAAACCCCCATCGAGCCGCCAACCTTTGCGGGATTTAGCGGCGATCGCAGTTGGGTGACTTTGGGCTTTTCTTCGAAGCCGCTAATGCGTCCATTATTGCTGACGTCGACGACTCCGAACTGATGTGTCTCTTCCGGATCAATCTGAATCGTTGCCAAGGTAACGTCGGCATCCGACTCTTTGTGCTGCTTCAGCATCTTGCCGTAATCCATCTTGTAGATGTGATCGCCGCCGAGAATCAAAACGTACTTCGGCTGCTCAGAGCCAATGGAGTAAATGTTCTGATAAACGGCGTCAGCTGTGCCCTGGTACCACTGATCGCTAACCCGCTTCATGGGTGGAAGGACTTCGATGAACTCTCCCACCTCGCGACCCAGAATGTTCCAGCCTTCGCGGATGTGCCGGTTGAGTGATAGAGCCTTGTACTGGGTGAGAATGTAAATGCGGCGCAGATCGGAGTTCAGGCAATTGGACAGCGTGACGTCAATGATGCGGTAAATGCCGCCAAAGGTCACTGCCGGTTTGGCCCGGTCACGAGTCAGAGGGTACAACCGCTCGCCGGCCCCACCTGCCAGGAGAACGCCGAGAGTATCTTTCATGCAGACCTCAGATTCCGACTACTCAAATAGCTTGCCCACCGGAATCTTCGCCTCCCATACGGCCGAGTACGGGAGAAAAACACTAGATGGTAGCACAGCCACAGAAGGTTGCTGATGAGCAGCAATTGGCCGTCCGTATAATGCTCGAATACCAGGAAACGAACTGCTGATGTTGACGCATGAAAACATGACCGACCACTTCACGCTCGCCGATAACGCCGCACAACTCATCTTCCAGCGTACACCTTTTCGTCCAACGATCGGGCTTGTTCTGGGCTCCGGCCTCGGCGCATTCGCCGACTCGCTCACCGAAGCCTTGCGCGTTCCTTACTCCGACATCCCATCATTCCCACAATCCACGGCAATCGGTCACGCTGGACGCATGGTCATTGGCAAAGCGGGAGACGTCGCGGTCGCCGCCATGCAGGGACGCGTCCATCAATACGAGGGATACTCCGCGCAGCAAGTCGCCTTTCCGATCCGCGTCTTCGCTCGCATGGGCGTAAAGTCCGTGATCCTCACGAACGCCGCCGGTGGCATTAATCTCAGCTACTCGCAAGGCGCGCTGGTGCTGCTCAGGGACCACATCAACCTGCAGGGAACGAATCCGTTGGTCGGATCAAATGACGACCGCTTCGGTGTCCGTTTTCCCGACATGACGCACACTTACTCGCGTGCTTATCGTCAAATCGCGCGCGAGGAAGCAGCGAAGCTGAACATTACCATGCATGAAGGCATTTACGCCGCATTGTTAGGACCAAGCTACGAGACGCCTACGGAAATCGAATACCTACGCCGTATCGGCGCCGATCTCGTTGGAATGTCCACAGTGGCCGAAGTAATTGCAGCCCGGCACATGGGACTGAATGTGCTCGCTATTTCCTGTGTAACGAACATGGCCGCAGGAGTTATTGACCAGCCACTCTCTCATGCCGAAGTGATGGAAACCGGCGAGCGCGTGAGAGGTATCTTTGAAGCGCTGCTGAAAGCCGTCCTCCCACGGATCGCACGAGAAGCAGGAAGCTGAATTAGGCGCGCGCAGGGACGGCGCCCTCGACAGCCGGATGGCGCTCAAACTTCACTTTGCAGCTCAAAGCGTGAAATTGCCTTGGTTACAGCAGTTAGCCTGGAAGTGACGAATTCATTTATTGCAACTTCGCATACTCGGCCTTGGCTTCATTCAGGATGGGAATATCGGGATCGGCGTCTTTCCAGATGGCAAGAAAATCCTGATAAGCGTGTCGGCTTCCGGCAATATCTCCTTGCACAGCCAACGCGCGCGCCAGCCCAACGTTGGCTAATGCGTACTCCGGCGCAATGTACCAGACGCCGCGGTGGCTGAGAATCTTCTGAAATTCTGTGGCTGCTGCGCGTCCTTCGTGCGCACGCAACAGAACCATACCTCGCACGTAGATAGGAAGAAAGTTGAGATAGGGATTCATTTCAAAGCGAACCGCCGGTCGCAGAGTCTCAATGCTGCTGGCGGACTTCGCCGAACTGGAGTGAATCAATGCCTGAGCCATTGGGACGTAGACGGACTGGATCAGGGTATCCTCAGGGTAGCGAACGCTAAGTTCAGTGACCAGCTTCTGCGCACGAGAGAGATCCCCCGTAAGACTGAGGGCGACGAGCAGATTGGGACCGTTGCTCCGGCTGCGCGACAGAGCCAAGCTGCGAGACGCGATCTCGACTGCACGGGCGCGGTTTCCAATCTCCGCTTCAAAGAGTGCTTCTTGAGCGAGCGTTTGCGCGGATGCTTCGGCGAGGCCGTCCGCGTGAACGGCCGCCGAAATCTGCTCAAGAGCATCGACCCCGTCTTTGCGGTGCCCTGCTTGCAACGCAGCGGTTGCTGCACACCAGCGCGGTATGTTATCAACTGCGTGCTGGTCGGCTCCCCAGCGTAACTCGCGCTGTATTGCCACCTCGTCTCCTTCGCGGAAGGCCACGATATAACGGCCAGCGTGAATGACGTTGTTATCGGGATTCTGTGCCAAGCCGGCTTCCAATACTGATTTAGCTTCGTCAACACGGTTCAAGGCCAAGTACGCCAGGCCAAGATTGAGATGAACACCGGTCTGATGAGGATCCAAGCGAATCGCCTCATTGCCGAGTTCAATGGCTTTGTCGAACTGTCCTAACGTAACGAGGTCGACAGTTAGATTATTGAGCCATACCGCGGAACGGGGATAAGTCTGTCTGCCCAGTTCCTCAGCCTCCATTTCCTTATCGATGTTGCCGGTGACGGTCCAGTGATAAGACGCAACAATATTCAATCTTTCTTGTTCGGTGACCCGATCGCGTAACTCATACGCCTTCTTCTGATACTCCATCGCCAGGTCGCTCTCGCCGATGTTGGCGTACACTCCGGCCAAATCGCTGTAGGCTAGAGCGAAGTTCGGATCCAGTTCCAAGGCGTGTTTGAAAAAAGGAATGGATTGGGTCTGCTCCCCACGATTGGTATCCTGGTCTGCGATGGTGAACGCCTTGAGTGCCTCCAGCGAGGATGTAGTCGCTTCCTCCACAGGTGCGTCGAACTTCCGAATCGTGACCAACGACTCGCCCAACTTTTCCCGCATGCCAGCCGCGGCTTGTCCCAAACTCCTGAGGACCGAGCCTTTGTTCTCCGCTTGGACTTGCTGGCTGGCAAGCAGTTCGCTACTGGTGCAGTTCGTGGCTTCTAGCCCAATTAAATATTGATCTCCGAGGCGCGCGATTGAACCGACCAGCACAGCCTGGGCGTTTGCCCGTTGGCAAACCTCCTGTGCCACGGACTTGCTCAAGGGCTCATCTGGAGAGCGACCCATCTGACGCAGGAGTTCGTGCACTCTTTGGTCGGGAAGAATGTTGAGGAATGGCGACTGCATCAGTTGCACCGTCAAGGCCTGCCTGAGCGCACCATCGAAAACTGCATCGCCGGTTGTGTTAGTGAAATCAGTGAGAACGATCGTGTCCTTCTCGCTCAGGCTGGGTCGCGCGCGGAGGCGGAAGTAAAGACCGGCAGCAATGAGAGCGATTACAACGGAACCAATCAGCGCGGGGATTCTCCAGTTTCGCGCTTGTGCACGTGCGTTTGAGACAACGGGTGGACCTGAACGATGTGATTGTGCGCTCGGGCCATGCCCCGCGGATACCCTTGCTCCCGGCTTCGACGGCGGAACTGCTTCGGCTTCCTCGTTTTCGTCCACCGCGGCTTTACGTCCGGATTCCGAATCGCGCTTGACACGCCGCAGATCAGTCCGCAGTTCGGCAGCGTGCTGGTAACGCAGGTTGCGATCCTTCTCGAGAGCTTTGCGGATTATCTCTTCCAGACGCGGGGGCAGATCAGGATTCAGGCGAACCGGCGCAATGGGCTCGCGCTCCAAGATGCCATTGAAGATGACGCCTGACGTGTCCCCGCGAAACGCCAATAATCCGGTCGCCATCTCATATAGAACCGCGCCAAAGGAGAACAAGTCCGTGCGCGCATCAAGCTCTTTGCCTCGCACTTGTTCGGGAGACATATATGCGACCGTCCCAATCGCCGTCCCGGGACTGGTGAGGTGTTCCTCATCGATCGTGGCCACATTTTGCATTCCCGCGATTTGGCTTGCAGAAGTAGGATCGCGAACGACCTTTGCCAACCCAAAGTCGAGAACTTTGGCGTGACCCCGCTTCGTTACAAAAATGTTTGCAGGCTTGATGTCGCGGTGCACGATTCCGGCAGCATGAGCGGCATCGAGCGCGTCGGCGATTTCGATTGCCAGGGGAACAACGATTTCCATGTCCATCGGCCGTCCACTGATCGAATGCTTCAGCGTCACTCCATCGAGGAACTCCATAGCAATGAAAGTCTGCCCATTTTGCTCATCGATCTCGTGAATTGTGCAAATATTGGGATGATTCAGCGCCGATGCAGCCTGTGCCTCGCGCTGAAAACGGCTCAACGCCTGAGGGTCGCGCGCGACTTCATCCGGCAGGAATTTGAGTGCAATGAACCGGTGCAGGCGGATGTCTTCCGCCTTGTATACCACCCCCATGCCACCGCCACCCAATTTCTCGAGGATGCGGTAGTGCGAAATGGTTTGCCCGATCATTTGGGCTGACATGTTAGGCCCGGGGGTGAGGTGAGTCAATGAAAGTGTGTAAGTTGCATGCGTATCAAAGTCAGTTGACTTGAAATCTTAGTTACGCTCATTGGCCAACCCCTCATCCCCTCAGAACAAAATCTTCGCTCCAATCCGAATCACTCTCGGCCCCCCGCCGCCCAGACCCGGATTTGTCTGAGCCTGATCGGACGTCTGCGTAATCAGTCCTTGATTCGGTGAAGCGAAGGGACTGGGTTGAACAATCGGATTCCCCGGCGTCCCGTTATCGACATAGCCGGGATCAACGAAAAAGTTCGGCAAAGCAAAGTTCGGATGATTCAACAAGTTGAAGAATTCAACCCGCAACTGCAAGCTGACGTGCTCGTTGATCGCGGTGTCTTTCATGACGGCGAAGTCCAGGTTGAAATAGCCTGGGCCGGCGATCGAGTTTCGCTGCATCGTCCCAAAAGTCCCAGCGGCTGGCTGAATGAAAGCTGCTGAATACACGAACGCCCGATAAGTACGCGGTGATGCGATTCATAATGAATGCCCTTTCTACTCGTTAAAGACCTACGAAAATCACCGCCCCGCTCTGGGAATAAACAGCGTCACTGGCGGCTTCACGCCATACGTCGCCGCGAAGCTATTCTGATTCACCGCCAGCCCGAGTCGCCCCCGCGAGTCGATATACAGCAGCGGTTGATTCAATGGGACATCGCTAAACGTCTTCACAAACTTGATCTTCAACTGCTTGTCGCCGACTTTTACTGGGACTTCCTGTCCACGCTCGTATCGGAGCTTGAGGAATTCGTTGGCATCAACGTTGGTCACAAGATTTCCAAACGGGCCATCAGTCGCGATCACGGTTGCATTCAAACCCCGCTCGTCCACTTTCGCCATCTTCAAATCGAGGTGGACAAGATCCTTTACTGGCATCTCTGGGCCGACTGTCTTCCAGTCGTTGCCGCGGGCCAAATGTGCGCCTACCGGCGAAAAGATGTCGCGCCCGTGAAATGTCGAAGACAACTTGCTGCCGATCATCCAATCTGGGTTCGTAATCTCTCGCACCGCGTCGATCCCATCCCGCTGCTCAACCAGAGTGATCACTCCGTTGTCTGGCAGTACAAAAAATTGCCCGCGCTTCGAATGCGCGACAATCGCCTTCCGCGTGCTGCCCACGGTCGGATCGACGACGACTACAAACACCGTCCCCGCCGGATAGTACGGAGTCGCCCCAAAAAGAAAGCGGGCGCCGTCCAGAATCGAAAAGGGCGTGACCTGATGCGTCAAATCGACGATCCGCACGTCAGGCATAATCCCGTACATCACGCCGCGGCAAATCGCCACCGAGTCGTCCACCACCCCGAAGTCGGTCATGAACACAATTGTTGGAGGATACTTCTGTCCAGCATCGGCCGCCCATGCCTGCATTGGCGCCACCGCAAGCAGGACCAACGCGATCCCCGACGCGATTGCTGCGCGAAGTTGAAAGCTGTGCTTACACCGTGACGATAGAGTCATTCATCCCTTCCTGGCGTAAATAGCATTAAAGTCTATCAAATGAGTAGGGTTTGAAGAGAAAGCCTCTGGGCCCGGACGCCTTTCGCCTCAGGCCATTTTGGGAAGCAAGCTACGATTCTAGACAAACTGAAACATAACCGGAATCACCACTCTGACGTTTGACATGGCATCATCGGATTCGATATCCCGTTAATCACAAGCAACTCGAAAGGCGCTAACGAAGGCGCACAGTTATAATCTGTTGGGTACGATTCCGCAAGAAAAGCCCCGGAGGTCTCATGTCGCACGCCATCCCCGATAAGTACAAAGATCTCTTCCAGAAACGCGCCTTCGCGAGCCTCGCGACTCTTATGCCGGACGGGCGTCCCCAAGTCACTCCCGTCTGGTGCGATTTCGACGGCGACCATGTGATTTTCAATTCTGCGCGCGGCCGCCAGAAAGATAAAAACGTCCGCCGCGATCCACGCGTCTCACTCGCAGTGATTGATCCCGAAAATCCGTATCGTTACCTCGAAATTCGCGGACGCGTCGTCGAAATCACCGAAGAAGGTGCCGCTGACCACATCAATAAGATGGCCAAGAAGTATCTCGGAGTCGACAAGTATCCCTACGCTCAGCCCGGCGAAGTCCGCGTCCTGTACAAGATCAAGCCCGAGCACACAACGGTGATGGGATAGAGTAGCGCCGGCGTCCTCTCCGGCTGTCGCACGGCTGTCTCGCCTGGGCGACCGGCCCCACGAGCGATGATTGGATGGCCTGACGTACCGTGGAAGAGCGGCGCTTCAACGCCGCGTTGAGCGTCGAAAATCAATCGGGGCTTCAGCCCCTGTGAGGCCAGAATCCGCTCCTACAACCTGTGTTTCCTCGGTTTCGGCAACGTCAACCGCACGCTCGTGCAGTTGCTAGCCAACCGTGCCGAGGAGCTCCGCGAACTTTACGGTATCCACTATCGCATCACAGGCATTGCCTCACGCACCCGAGGCTGGATCGCCGATCCCAGCGGCTTGAATCTGGACGTTGTAAGTGGCGCGGGCGCCCCCGCCCGCGAACTGCCGAAAGCTTTTGGAACTGTAGGCGTAAACGATGTCGATAACTGGCTCGAAGCTGCCCAGGCCGATGTCCTCTTCGAGGCCACATCTCTAAACGTTACTGACGGACAGCCCGCAGTCGATCACATCCGCGCCGCCCTCAATCACGGCGCCCATGCCATCACCGCCAACAAAGGGCCAATCGTCCACGCCTATCGCGAACTCCGCGATCTGGCAGCGGCCAAAGGTAAGCGCTTCCTCTTCGAATCAACTGTCATGGATGGCGTCCCCATTTTCTCTTTCTTCGATCAACTCCCCGCCATCCATCTGCAAGGCTTCCACGGAATCCTGAACTCAACCACAAACGTCATCCTCAGCCAAATGGAAGAGGGTTCCAGTTTCGACGAAGCGCTGAAGAAGGCGCAGGCCCTCGGCATCGCAGAAACTGACGCCACGCATGACATCGACGGCTGGGATGCCGCCGTAAAAACCGCGGCGCTTATTACCGTTCTGATGGACGTTCCAGTAAAGTTGAATGAAATTCAACGGGAGGGAATTCGCGATCTGACCCCGCAAGCCGTCCGCAACGCCAAGCGTGACGGATGGCCATTCAAGTTGGTCTGCCGCGCCCGCCGTACCGCAAACGGAGTCGAAGCCACTGTCTGCCCGGAAAAAGTCCTGAGCACGCAGCCCATGGCCAAAATCTCCGGCTCATCCTCATACATCTATTTCGAAACGGATATTTTCCCGGGCCTGGCGATTACAGAAGAAAGTCCCGGTCTCTACGCGACCGCGTATGGCATGTTGGCAGATTTCGTCAGAACAGTGTCGTAGCCGGCATGGCGCGGGCGCCCCGCCCGCGGAGTCTGAAAGAAAGACCAGAGCGTCAGCCTGGTCACGACGCTTCGACGGATACCTTAAGGGAATCGCCGAGGGTGAACTCTACTGTCCTGAAGCCGCTACAATCCTCGCGACGATTCTCTTCGTGTCCTCATTCATCGCGCTCATCGGATCCTTGGTCCCAATCGACGCGCTCGATAGTCCCTTGATCCCGATATAAACGGCGTCATACGGTGTGTCGCCCAAGTTTTCCACCCGGTGGTGGAACGGGGGATACCACCGAGCTTCTCCCGGCTTGGAAAAGATCTCCCGTGTCTTGCCGTTTTCATCGGTGAAACGAAGATGCGCCGCCGTGAGAATCACCACAACTCCGCCGGGATGCTCGTGTATCGCCGACTTCTCGTGCGGCCCATAGTGCACCGACACGACCTGGACCTTTTCGTTCTCGAAATCCAACTTGTAGTGCTTGGGCTCGACTTTTGTGGGATCTTGCCCCAGCGAAGAAGCCACCGCCAGACACACGAACACCCCCGCCCAGAATAGCTTCGACCGCATCGCAGCCTCCTGACCAGCTCTCTCTACTTCTGAGTTGTTGATTGAACCCTTGGCGACTCTACGTGCGTATTGCAAACACTGTCAACGTTGTGCTTCTCTCCCGTCTCACCTTAGTAACTTGAGCCGCTTTGCGGGTGAGCGAAGCGGGAGCCCGCAGGCGAAATCCGGAGCGCCGGTTTGCGAAGGATCTCTACGCAGCGTGCAGTTCTGATTGATCTCAATGTCCAAAATCGTCCCGCACGATTTCTCCGCCCTTCATCACAAACTTCACCTTCTCCAGTTCGGTGATCTCCTGAGAAGGATCCCCCGAGGTCGCAACAATATCCGCAAGTTTTCCCGCCTCAATCGATCCGATCCGGTCTTGCCATCCGAGCAGTTCGGCATCATTCAGCGTCGCTGCCTGAATAATCTGCCACGGCGTCATTCCCGAATCGCGATAAGCTTCGTAGATCAGCGTGCTGCTTTCGCCGCGCGTCCGTTTTCCCATCTGGTAATACTCATCGGACCCAGCGGCAATCCGAACTCCTGCCGCCATAGCTCTCTTCAGGCGATCGCTGTTTCCCTTCGCGAATCCCTTCATCTCATCTTCCATCTGCTTGCGTTCTTCTGGCGTGGCGCTCTGCGGGATGAAATCGGTATACGACGCTTCCGGATAGTCCGTCGGAACCAGGAAGATCTTTTTGCTCGCCATCGTCTTCAGCACGTCATCGGGCACGATGTACGCGTGCTCGATCGAGTCCACACCAGCTTCTGCTGCGATTCGCGTGGCATCGTCTCCAATGGCATGCGCCGCCACTTTTTTATGTACGCGATGTGCTTCCTCGACAATCGCTTTCATCTCGTCAAGCGAAACTACGCGCGGCCCAGTGTTGACTATCACCTTGATGCAATCCGCGCCGTCATAGAACGCTCTCTGCACCGCCCGCCGCGCGTCATCAACAGTCGCAATCTCGACATACTCCTGTTTCACCAGCTCCTGAGCATCGTGCTGCAAGGTGCCGAATTGCCCGCCTGCGGCCGAGAGCGCCCGTGTGGAAGCCACAATTCGCGGACCGCTTACCCAGCCCCGATTGATCGCGCGTCGGAGTGCCACATCACCATTGAGCCCGGAATTTCCCACGTCGCGTACGGTCGTGATCCCCGCTTCCAGATCCTCGCGCCCCATTTTTGCTCCGAGCAACGCTCGCTCCGCCGGACTCATCTGTGAAACGGTCAACACCATGTTGTTGTCATCGCCACCGAGCGCGAAATCATAGTTCTGCAGCAGATGCGTGTGCGCATCGATCAGCCCCGGCAGTAAAGTCGCATTCCCCAGATCGATAACTCTTGCGCCGGCCGGAATTGCGAGACCTGCTCCAACTTGCTTGATCTTCCCGCCCTCGATAATCACGACGGGATTCGAGACAATCTTCTGCGCCCTTACGTCCAGCATCCTTTCAGCTTTCAGGACGACGAGGTGCGCATCCGGAGCCGGCGTTGTCTGCGAAACAGCATGTGCCGCGAATAAGAAGAAAACGGCAAGTGTCCAAACACGAGCATCGCGCATGGAGCTTTCTCCCCGAGTTCCAGAAATGTCGTGAAAATTGAACGCCCAACAAATGGAAGGGACTATCTTAACGTCTCAAACTTTGAAACATTGAGACTCGAAACGTGAAACTCGAAACGTGAAACCTGTTCTTGGTGGGCCCACCAGGATTTGAACCTGGAACCAACAGATTATGAGTCTGCTGCTCTAACCGTTGAGCTATGGGCCCGCAGGCTCAATCTTACACTGGCGGCCCAACGCGCCCTAGCCGCGCCGGCTATCCGGAGGTCGGCTCGCCCCCATCTTCCCCTCGGCGCCTCGTCAGCAACGAAGGCCGACTGGTCGCACGTCCACGACCGTCGAGGAGTGGGATGCAGGCTTTCCGCCAAGGATCACCGGAACGCAGTTTCGAGCTTGTCTGCTCCGAGCCTCGACCTAAAAACACTTTTGTAACATTGACCTCTTTGACATTGTTTGTCATCGTGCCAACGATGGCACGCAACGTCCAGAGAAGCAACAAATACCGCCCACCCCGCATCCGTGTGCCACACCAGCAAAAGGCGATTTTCACGGCTGACAATCAAAAGCTCCTGGGCGTGGTGCAACGGCTTTCCTTGACTGGGGGCTCGGCCCTTCTCACAAAGGGCCCAATCCCAGAGGGAACACTCGGGGAAATGCTGTTCGGGACGGTCTTCGGAAAAGTAAACGCGCACATTGAATTCCTGCACAGGAATGCTGACGGTGTGCCACTCTCGCAAGCATTCACCTTTCTCACGATGGATGCCATCAGCAGTCAACGCCTCAAGAAGGCGCTCGAAGAAATGAACACCTCGGAGTTCTCGGACGACGCGCCGAAAAGGAACCGGAGTGACGTTGCCTTCGAGACCTTGCGACAGAGCGTGCGCCAGTTGTCCGGCTTCCTCAATTCGGTGCGCCCAACACGGCCAAAGGGTTAATGACGTTCACCTCTACATACCTTCAATGTGTGTAATCACGCTGCCCGCAAGCAGGAGGAGGCTCCTTCTCGCGGCGGGACACTCGCCCTTCTCAAGTTCCCCACCGTGGCGTTTCGAGCCTCATCTAGATATTTCAGCAACTGTGAGGCATGAGCGGGTCTGCCCTTCGTGTAAACTCGGAGTGCGATTTATTTCCTGAATTCAATCGTTTTAATAGGGGCGATAACATCATGATGACAGTCTCTCATCCACGGATCTCGTCTCGCGTTCTGTTGTGTGTCACAGTGCTCGGCCTGATAGCGGTGTCCACGCACTTTCCCCAGCGCGTCCATGCTCAAGCAACTCCGGCGCAAACGGCTCAGCCACAAACAGCTCCCGCGCAAACGCCTCACCCCCGGCACCATCGCGAAGAACTCCCGCCGGATTCCGTCGCCCCAGTCGGCACGCTTAATCCGGTCGCTACGGTCCATGTCGATGTAACGCCGGACCATGTGCTGAATACGATCTATCCCGACACTGCGACCGGCGCCTGGATGGACGACCTCAGCAAAGCTCAAGTGGACAACCTGAGCAAGCCCGAGGTAATTCAAGGCGTCAAGAACCTGGGATGGGGTTCCATCACCATGCGCAACAACAGCGAGCTGCGCCTGTCGGCATGGCACTGGAACGAAAACGGCACCTGGAGCGATCCCGCGACCAAGAGCGGCTACTACGTCGGCAGCGCCGATCTGGGAGAGCCCATCCATTACGGCTACTCCTACTCCTTGCCCCATCGCGACTTCATGACCAGCGGAGACTTGCCCCTAGTCGCCGG
>DATJWZ010000643.1:0-2908 GCA_035500795.1 Candidatus Eiseniibacteriota bacterium | reverse complement strand
TGCCCCGAAGCGGTCATTACGACCAAAAAACTGGGGCTTGACTCCACTGCCGGGACTGTATTAAGCTGGCAGGGTTGCCCCAAAACGGGCGAAACAAGAGTGTTGTTTGAGAACTCAATAGTGTGTTTGGTCTATTAGTTTTTTGTTGTTTTTGGCCATACCTAGCACTCCCCGTGTGTGGGTGTGGCCGTTTTTGATGCCAGTTTCTGGTGTCTTTGTCAGGTATCTCTGATTTGAGATTGCCTCGTTTCTGACGAGGGGTTTTTGTTTGGAGAGTTTGATCCTGGCTCAGGACGAACGCTGGCGGCGTGCTTAACACATGCAAGTCGAACGGAAAGGCCCCTTCGGGGGTACTCGAGTGGCGAACGGGTGAGTAACACGTGGGTGATCTGCCCTGCACTTCGGGATAAGCCTGGGAAACTGGGTCTAATACCGGATAGGACCTCGAGGCGCATGCCTTGTGGTGGAAAGCTTTTGCGGTGTGGGATGGGCCCGCGGCCTATCAGCTTGTTGGTGGGGTCACGGCCTACCAAGGCTCCGACGGGTAGCCGGCCTGAGAGGGTGTCCGGCCACACTGGGACTGAGATACGGCCCAGACTCCTACGGGAGGCAGCAGTGGGGAATATTGCACAATGGGCGCAAGCCTGATGCAGCGACGCCGCGTGGGGGATGACGGCCTTCGGGTTGTAAACCTCTTTCAGCAGGGACGAAGCGCAAGTGACGGTACCTGCAGAAGAAGCACCGGCCAACTACGTGCCAGCAGCCGCGGTAATACGTAGGGTGCGAGCGTTGTCCGGAATTACTGGGCGTAAAGAGCTCGTAGGTGGTTTGTCGCGTTGTTCGTGAAAACCGGGGGCTTAACCCTCGGCGTGCGGGCGATACGGGCAGACTGGAGTACTGCAGGGGAGACTGGAATTCCTGGTGTAGCGGTGGAATGCGCAGATATCAGGAGGAACACCGGTGGCGAAGGCGGGTCTCTGGGCAGTAACTGACGCTGAGGAGCGAAAGCGTGGGGAGCGAACAGGATTAGATACCCTGGTAGTCCACGCCGTAAACGGTGGGTACTAGGTGTGGGTTTCCTTCCTTGGGATCCGTGCCGTAGCTAACGCATTAAGTACCCCGCCTGGGGAGTACGGCCGCAAGGCTAAAACTCAAAGGAATTGACGGGGGCCCGCACAAGCGGCGGAGCGTGTGGCTTAATTCGATGCAACGCGAAGAACCTTACCTGGGCTTGACATTTTCGGTAAAGCGGGTGAAAGCCCGTGTCCTTCGGGGCCGAAAACAGGTGGTGCATGGCTGTCGTCAGCTCGTGTCGTGAGATGTTGGGTTAAGTCCCGCAACGAGCGCAACCCTTGTCCCTAGTTGCTACGCAAGAGCACTCCAGGGAGACTGCCGGTGACAAACCGGAGGAAGGTGGGGATGACGTCAAGTCCTCATGGCCCTTATGGGTAGGGCTTCACACGTCATACAATGGTCGGAACAGAGGGTTGCCAAGCCGCGAGGTGGAGCCAATCCCAGAAAACCGATCGTAGTCCGGATCGCACTCTGCAACTCGAGTGCGTGAAGCTGGAATCGCTAGTAATCGCGGATCAGCATGCCGCGGTGAATACGTTCCCGGGTCTTGTACACACCGCCCGTCACACCATGGGAGTGGGTTTTACCAGAAGTGGCTAGTCTAACCGCAAGGAGGACGGTCACCACGGTAGGATTCATGACTGGGGTGAAGTCGTAACAAGGTAGCCGTATCGGAAGGTGCGGCTGGATCACCTCCTTTCTAGAGCTTTGAGCGAAGATCGTTTCAAAGTGCTCACACTTTTCGGCTGTTTCGAATGGCGATACGAAATCGTATCGTCTATTGCTCTTTAAAAATCAGGAAGAAGTAGTAAAGAGATTCGTCTGAAACACACTTAGAGATGGGTGTGGAGTAAGTGAATCAGGGTTGTGATTGTATCAATGTATTTTTAAGTGATCGAAAGATTGCCTTGAAATACGGCGCAACACGAATACTCAACCTGTAGCGAGTGAAGATCAGCGTGAGCAATCACGCAGAGACACACCCGTTATAGGGTCAAGCGAACAAGTGCATGTGGTGGATGCCTTGGCGATCACAGGCGATGAAGGACGCGGTAGCCTGCGAAAAGCGGTGGGGAGCTGGCAAACAAGCTTTGATCCACCGATATCCGAATGGGGAAACCCACTCCGTATGGAGTATCCATGACTGAATACATAGGTCATGCGAAGCGAACGCGGTGAACTGAAACATCTAAGTAACCGCAGGAACAGAAATCAACCGAGATTCCCAAAGTAGTGGCGAGCGAAATGGGACCAGCCGGTACCTTTTAGCTTTTGGTTTAACGGAACGCTCTGGAAAGGGCGGCCACAGTGGGTGACAGCCCCGTACGTGAAAGGCCGAGAGTGGAACTGAGGGTACGACAAGTAGGGCGGGACACGTGTAATCCTGTCCGAAGATGGGGGGACCATCCTCCAAGGCTAAATACTCGTGATCGACCGATAGTGAACCAGTACCGTGAGGGAAAGGCGAAAAGAACCCCGGAAGGGGAGTGCAATAGATCCTGAAACCGCATGCATACAAACAGTCGGAGCCCTAGCTTAATTGGTCTTCATGGTTCTTTGACGCGCGAACGAATGTGAGCGCGGCAAAAGACCACCAAGATTGAAATAGATCCTGCGGGTCAATCGTTGGAACGGCGTATGCGAGCGCGAGCGAGCGTAGCCGTCACCCAGCTTGATTGGCCCGAACGGTGTGAGCCAGAAACACAGGATTCTGAGGGCCAATCAAGCTAGGGTGACGGCGTACCTTTTGTATAATGGGTCAGCGACTTACGTTCACCAGCGAGCTTAACCGAATAGGGGAGGCGCAGCGAAAGCGAGTCCGAACAGGGCGATT
>DATJWZ010000642.1:0-2655 GCA_035500795.1 Candidatus Eiseniibacteriota bacterium | reverse complement strand
GCTGGGACTGTCGATCACGGCGACAGCATGGGCAATCACGGCACGATTGGCTCCGGCGATGTGCAATGGATGACAGCCGGAAGCGGGATCATTCATCAGGAGATGCCGAAGGGCGATACCACCGGGCGGATGCATGGATTTCAGCTCTGGGCGAATCTGCCATCAGCCCAGAAGATGACCACGCCACGTTATCAGGAGGTAAAAACGGGGGAAATTCCCGAAGTAACAGACGATGACGAAACGCACGCGCGGATCGTTTGCGGCAACTTCTGGGGTAAGAAAGGGCCGGTGGAGGGCATCGCGACCGATCCGATTTATCTGGATGTCTCGGTGCCACCGGGGAAGCGGAAGACACTTCCGGTCGAAACGACGCGGCATGCGTTTGCGTACGTCTTTGCGGGAGATGGCAAGTTTTGCAATGCTTCGGGCCCATTGGCAGTGCCGACCGAGAGCGTGGGATGGGCGGATACGCAGCCTCCGTCGGATGCGGAGAATCGATCGCTTGTGGTCTTTGATCGTGGAGATGAGGTTGCGGTACAAGCGGGCGAGGATGGGATTCGATTTTTGCTCGTATCTGGCAAGCCTTTGGAAGAGCCGGTGGCTTGGTACGGACCGATTGTCATGAATACTCAGGAACAGTTGCAGAAGGCGTTTCAGGAGTTGCAGCAGGGGACATTTTTGAAGAAGTAGTTGATCGCCCTCGCAATAGATTCGTCCGCCCTTCGCTTTCGCTCAGGGGTCGGAATGACAGAGTCTAGTTAAGCTTTCAGCAGATGCCTGAACTTCCTGAAGTTGAAACTATCGCGCGTGGGCTCGCGAAGCGTGTCACTGGAGACGCGATCGAGTCCGTGTGGCTGGGGCAGAAAAAGGAACCGCTGAAGTCTACGGCGCAGGAGATTGCTGCGGTTTTAGAACACAGCAGGATTTCGCGTGTGCATCGGATGGGAAAGCATATTGTGTTTGAGCTTGAGCTGACTCCGCCGCCTCCCACGAACCGGAAAAAGCCGCCGCGGAAAGTTCGTCTTGGCGAGGCAGCAGGCAACACGACTTCGGCAGTGGCGCGCGGGGGCGCGCGCCCCACCCACAGCGACAGCGGCAAGGCTCAGTGGATCGTTCATTTGGGAATGACTGGCCGGCTACAGGTTTGTGAGCCCTCGGCTGAAGTCGAGAAACATACGCATGCCGTCGTGAAGCTCGAGTCGGGGCGGGAGCTGCGATTTGTCGATCCGCGGCGATTTGGGCGGTTGAGCGTGGCGGCGACTGGCGAGTTTGATACCGCCGGGATCGAGCCGCTTGAAATCGATCTTGAGAAATTCATTTCTCTGTTTCGCGGACGAAAAACTCCGATGAAGAGCGCGTTGCTGAATCAGAAGCTGCTGCGTGGCGTAGGGAACATCTATGCCGATGAGTCACTGTTCCGTGCTGGAATTCGGCCGCGGCGGAAGGCTGCATCTGTTACTCGCGGGCAACTGGGCAAGCTCTTTGTTGCCATCCAGGAAGTATTAACCGAAGCGATTGCGTTGGGAGGTTCTTCCATCTCGGATTACGTGGATGCCGATGGCGAAGAAGGATTCTTTCAACTGCAGCACCGGGTGTATGGCCGCGAAGGCGAGCCGTGCCTGGTATGCAAGACTCCGATCAAGCGCGTCGTGATCGCCGGACGCAGCAGTCACTACTGTCCCAAATGCCAGAAATGATGGTGATTAAGCGCGCTTGTAGACGAGCTTCAGGCCATCCGCTTGCAGGATGCGTTTGATCTGGCTCCGGGCATGGACCGACCAGGGCCCGGCGGTATCGAGCTTAATGTAGGCCTGCCAGTGCTTCAGCGCTTTGCGTGGTTCGCGGATTTTCTCGTACGCTAGCGCCAAGTTGTAATGCGCGTCGGCATAAGTTGGTGCCAGCTGAAGCGCTGTCTTGTACGTTGCGACTGCGTCATGCACCCGGCCCGTTTCGTCGAGAACATTTCCCAAGTCAAAATACGCGAGGGCATAGCGCGGATCGGCTTCGATGGCCTGCCGGTAATGCCGCTCCGCGAGGCCGAATTCCTGCCGGTTGTAGTACAAGGTTCCGAGGTTGATGTGGGCGGCGGCGTGATTCGGAGCGAGATCCAGCACGCGGTGATACGCAGCAATCGCTTCGTTCTGCGTGTTGGGATCTTCTTCGAGCTGAATGCCGCGGGCGAACCACGCAGTCACTTCGTTCTCATTCGGAGTTGGCTCGGATCGCGGAACGGGTGTACTGGTAACGACTTTCTCTCGTTCAGAAAAGTCCATCAGGAATTGCCCAGCGATTGGCTCCAGTAATTTTCCTTGGTGACGGAAGGCCACGCGATGCTTTGTGGTTGACCACGCGCCCGCCTCAAGCAGCGGCTTCTCGACTCCGGCGGCCTGTTTGCGCATTGCCTCGAGCGACTGGCGGATAATGTTGGGTCGGACGCTCATCGCGCAGAGGTCGCGGATTTTCTTGATTTCCAGAAGGTCGGAGAAGGTATAGGACTCGACAGACACCACCAAGCCCGCCCGCTCCCAGTTCGCCAACTGGCGAGCAGTGATGTGCAAAATTCTTATTAGGTCGGCTCGGCTATACACAGAACAAATACCGCAACGGCCGTGGGGTTAGCCACAAAAGCCGTTCGCGCTCATTATCTTCAACTTA
>DATJWZ010000641.1:0-3185 GCA_035500795.1 Candidatus Eiseniibacteriota bacterium | reverse complement strand
GGAGGCACGGCCATTGCCGAAACTCTGGCCGGCGACAATAATCCTGCCGGACGCCTTCCGCTCACCTTCTACTCGTCTCTAAAGCAGGTTCCTCCGTTTGAGGAATACTCGATGCTCGGGCGAACCTATCGCTATCTCGGGGACAAGCCGCTCTACGGATTCGGCTTCGGACTAAGCTACACGACATTCGCCTACAGCGATCTGAAAGTTCCTGCGACCGTAAAGGCTGGCGATCCAGTCACGGTAGAAGGCGACGTGAAGAATACTGGCGCGCTCGCGGGAGACGAGGTCGTCGAGCTCTATCTCACGCAGCCCAAAGGTTACGAAACTCCGTTGCGTGAACTAGCAGCGTTCAAGCGCATCCATCTTGGCGCGGGTGAATCCGCTCGTGTCAGTCTGACGATCGATCCACGCTCGCTCGGCCAGGTAGACGAGAAGGGAAATCGCGTGATCGTCCCGGGCGGATACACGATCTCGCTTGGAGGCGCTCAGCCCCAGGACACAACGTCTGCAGTCGCGGGCAAATTCAACGTGTCCGGCAAAACGGAGCTTCCGAAATAAACAGCGGCGTTCAGCATTCGGCATTCGGCAATTGGAAATTGGCATTGCAAAATGGCCTCCACAGGGGCTTAGCGTTGACTGCCGTTCTAAGGGTTACCAACTCAATACGCTCCCTCTAATGTTCGATTGCATCCACTCAATTTTGCCGTAATCTCAATTTAAGACGAGAGCAGTCTGATTTCGAGACGAGCTCTTGTGCTGTTCAATACAAAGAGGAGCCCTCATGGCAACTGCGACGCGGGATGAAGCGGTGGTTCGTTCGCAATCGGTCGTCGCGCGCGTGATTGCCGGAGAGACGTTGATCGTCCCCATTCGCGGAAAGGTTGGCGATCTGGCTTCGATCTACAGTTTCAATGGAACGGGAACGCTCATCTGGAAGTTGCTGGAAACCCCCAAGACGGTCAAGCAGTTGGCCGAAGCGATCGCAAACGAGTACGACGTAGTCGAAGACCATGCCGAACGTGACGTGGCAGAGTTTGTAGGTGAAATGAAGGCAGTAGGCTTGGTCGATGTTGCCACGCGCATAGCGATGGCCGGCGACTGATCGCGAATCTGTGGGCGGGAAGCGGAATGCGGCCGTTTTCCCAGGAGGACGCGTGGAGCAGTTAAGTTACGGGGAGTTCAGCGCAGCTTTGCATCAGAACCAAAGCGGCGAGCGCGTGCCCCTGCAAGTTTCCATCGAAGTGACCCGCCGTTGCCCGCTCGAGTGCCTGCACTGCTACAACAACCTGCCGATGGGCGATCTCGAGGCGAAGAACCGCGAGATGACCAAAGAAGAGCACTTCCGCGTGCTCGACGAACTGGTCGAGATGGGCTGCTTCTGGGTTCTCTACACCGGCGGCGAGATCTTCGCGCGCAAAGACTTCCTCGAAATCTACACCTACGCTAAGAAGAAAGGCTTCCTGATCACGCTGTTCACCAACGGCACGATCATCAACGAGCAGATTGCGGACTACCTGGCGGAGTGGCCGCCATTCGCGATTGAGATCACGCTCTACGGCAGGACGCGCGAGACGTATGAAGCGTTAACGATGATTCCCGGCTCGTACGACCGCTGCCTCCGTGGCATCAACCTGCTGAAAGAGCGAGGCCTGCCACTGACTCTGAAGACGGTTGCGACCAGCATCAACAAGCATGAAGTAATGGCGATGCGAAGGTTTGCAGAAGAAGAGCTTGGCGTGGAATTCAAGGCTGACGGGCAAATCAATCCGCGGATTGATTGCTCTCAGAGCCCTTTGGCCGTCAGGCTCACTCCAGAAGAGGTCGTCGCGCTGGATATGGCGACTCCCAAAGGAAGAAGTGAGTACCTTGCACTGGTGAAACGAGCCGTCGAGCGTCCGCCAAGTTTTTCTCAGATCGACACTGTCTATCATTGCGGCGGAGGTGCCACCGCCTTTGCATTAAACGCTTACGGAGAAGTTGGAATTTGCGTGATTTCTCAGCAAGACTTGTTTAGCGCACGGGACGCAGGAGTTAAGACAGTCTGGGAGAATTCGCTATTATCCCTGCGCAATCGCAAACGCACGCGAATTACGAAATGCATCGAGTGCAGTATTCAACCAATCTGCGGAATGTGCCCCGCGAATGGTGAGATGGAAAACGGCGACAAAGAGAGTCCGGTCGAATTTCTTTGCCAGATCGCCCATTTGCGCGCAGCAGTCGTCGGAATTGAAGTGCCCGCACACGGTGAATGCGACTTTTGTGCGGGTGGTATTCACCATGAAGAGTTAATGGAATCGGCCGGTCGCATCGCAAATAAGGAAATCGACGTGGAAAGCTGGTCAGGGCCGCAGCAGATCCTGCCAATTTTAAGCAACGTCACCGTGTCCGCTGGCGGATGTGGGAACTGTGGCAGTCATTAAGTCGAAGTTGAGGGTGGAAGCTGAATGAAATCTGAATTCAAGCAAGCCAAAGGCGAAAAGCCCTATGAGCGCCCTCAGCTCACGACGATCAGTTTGCGCCCGGAAGAGGCTGTTCTCGGGGCCTGCAAGGTATTAGGACGATCCGGCACTCATGATCTATGCGGGCTTACCTGCCCCAATGCCGGCTCATAAACCACTCCAGATGCCGGAACAAACACTGCTTGAGTCTTCGAGTTGGACGCAAACCAGTACACACCTCTACGGTTTTGAAATTGGGGGAGTTCGCGTTCAACTTTCAGGGGCGCGAGACTCGAAAGTCGTCTTTGGTCAATCGCTTGAGCCCTTTCGTGCCGACACCGAAGCGTTCGATATCAACATCGAACTCGACTGGGTGAGCCGTCTTTCCCCGCCGGAAAAAGCAAAGGCATTCGACTCCGATACCACATGGTGTCTCTACGATAGTAGTGGTGAATTCCAGTTTGATTTGCGTTCCGGGCCAGGAGTCCAACCTCATAAGCGCCTCCTCATTAACCGCAAATTTAGCCGGGGCTCGCTCCTGATGAGCGAGGAATTCTTCGCTGGAGCTTGCTATCAACCTGATCCGTTCGGCTATCCACTCGACGAATTGCTCATCATGCATCGCCTTACGCAGGAGAAGGCGATTGAACTGCATGGCACAGGCATCGTCCGGGCGAATGGCGATGCCAATCTCTTCGTCGGGCATTCTGGGGCTGGGAAGAGTACTACTACCCGGCTTTGGAC
>DATJWZ010000640.1:0-4440 GCA_035500795.1 Candidatus Eiseniibacteriota bacterium | reverse complement strand
GCAGCTACCGGTGTTCCTGATCATGGACTGCTTGAATGGATACTTCCAGGACGTCTATGCGGAGCCGCTCGGAGTGACACTCGAACTGGTGCCGAATGGCGGAGCGGTTGCTGTAGTCGCGTCGAGCGGATTGAATCAGGCTCCACCGCAGACCACGCTTGATGCGGCGATTATTCAAAACGCAGCGAGTGGCATGACGTTGGGCGAGGCAGTTCGCAAAGCGAAGTCTACTATCAACGATCTAGATGTTCGCCGGACATTTGTTTTGTTCGGTGATCCTGCTATGAAGGTGAAACCACCGTCGCTGGCTCAGTAGCTTTGTACGAGATGGGCGCTGTGATGCGGGACAGGACAACGGATTCCTCCATCGTCGCTGCGCGACTCGTTGGAGTGGTAAGAATGCTGTTACGACCTCAATAGCCGTTCACACTGCCGCACAGAGAAATAGAGAGCCGCTGCACCTAACTGTAGTAGAACCGGTTCCCAACTTTTCAGTTGGCCGCCTCCACGTTCTGGATAGTGATCGTTTTCTTCTTCAGAGTGCCGGTCACACGCACCTTCTGACCAGCGTACTGCTCAATCTTCTTGGGATCATCCAAGCGGTACACCTTGTCGGTTGACGCGTCATAGAGCGTGTACTTCGCCCCCATTTGGATGCAGGTCCGCTCGCATGTGGCCTTGTCCATGCGCATGTTCTTCATCTGCTTCATCATGTCGTCGTGATTTTTCGGGCAAAGACTTTCGGTGACTTCCCCAGTGAACGTTTGCACGCCTGGCGCGTCTTTGCTTCCCGGCGAACCAGCCGCAGGCAACTGCAGGAAGATTGCAAACGAGCACGCGACAACCGCAAGAAACCAACGTTTCATGATTTGGAACCCCGTTTAAATCGACATTGATGATTGAAGAATAGCGGCGCAGATCTGGCTTTTTGTCACCTGTTTGTCATGAATCTGTAAGTTTCCTGCTCAAAGTTGAGGAAGTGCGTGAACAAAAAGTAGCTTGTGGACGATCGATCGCAATGGAGAAGCACGGGAAGAATAAAAGTTGACGGCATGATGACAACCCTCTGACAAATGAGGAGTAGCGCTTGGCGATATTGTCAAAATGTCCAATTGCAAGAATCCGCTCGTTTTGGACTGAATCCACAGCCGTGTCTGAGGGGAATCCAGAATGTCGAACCTGCAAAAAGTGCTTGGCTTAAAGCTTCTAGTGCTGGCCCTCTGCATCTCGCCATCTTTAGTCATGTCTCAATCGGGCCCGCCCGAAAGAGCTTCCGACGCAAATGGAATCAGGTTTGTCGATGGGTCTTCTTCACAAGTAATCGTCGAGCGGAATGGCCAGAAGTACCTTGTCGATGTGGCCGCACGAACGGTGACAGAAATGAAGGATGGTGCGTCATCATCGAGCCGGGCTACTGGGGAAACCGCCACGAAGAACGACGCCCCAGGGCAGGCCACAAATCCGGCGACCCCTAAGCCAGCGCCTGCAGGGGAGGAGCCCAATATTTATAAGGCCGGCGATGACCTGGTGTTCAGCGTTCCGACGGGCCGACGGCCGGTGAAACACGGCCTGTACATCAACTTCACGCACCGCTTTCCTTACGAAGCGGCGTTCAGCGGGCCAGCACGAGGAGCAACGTTGCTGGGACTGGACGATTTTGCTATCCCGGCCGTCGGAGTACGTTATGGTGTAACCGATAAATTCTCTGTGTTTGCATATCGTGCGCCGAGCGACATCGGTCGGCCGATCGAACTGATGGCGGCGTACAACTTTCTCGACGAGAAGGATGGACAGCCCTTTAACGCTTCGGTGCGTTTCTCGGTGGATGGTCAAAATAACTTCGAGAGGAATTACACGGAAACTTTCGAATTGCTGGCATCGCGCAGCATCGGGAAAAGAGCGCAAATATACGTTGCGCCGACGTTCAATATCCATAATCGCCCGGTGCTGCAGGCTACCTCCGCGCTCACGGATCCGCCACCCTATCAGCCTTGCGGCGCCCCACTCGCGGCCGGCAGTCCATCACTGAACTTGAAGCCATGCGCAGACACATTTTCTTTGGGCGTCGCACTGGCAGTAGATATCAGGCCGACAGTCGCGCTGGTCGCGGAAGCGATACCAACGCTGGTCAACGGACCCGATCTCGGCATCCATCGTCCGGCGTACTCGTTTGGAATTCAAAAGCACATCTGGAGACACGCATTTACATTTGGCTTCACGAACAGTCCGGGAACGACGGTCTCGCAGCGCGCAGGAACTCGCGCGACATTCCTCGGCGATACGACGGCGGATAAGCCAAGTGGAATGTTCGTTGGCTTTGACCTGACCCGCCAGGTCTTTTAGTAGAGCGGGAGCCGCAGAAGCGGAAGTGCATGTCTGAGGTGGAGCGTACTGTGTCAGGTTGGGTCCAGTTTGAGCGACACTCCCTGTTGTGACGAACCCACGCAGTCGCTGCAGATTACTTGTGGTCGCCATGTGTGGCGAGGTAATGGGAGATCATGTCTGCAATGCCGAAGCCTCCGCGTGCGGCGATTGCGGAACCCAAGGCTTGAGTGGCCATATAGTCATAATTCTCTGAGCCCGCGAACGAGCCTTCTCCCGGTAGAGCCGCAAATGTTTTCTGAGCAGATTGAAGCAGAGACGCGATGAGGCTGGCCTCGAACTCACGGCTTGCTCGAATGCTTCGCGGATTAGGAACTGCCGCCGCAAGCTGGGCGGGGATGGAGTTGATAGGGGACAGCGGCTGAGACATTTAAATGATCTCCAATTCTGCTTCGAGTGCGCCGGCGGCCTTGATTGCTTGCAGAATCGAGACAACGTCGCGAGCCGTCGCCCCGATGGCTTGCAACCGAGTTACAAGTTGCTCAACGCTGGCTCCTTCTTCGAGTGCAACGTTGCGGGCCGGCGCTTCGGTCGCCATGACTTTGGTTTGGGGAACAACCTCAGTCTTGCCGCTCGACATCGGATTGGGCTGGGAAACATCGAACGCGGTCGTAACTTCGATGGAGAAGCTCCCGTGCAGAATGGAAACCGCTCCGAGATGCACGTCTTTCCCGAGAACGACTGTGCCTGTGCGCTCATTCACGACGACCTTAGCTGGGCGATACACTTCAACTTCCAGATTTTCGATACGAGTCATGAGGGCGGGGACAGATGCGCGACCGGCTTTGGCCACCTCAATTTCAATCCTGCGACTGTCAATGACGCTTGCGATCTGGCACGACCACGCTCTATTGATCACGGAGGTCATTTCGGTGGCAGTCGAGAAATTTGGTTCGTTAAGGAGCAAGGAGAGATGGTCAAGCTTCGTCAGATCGACAGAATTGTCGCGCTCGACCAGCGCACCTCCGGGAATTCGGCCGACGGTAGGATGGTTCATCTGCTTTGCATTTGCGGAGTTTCCTACGGCGTAGCCTCCGACGACGAGTGGGCCTTGGGCGTCCGCGAAGATCTGGCCATCGGCGGCATAAAGGGGAGTGAGCAGTAGAAGTCCACCTTCAAGACTGCGCGCATCTCCGCTTGATGAGACCATAACGTCGACATGCATGCCCGGCCGCGCAAACGGAGGGAGACTCGCAGTGACGAAAACGGCCGCTACGTTATTCACGCGGACTGACGCGGTTGGAATTTGCACGCCCATGCGAGCCAAAATGCTGGCGAGAGTCTGCACCGTGAAATAGGTTTGCTGGCGGTCTCCTGTTCCTTTCAGCCCGACGACCAGGCCGTAACCGACGAGCGAGTTATCGCGAACTCCTTCGACTGAGGCGATATCGCGGATCAGAACTTTGTGTGCTTCCGCGAGCGCTGTCGCGCTGGCGAGGATCACAGTGGCGATGATAAAAAGCGGTCGAAATCGTCTGCCGAATCGCATACAGGCTCTCCTAAAACCCGACGACGCGCAGGATCCATTTCATAATCGGATTCACCGGGCGCGTGCCTTCGCTGATAATTCCTTTGCCTTTGACCTCAACCTCGAGATCTCCAACATTGTTTGACACAACCGTGTTGGAAGCGTCGAGATCACCCGGCCGCACCAGTCCGCGAAGGATGACGGTTTCGTGCTGGTTGTTCATTGTGATCTGACGCTCGGCTTCGACAACCAGTGTGCCGGTCGCCAAGACGGCGGCGACGCGTCCGGTGAGTGTCGTACTCAGCGAAGTCTGGGAAGTAGCTTGAGCCTTCCCTGACAATGCTTCCGCAGAATTGGCCGCGAAAAGGTTCGCTACTCCTGCGGTCTTGAGTTTCCCTGGCAAAGCCGTAATGCCGGAGTTGGCTGAGAAACTGCGATTCGTGGCAACATTGCCTGTGCTCGAAGCCGACAGGTTCTGCGCGACGCTGATCGTGACCAGATCGCCGACCCGCGAGGCCTTATAGTCGGAAACCATATTGGCGAATTTCCCCGAATCATTCCACAAGCTTCCGACGGTGATGGAAGATCGC
>DATJWZ010000639.1:0-92347 GCA_035500795.1 Candidatus Eiseniibacteriota bacterium | reverse complement strand
ATGTTCTTCGGCTTTGCGGGCTTTACGGTGATTTACTTCGTCACGGCGACATGGTTCCTGCCTGAGACGAAAGGCAAAACGCTCGAAGAGATCGAAGCTCACTTCGAAGGCGCCGAGGCCAAGGCCTGAACGCGAGTTTTCCGTTTGATCTGGGTATCGGTTTGAAATTCTAACTATCATGACTCCGACGAAAAAGAAGAAGAAGGTTTCCAATCAGAAGTTTGAACACGCGATGCGGCGCGAGATCTACGAGCAGCCGACCGCGATCGCCAAGACCATCGGCAAGCACCTCAAAGACGACATCATCTTCCCGGGTGAATTGCAGCCCATCGAAGGCGCGCTGCTCACATTCGAAAAGCTGATCATCGCTGCCAGCGGCTCGAGCCGTCACGCTGGCCTCGCGGGCGAGATCATGATCGAAGACCTCTCCGGCGTCGCGGTCGACGTGGAGTACGCCAGCGAGTATTGCTATCGCTCGACGCACACTTCTGTCGATCCCGTCGTCATGGTGATCACGCAGTCGGGAGAAACTGCCGACACCATCGCCGCGCAACGCGAGGCTCGGACTCGAGGGTTGAAGACGATCGCAATCTCCAATGTGCCCAACACCACGATTCCGCGGGAAGCGAGCGCAGCATTGATCAGCGGAGCGGGCCCGGAGATTTCCGTTCCCGCCACCAAGAGTTTCACCACGCAGCTCACGATTCTCTATCTGATGGCATTGTTCTTCGCGCGCAAGCGCGGACGCATGACCAGCGAGGTCACGCGCACCGACCTGCAATGTCTACTCCGCATTCCCGAACAGCTCGAGCACGAACTCTCGCGCTGGGATGACCTGGCGGAAGAGTATGCGTCGGAGCATTTCAAAGCCGAAAAATTCCTCTATCTCGGACGCGGCGTGCATTACGCCATCGCCCGCGAAGGCGCACTCAAGCTGAAGGAAATTTCCTACGCTCATGCCGAGGGATATCCAGCGGGAGAACTGAAGCACGGACCGAACGCGCTGGTCGACGAGAAGTTACCCGTTGTTGTGCTGGCCACAGTCGACCGTCACGATCCGGATTCGATATTGCGCTACCGCCGCACGTTAGAAGTCTTGAAAGAAGTCCGCTCGCGCAAGGGCCCGCTCGTCACTGTCGCGACAGAAGGCGACAAGGAAGTTGCTGAAATCGCAGATGAGGTCTTCTACGTCCCGAGCGCGCCGGAACTGTTGTTGCCGATTCTTGAAGTGATTCCTCTGCAGTTGTTCGCGTATCACGTGGCCGTGAAGAAAGGCTACGACGTCGACCATCCGCGTAACCTGGTGAAGGCAGTGGTTACGGAGTAGAACAGTTGTTGTTGCTGGTCTTTGAAGGACATGCGGGACTGAGTGGTTCTGAACTGCGGCAGAGCGCATAGCACGTAGTGAAAATGACGGCTGCAGTACCCGCTGCGACCGCATACCACGAGTTCAGTGGACCGACGGTAGCCGCTTCGCGGGAATTGTCGTCTGCGCCTACGCACTGCTCTTCGCGCGTCTTTTGCTCGGTCTCGTGGACGATGCTGCGGTTGCGCTCCTGCTCTTTCGCGTCCTGAAAGTTGCTACGGCGAGCATCGACGTAAACGTCATCTTTGAATGACGAAATCGTAACCTTCCCGTCGACATCCTTCACGTCGTAACGAGTCCACGCGTTGTCGTGAACGGGCGTGATGGTGATGCAACCAACGCGCACTCTCAATCCGCGGCTGGTGTTCACCGAGAGGCTGCCGTGATCAAGAGCCAACTCTCCGGTCTGATATTGCACGAGGGTTTCAGCGTTGACCTGTGTCTCCGAACCGGAAAGTTGAATCCGAGCCGGGGAACCTTTCGGAGTCTGAATCAGGTCGTTGGGGAAGATCGCAGTCGAAGCCGGCGCCTGACCTTGATTCACGAGAGTTCCATTGCCGCTGTACAGGATTGCGCCGGCGCTCTCCTGCGCTGTCAGAGACACGGGCAGAATAGACGCCATTGCCAAACACACGAGATTGCGCCAAACACACAAAATCCAACCAAATTTCCCGCACTGTAGCCTGTTGCGAGCTTAACGTGCCATTGTGCGCCAAACTAGTAACTTGCGAGGCGACTGTCGCGAGATTGGTATTTGACGTGATCGAGAGTCAGGCACGAGCGAAGTCGATATATCCCTTCTGAACATCCGTTCGAAGCAGGCGGGCTCGGAGTCTGTCGCCAACATCGAGGCCCTGTTGTCCCTGTGCGAGGAGCCCTTCGATGTGAGGCTGCATGACGCGGACGAAGGTTCCGTGATCGGTTTTGCCTGTAACGATCGCGTCGAACACCTCACCGATGCGGTTTTGCATGGCCACTGCAGCAAGCCGTTTCGACATTTCGCGTTCCACTTTGCGGGCGGCGTCTTCTTTCAGAGTGCAGTTCGATGCGATCGCAGTGAGTTCGTCGGTAGAGTAGGGATTCTTCTGTCCGACAAGCAGTGCTTTGATCAGCCGCTGGGTGACGACGTCGGCGAAGCGGCGGTTTGGAGCAGTGGAATGAGTGTAATCCTGGACGGCGAGGCCGAAGTGGCCTTGCGAGCTTTCACCAGCGCGTTCGAGGACATATTCTCCCGGACCGATCAGCTTGATCACAGCCAGCGAGACATCGGCGAAGTGGTCAGGATCGGCTGCTTTGCGGCTCAGCAGGAAATCGTTCAGGGCTTTGGAGTCCGGTTGTGCCGGGAGCTTTTCGCCTTTTGTGGCGGCGAGTTGGACGATGCGATCCCATCGCTTTGGAGTACGCACGATGCGGCGGAGCGAGTCGACATTCTCCAGCAGGCGCGCAACCACTCCATTCGCCGCAACCATGAAGTCTTCAATCAGCTCCGTGGCGCGATTCTTTTGCTGCTTGACGACATCGACAACCTGATTATTGAGAACGAGCGGGTGAACTTCGTCGGTTTGCAGGTTCAGCGCGCCATGCTGATATCGCTGCTGCTTCAGCTTCTGCGCGACTGTGTCTTGCATTTTCAGCTGTTGCTGCAATTCGCTGGATCCTGCGACCTTCGGCGGCGCTGGCGCAGTTCCCTCAAGCCACGCTCCGACTGAGTTGTACTGCAACTGGGCTTTATTGCTTACGAGTGCGCGATAGACGTCAGAGCTTTTGAGATTGCCTTCCGAATCGACGACGAATTCGATCACGATACAAGCACGATCCTGATTTTCCAGGAGCGAAGTAACGCCTGTAGAAAGTTCTTCGGGTAACATCGGAAAGTTGCGCACACCCGTGTAGACCGTTGTGGTTTCGCACGCGGCGTGCTGGTCGATTGGGGTTTGCTTCGCAACGTAGGCATCGACGTCGGCGATGCCGATCATGATCTTGACGTTCCCGTCCGTTGCAGGCTCGGCAGCTTCGATCTGATCGAGATCGCGGGATGTATCGTTGTCGATCGACGACCAGAGCAGGTGACGCAAATCGCGGAGGTTGCCGTCAGCAGAATTCTGCGTGGGTTGTTTCAAACTGGCAAGCTGTTGTGCAACCTGAGGAGGAAAATCAGGATTGAAGCCGTGTTCTTGCATGATCTGCTTTGCGGTCGCTTGCAGATCGAGATGGGTGGGATTGGCGTTTTGCATACAGAATGGAGATTCAGGCTAACACGCGCGCGGTGAGGAGTTTGGGAAACAAGCTGTAAAGAGAGACAAAGAAAAACAAACGAGTTTGCTGAGTTCCAAAATGGGAATCCGATTGGATCGGGAGGTACCCCCCCTTCCCTCCCGGATCTCTGGAATCATGGGATTAGAGGAAAATCTCGAAATAATCTATGGCGCTCAATGACTTACGGGCAAAATCTTGAGCCACAAAGACTTAGTTGAATTCGGTCAACCCTTACTCAGACCGCTCGCCGCGCTTATCATCTACTTTTCGGCAGCCCGCGCACAAGGTCAGATGTCACATTGAGCTGTGGAAAACGTGCTAAGTCGTTCGAGCATCAGGTCGAATTATTTCATTTAATCACTGAGTCATTTTAATCAATGGAAGACGGTCTTCGGGCGTTCTTGGCGCTTCGGAGGGGCCCGGTTCCAGGTTTTTCATTAACTAATTCACTAAATGGCTAAATGCGTCAATGGCTTAGTGCCTAAATGTCTGCTTGTGACGTTTACCATCATGGGCCTGCATGGGTTGCTGATGGCCCGGCGGGCTGCTGAAAATGAATTTCATTTTCAATTTTTCCGGTGGTATTCTGACTCGCTACCCATGCTGCAAAAGCGCATCGATGATCAACCTAGCATTTCGCGGCAGATGATCCGCGAAGCGCAGGAGATCCTTCACCGTCATCTGAAGGACGTGGGTCTTAAGCAGACTGGCCAGCGCGATACCATCCTTCGCACCTTTCTCGAGACCCGTGACCATCTATCAACCGACGAACTTCATCGACTCGTCCAGAAAAAGGATTCCGGAATCGGCTATACCACGGTCTATCGCACCCTGAAATTACTCGCCGAGTGCGGACTCGCCAGCGAGGTCGCGTTTCACGATGGCATAGCCCGCTACGAGCACCAGTACAACCGGCGGAGCCACCATCACATGGTCTGCACCAGTTGCGGGAGTTCGGTGGAGTTTTTTTCGCAGGAAGTCGGCCAACTGGAGCGCGAGATCGGACGCAAGTACAACTACCTCACTACCCGCCACACGTTCCAGATCTACGGCCTCTGCGAAGACTGCCGCGAGAAAAGCAACTCCTCGAACGGGGGGTAGTCCGGCTATGCCGGCAGGATACAGCCCACTGCACAAGTCGCTCTCCAGCGCCATCGACAAACTTACAAATGCAACATCGCCCCTGGAGCCAGCCACGCGAACGGCTGCATGGGTAGATTCCGCACGACCCCAAACACAATGATTGCCGCATATAATGCGCAAATCTGCCGGGCTGACAACGTCGGCTGCCACAATCCACGGCCCCTGAGGCGAATGAGCACCTCGGAAATCAACCCATAAATCAGGAACGGAAGGAGCATTACCGTGAGCGGATTCATCGCCCATGCCTGCAAGAAGTTTCCATGCAGTAATGCATGCGTCGCCCGCAAAGACCCGCATCCCGGACAGTACCATCCGGTTAGATAGTGAACCGGACAAGGAGGGAAAAAGCCCGACGTCGCCGGATCGAACACACGCACCCAAGTGAGACCGAGCCCGACCATGATGCTTACCGCAGTGACTTGCTGCTTCGTCGAAATACGCATCTTGTTAATGAGGCAGGTGGCGCAACATTCCAACGCCTGCGATCAAGATCCAGAACATCGTACCGACCAGCCCAATTCCAAAGGAAACCCAGCACCATATCTTCGCATTGTTCGAAGCGGCCTGCGCTCCGGCGTAGTCGCCGGCCGCAAGCTTTCCATTCACCTGCGCTGCGTAGATGATCGCTGGAATTCCGGTCGGAAGGCAGCAGAACACGGTCGCCAGGATCGCGAACACCAGATAGTTCGGCACGGTCGTTCCTTGCGGCGGGATCACAGTTCCCGTAACTGGCAGTGGCGTGGGTGGAACTGTCGGCTGCAGAATCCGTCCACACTGCACACATACGGCTGCGTTATCGGCGTTAGTCGCACCACATTGGGGACAGAACATAGATTCCTCGCCTCAAAAAGCCGATTGACCTCGACCGGAATTTGCCCGAACCTTACTCCCCGCTCCCGCCAGCGTCAATACGCAGATAGGTTCTCCCGAATTTGTCGCCGGTTCATGGCATCTGATATGTTCCACCGCAAGGGCCGAAGGGAAGGCTCAGATGGATCAGGTTGTCGTCAGTTCAAAATCCTGCCCTGATTGTTCCAGCCAGATGCCAGACACGGCCGCGTTTTGTCCGGGCTGCGGCCGTTCCATGATCGCTCCCGAACGCGCCGTCGGGAGAGTCGGCGTCTTTTCCGAAAGCATTGCGGGGGCACTCGCCTATCTTTCCTTCATCCCAGCGCTCATTTTTCTGTTTCGCGAACCCTACCGCTCGAACTATTTCGTCCGATTCCATTCCGTGCAGTGCCTTCTGTGCTGGCTCATCGGCATCGTGATGGCCTGCATGCTGCGGCTACTCAGCGTGGTGGTTTTCTGGATCCCGATGGTTGGTCCGCTTCTCTTGGCCGTGCTTGCAACGGTCTCAGTCCTAGCGGCTTTCCTGGTCTGGATCGTTCTAATTGTCAAAGCCGCGCAAGGAGAGATGTTCAAGCTGCCGTGGGTTGGCGATTACGCCGCGCAGCATGCGCAAAGGAGCCCGGCGCGCTAAGGAATTGGCGATTGCTTTGCTCGTCCGTTTCTGATACTTTCCCGCCGACTCAGATTGCGGCGCGTGTCTTGACGATTATCGATGCCGCTTCCACCCGAGTCGGAGGGCTACTATGGCTTTCTGCAGCATGTGCGGCGCACAGATTCCTGAAGGCGCCACCACTTGTCCAGCTTGCGCAGGCCGCGCCACCGGCCCCGCAGTCGCAACCGCTCCCGCGCAAGGGATGTCCGACAACGTAGCCGGAATGATCGCCTACGTAACGGTCATTCCCGCCATCATCTTTCTCGTGATGGCACCCTACAACCGAAGCAAGTTCATCCGCTTCCACTCCTTCCAGTGCATCTTCTTCGCGATCGCGTGGACAGCTCTCTGGATCGTCCTCAGCTTCATCGCGCACATTCCATTTCTCGGCTGGCTGACCATCCTGATCTGGCCGCTGATTGGACTGGCCGGATTCATCATCTGGATCATCCTGCTGCTGAAGGCGAACCAGGGGCAGATGTGGAAGCTCCCTTTCATCGGCGACATGGCGGAAAAGAATGCGAACACCATGTAGAACCAGCTTGCCAGCACGGACGAACTGGTCATCCCGGTTAACCACCAAGGGCAGAAAGGCACACGAAGGAAACCCTACGCATGTCCTTCGTGCCCTTGGTGTTGATGAATTTATGGTGACATGCACAACTCCGCCTCTTGACTTTCTCCCTCCAAGCTGTCAATCCTATTAGCTTTTACCTCGCGACCTGAGCCGGCCACGACGCAGCCTCGGTCGCAGGAATTCCGTGAACGATTGGGGCATGCATTGCGAGTTCGGGTCTTTTATCACGACAAGTGTTTCGACGGAGCGTCCTCGGCCGCCCTGTTTTCCCGCTTTTACCGCGAACGCATCCGGAGCGACGTCCAGTTTGAATTCACTGGACTGGTTCACCGCGCTGGCGCGCTATTCGATGAGAAGCAGTTCGACGGGGATGAGAACGCCATTGTCGACTTCAAATACTCGAGTTCGCCGCAGATCACATGGTGGTTTGACCATCATGAGAGTGCCTTCCTGTCGCCTGCCGATGCGGAGCACTTCGAGCAGGACCAGAGCAACCGCAAGTTCTACGACCCAGACTTCAAGTCGTGCACCAGCTTCATTGCGATGATTGCGCAACAGCGTTTTGGTTTCGATCCCTCAGGCGTCGCGGATCTCGTCCACTGGACTGACGTCATTGACGGCGCTCTCTACCCCGATGCGAAAACCGCGGTTGAGATGGAAGCGCCCGCAATGAAGCTGACTATGGTGATCGAATCGGCACCTGATCATGGCTTCGTCCCGAACCTGATTCCTTTGCTCGCAATCAAACCCCTTGGCGAAGTTCTGAAAGAACCGTTCGTCGCGCCGCTGCTGCCGCCGCTCCTGCGGCGCCACGAGCTCTCGATTGGCATCCTGAAAGAGCGCACCGAGTGCAAAGATGCAACGATCTTCTTTGATGTCACCGACCACGACCTTGAGGGATATAACAAGTTCATCCCTTACTATCTGCATCCGGAGTCGGTGTACAGCGTCGGGCTGAGCAAGAGCAGCTTCCGCGTAAAAGTTTCAGTGGGATCGAATCCCTGGGCTCCGCAGGCTCCCGAGGTGAACCTAGCCAAGATTTGCGAGCGCTACGGAGGCGGAGGCCATGCTCGCGTCGGCGCGATTTCTTTTCCGGTAGATCAGCACGCCGCCGCGATTCGCGCTTCGGAAGAGATCGTAGCGGAACTCCGTGCCGCGATCCGGCAGAAGAAGGGCTGATCGGGGACGGGAACCCGTTTCATCCTTGTGTGGCGAAAAAAACCGAAAAATTTTCACCACAGAGGATACAAAGGAACGCAGGGTAAATCTGGGATCTCACGAGGTAACCGCTTATGCGAAAGTCTTCCCTCGTCGTACTTGCGCTTGCCATTCTTACACCGCTGGCTTACGCTCAGACTCCCACACAAACCCTTCTTGCCCTCAGCAAGCACGACCACACGGTCGCCATCGTTGATCCCGCCTCGCTGAAAGTGATCGCGAAAGCGCCGGTCGGCAACGATCCGCACGAAGTCATCGCATCTACCGACGGCAAGACTGCTTACGTCTCCAACTACGGCGGCGGAGCCTACAACACGCTCGCGGTTATTGATCTTGTCGGGCAGAAGGCGCTCGGGTCCATTGATCTTGGAGCGCTCAAGGGCCCTCATGGTCTCGACTTTGTCGGCGGAAAAGTGTGGTTCACGGCGGAAGCTGCGAAAGCCTTAGGCAGCTACGATCCCGCCACGCAGAAGATCGACTTCATTCTCGGCACCGGACAGAACCGCACGCACATGATTTACGTTTTCGACGATCTCAAACACATCGTCACCACCAATGTGAGCTCCGGCACGGTAACCATAAGCGAAAAACTGCCTCCGCGCCCTGCCGGCCCTCCGCCCGGAGCGCCAGCTCCGCCGCCTGGAATGCAAGGTCCGCCTCCGGGCCCCTGGGGACCTCCCGGCGGTGATTGGGACGAAACCGTAGTGAAGGTCGGCAACGGCTCCGAAGGTTTCGACGTTTCGCCGAACAAGAAAGAAATCTGGGTCGCCAACGCGCAAGACGGCACCATCTCGATCATCGACATCGCGAGTAAGAAAGTAGTCGATACTCTGAATGCGAACGTGCAATCCGCGAACCGCCTCAAGTTCACTCCCGACGGCGCCCACGTCTTCGTCTCCGGCCTTCGTATGGAAAATGTAGTCGTCCTCGACGCCGCGAGTCGCGAGGCCATCAAAGAAATCAAGGTTGGACACGGCGCCGCCGGCATCCAGATGCAGCCCGACGGCAAGCGAGCGTACGTGGCGGCCACGCCCGACAACTACGTCGCAGTGATCGATCTGAAAACTCTAGAAGTAGTAGGGAAGATCGACGTAGGCACCGAACCCGACGGCCTGGCCTGGGCAGTAAGGCCCCAGGTTTTCTCTGTGAACCCCTGTGACCTCTGTGGTGAAGGATTTTGAAGTTGGCCTACTGCGCCACTCCGCTGCTCCAGCACCGATCCACATTCCCGTCCAGCGAAGCCCGCACCGTTCCCGAGTGATCCGCGCAAAACGCCTTCCGTCCGAACATATTCGCATTCGGTGCGGCGGACAAACGGAACGAACTCGCCGGGCTTCCACTGCATCCGGAAAGGGTAAACACAAATCCGTAATGTTTTCCGCTGGCCAATCCGCTGTTGATCAACATCGCCTGATGTTCATTCGGTTCGCCGCTTCCGAAACCGTCGAGATCCGATAAGGTGCACGTGTAACCCACTCGCGGATACGTCGTAGCGTAAGTTGTCTCTGCGGTCAATATCGATCGCATCGCCGCCAATACCATCGCATCGCTGCTGGCAGTTTGTGCCGGAGTCTGCGCAGGAGTCTGCTCGCGTGGTGTGAATGTGCTGGTTGCGGTTACCTGCGGCTTCATCTTTTCCGTGATCGCCTTCAGGAAATCCGGATCGGCGAGCGGCACGCGGATCGTGACCGATATCTCATTCAACTTCCAGACCTGCGCTTCCTGCTTCATCGAAAAGGTCATGCGTGGCATGAACGGAGTACGCTGCGCCTGTCCATCCTTGTAGGTCTGAAACGAAAGTTCCAAGTCGTCCTCGTCTCCGCGCAGAGCGTCGTTCTCCACGGTGACTTCAAACCTCTGCCCGGTCTTCGTGTTATCTGTGGACAGCAGTATCGATCCCGTCTCAAAAGTCTGCAGGCTCATTCCCTGGGCCTGGATCTGGCCGGCCAGCAGTGAATACTGCTGCAACCCGGCGATCGCCCCCGATTTCCCCAAAGCCTCAATGGTCGCCGCCGGCAAGTGCTTCACCAGAGTTCCAGGAGTCTTGCTGAAAAACATCTCCAGCAGCGCCTGGCGCGCGGTTTGCGGCGCGGCGTTCTGCGCGGCCGACGATACTCCCAGACAAGACAACCACACTGCGAGCCCGATCACGATTCTTCGCATACGGTATTCCTCGGAGCGATCCTTACATCCTTCCCTAGAGCGTTCTAGTTACTGAGGTAAGGGAATCTGGACGCACAACATGGGAGCAGGTCCCGATACGGAAAGGGCTACTCCACGTGTTACTCTGCAATTTCGCAAACGTCCATTCATGCAGCCTTCGGGGAAGATCAAAGACCGCCACCACCGCCGCCAGCGCCAGGTGCTTCGCGCAGTGGCAGCGTTTGAGTTCTTCAAGGGTGTATTCGTCATTCTCATGGGGGTCTGCGCTCTCTGGCTGGTCCACAAAGACACGTGGCTGGTCGCAGAGAGCCTGCTGGTGCTCCTGCACATCAGCACAGACCATCGCTACGCGCAACTCTTCCTCGACTTCGCCGACAGCATCACCGACGCCCGCCTGTGGGCGGCGGCTGAAGTCGCTTTCGCCTATGCCGTACTACGCTTCACTGAAGCGTATGGACTCTGGAAAGGGCGCACATGGGCGGAGTGGGTAGCGTTCGTCTCAGGAACACTCTTGTTGCCGTTTGAAGTGCGAGAGCTATTTCGTGGGGTGACGATTTGGCGCTGCGGACTCCTGATCGGGAATTTGGCAATTGTCTTCTACATGCTTTATGTGATCCTCGAAAATCGGCGTGAACGGCGCAGCATGTCGCCCCAGTCCCTATAGCTTGAAATCCTTGCCCAGAGCGGCTTTTGGACGGAAATCCCTTGGCGTTTTGGGCCATTTGGTCCATAATCACAACCAGCAATGTGGTAGTCGCCGGGAGGCTGCTATGCGCCTGCGCTTCTGTTTCCTCTTCATTGTTCTCGCCGGAATCTCTTTCGCCCAAGACACGAATTTTTCAGCCGGTCCTCAATACCTGATCAACACCGGTTCGCCCTTGTTGCTGCAGTCCATCGCAACGCCAAGCCTGTCGTTCGGTTCGGGATTGTCGGACCCGTATCTGAGTTCCACCGAACTGGCGCCTTCTCAAATCACGTCGCCGGTTTCTTCATCTACGGCAGATACCGCGACCAATGTTTACCTGGGCGAAGTTATGTGGGGAGTGCATCCGGCAGACACGATTATCGCCCGTCGCATGGATACGCCCATCGTCTCCGCCGACCAGATCGCCACGTACACATACTCGACGACCAGTGAAGCCTCGAACACGCTGCCGAATCCACTAACAGTCCCGATTGAGTCAGTGACACCGACGAGCGTCATTGAACTGGCATCGACAACTCCAGCCAATCTGCCCCCAAGCATGATCAACCCGGGGGTGACCGGCACCGCCGATGTGCAATCCCTGCTGAATCGCGGATATGGTGTTTCACTAGGCGATTTCGCCATGTCGATGAAGTCCCGCAAGCGTCCCGGCGTGCGGGTATTCACGAATGAGGATCTGCAGCGAAAATAACTGGTCTCACTAGCTTTGTAACAGCCGCTTAACAATTCCCCGTGGCTTTGTACCTCGGGACACTCTCTGTATTCTTCGAGCACGACCTCTCCACCAACTCCTGCTAGAAACTTTCGACCCACTCGGACACGGCACGGTAAACATCTTGCACCAATTCGATGGAGCGGATGGAGCTTGGCCTCAAATCGAAAGTCTTGTGTTGCACAACGGGGCTCTCGTTGGTCGACTGCCATCGGCGGCTCCACGAATCAAGGCGTGATTTTCGCGTTGAAGCCGTAATCGGGATCTGAACGAGATAAAATTTCCGGGCGCGCATTCTGCATGCGCGGCTTTGTTTGTCGGTTCGCTAGGTGCAGAGTCGCTGGGTCGGATCCACTCTTCGAGTAGTTCCTGGAATACAATCGAAGATTCGATTATGAGCACAATGGCTGAAATCGGAACGCCTGTACGAGGGCGTTTTCCTCTGCTCCGGGTCATTCTTTGGCTTCTACTCGCGGTCGTTTTGGTGGCGGCTGGCGCTATCGGATACGGCTACCATATTGCGCACACGGCCCTGCCGCAGCTGGATGGGCAGATGCAACTGGCTGGCCTGTCGGCGCCAGTCAAGATAATGCGGGATAGTCACGGTGTGCCGACGATCGAGGCCTCATCGTTCGAAGATCTATTTTTTGCGCAGGGATTCGTTACGGCGCAGGACCGTCTCTGGCAAATGGACATGATGCGGCGGGTGGCCAGCGGAGAGCTCTCGGAGATTCTGGGTGATGTCACGCTCAAGTACGACCGCGAAGCCAAAATTCTGGGTCTGCGGGAGGCTGCGAAGAAATCGCTGACGATGGCGGGCACCCGGGACCTGGTTTTTTTCAACTCCTATGCGAACGGGGTCAACGCCTATATCGCTGCTCACCGAGATCGTCTGCCCATCGAGTTCCGCATTCTTCGGTATACACCGAAGCCATGGACGCCCGAAGACTCGGTCGTCATCGCTAACCAGATGGTGAAGGACTTGAATTATCACTATTTCTTCGACGCGTTGGAGCGCGAAAAAATACTGGCCAAGTTAGGGCCGGATCTGACTGCGGATTTGTTCGTGAATCGTTCCTGGCATGATCGTCCGCCGACTGTAATGCGGGAGGATGTGAACGAGCCGGACAAGAAGCCTGCAGATTCGGATGATGACGACGATGAGGATTCTCCGGACAACTCTATAACGCAGCGGATGCCGACTGTGGCTGAAGATTTTCGTCCTGTGAATGGGTCGAATGACTGGGTCGTATCAGGCGAGCACACGGTGACGGGAAAGCCGCTGCTCTCGAATGATATGCATCTGGGGCACCAGATCCCGAACATCTGGTACGAAGCGCATCTTCGCTCGGGCAACATCGACGTCGCGGGAGTGACGCTCCCCGGAATGCCTTACGTCGTCGTGGGCCACAACCAACGGGTAGCTTGGGGATTCACGAATGTGGGACCGACAGTCACGGATGTTTACATCGAGAACTTCAACGCGCAGGGCGAGTATCAGACTCCGAGCGGATGGGCGCGGCCGGAGCATCGGATTGAAACAATTCACGTGATGGGGAAACCTGATGTCACGATCGATGTGAATGTCACGCGTCATGGGCCGATCATCACAGATTTGGTTCCGGGAGAGACGCGGCAGTTAGCGCTGCGGTGGACTCTGTACGACGGGCTGAGAATTCCGTTCTTCGACGTGAATGCGGCGCAGAACTGGGATGAATTTAAGAAGGCATTTTCGCAATTCGACGCGCCAGGGCAGAACGTTGTTTATGCCGACGTGGACGGCAACATTGGGTATCACGCGACGGGCAAGGTGCCGATTCGCGCGGCGGGGGATGGGAGTCTGCCGGTGAGCGGCGCCGATAATGCACACGAGTGGACCTCGTTCATTCCGTTCGACAAGCTGCCGAACATCTACAATCCGCCGTCGGGGATTATTGCGACGGCGAACGGCCGGATTTCGCCGGACAACTACCCGAATTCGATCAGCATGGAATGGGAAGCGCCGTGGAGGACGGCGCGGATTTATCACGTGCTGGAGTCGGGCAGAAAGTTTTCTCCTGCGGACATGCTGGGACTGCAGACGGACATTCATTCGGAGCCGGATTCGTTTGCGGCGGAACGGCTGGTGTACGCAGTTGATCATGCGTCGAAGCCGTCGGCGCGAGCGAAACAGGCTGCGGATTTAATGCGTGGATGGGATGGACGAATGCTGGCTTCGTCTGCTGCGCCAACGATTACGGAAAATTCTCTTCGCGAGCTGCGGCGGTTACTGCTTGAACCGAAGCTGGGTGCGGATCGTCCCGAAGGCGCTTCCGGGGCGGATTCCGAGCTTTACATGGATAAAGAAAGAGCCACGGTGAACTGGAAGACGTACTCCTGGCTCCAGCGCTCGGTGTGGATGGAAAATATTCTGCTGCATCGTCCCAAGCGGTGGCTGCCTGAGAAGTATCAGAATTATGACGAACTGCTGACCGCGGCGGTGGAGGCGGCGGTAGGTGATCCGCGAACTCCGACAGATCTGGCTTCGTGGCGTTGGGGAGCGTTCAATCCGGTAGAGATTCAGCATCCGATTCTGAAAAAGATCCCTGTGCTTGCGCTCTGGTCGGGACCGGGAGTAAAGGAGCAGTCAGGCAGCGGGTATACCGTGAAGGCGGTGACGCGGTATCACGGGCCGTCAGAGCGGTTCACGGCAAACCTGGCGGATTTGGATCAGTCGACGCTGAATACGGTAACGGGGCAAGGCGGGAATTTTCTGAGCCCTTACTTCATGGATCAGTGGAAGGCCTGGTACGAAGGGACGACGTTTACTCTTCCTTACACGATGAAAGCTGTGGAGGCAGCAAAGACGCATCAACTGACTTTGGAGCCGGTGCACAAATGAGCGAATCTGATTTGCAGGAAACGATTGCGTTGCTGTCGAGGACTCCGGCAGCTCTTGATGCGCTTTTGCGAGGGCTGCCAGAGACCTGGACTCATCGGAGTGAGGGTGATGGATCGTGGACGGTGTTCGAAGTGGTCGGGCATTTGATTCATGGGGAGCGCACGGACTGGATGCCGCGGGCGCGCCGGATTCTGGAATCCGGGAATACGAAGGCGTTCGATGTGTTCGATCGCGGTGGGCACAAAGAGGAGATTCGAGGAAAGTCGCTGGGGCAATTGCTGGATGAGTTTGCTAAAGAGCGATCAGAAAATGTCTCGGCTTTACGTGCGTTGAATTTGAGTGACGCAGATTTAGATCGGCCGGGACTACATCCGGAGTTGGGTGCGGTGACGATGTCGCAGTTACTGGCGACGTGGGCAGCGCATGATTTAACACATCTGCATCAGATATCGAGGATCATGGCGTATCAGTATCGGGAGGCGGTTGGGCCTTGGAGCGCTTATTTAGGTGTGATGCAGTGCGATGGGCACAGCGCGTAAGTTTTGATGCGGGCGCTCGTTTCCAGAGGCTGCGCTTCGAATGCGCTGCGGCTATTACCAGGCGGCTTCCAAAGAGCGGAGCCGCTAGCAAGAGAGGCTGAGAAGTTTTCTTTCGCCCCTTCGGGGCTTGTTCTTATTCACTCTAAAGACCCACGGCTCGCGCCGTGGGCTGCATTCTTTCGCCGCTTCGCGGCTTGCGGTGATGAGGTAAACGGGTACACCTGAAGCCGATCCCTTCTAAAACACTCTAGCGGAGCTTCGCTCCGCGGACAGCGGGGCGGCTGTCCCGAAAAGATCCAGCGGCTAAAGCCCCGCTCTTCCCGACGTCCTTCTTGGCACAGCTGAAGCTGTGCCCTGATACAAAGATTGCTGGGCGGGCTGGACCTCGTTCAAACTTAACGCGCTAGAAGAAGTCGATGGACCTTACGTCGCCGACGTAGCCCACGATGTTGATTGTGCCCTCTGGCAAGAAGTCGTTGACGAGCAGAATGTCTTTGGTTGTGTCATAGACTCGAAGATTGCCGCCCTCGGCAACGTATTCAATGTTGCGAGTGGTAAAGGACTGTAGGCCGTCGACATTGCCGTTGTCCGGCGGGAAGACGAGAGAACCATCGGCACGATAGATCGTCAGACAGCCGCGAACTTCGCTGGTGGGCTGGTTCACAGTCTGGATGTCGTTCACGTTCCCGATGTTTGTGCAGTTACGAGAACCAATGAAGAGCTCACCGTTGGGGGTGAGATCCATGCGGGCATGATATCCGTCCGTAATCACAGCGCTGGCCGTGATCTTTCCCGTAGTCACGTTGATGAGGCTAAGACGACCGCAAGTTCTAGCGGCGGTTGTTTGGCCGGTGCAAGCATTGTCCGTCATGGGAGTTCCAGCAACATAAAGGGTTGTGTTGCTCAAGAGCGCCATGGTAGCGGCGGGAACGGGAATTGTTTTCGTGATCGTCAACGTGGCAAGATCAAAGAACATGACGCTGGCCTGGGCTCCGCCACATTGCGGTCCGCAATTGAGAACATAGGCCATATTGTCTTTGACCACTGCGAATACGGGGCGATCAAACCCAGGGATGATATTGCAGACTGTATTCGGTGGATTGGTGTAACAACTCATATCGACAGGCGGAGCAGCCGCGCCTGGATTGAGCACAGTCATCGAATCTGAGTCGCCGCTGAATACCAAGAGCTGGGAGCCATCAGAGTTCGAAACGACAGTCTGGGCGTTGTTCACGGCAATGGTGCCAAGCACACCCGTAGAAAAACTCATGGATTGAACTGCGCCGGTGAAAGCGAATCCATTTACGGTCGCACTCGGAACTGCAGCGAATCCTGTCGAATTCGAGGTCGGGACCACAAAGCTGGTAGTGGGCCCGCTCAGTTGAACCCTGCCGATGGAGCTTTCGCTGGAGGTGTCTACCGCGTAAACGGTGTTCGTGCTGGGATCGAATGCAGCGGCCACATTGAGGGTCGGCGAAACTGCCATCAGGCCTGGATTGGTTCCGGCGCTCAGCGGAGCGACGCCGGCGGGCAGGGTGTCATTGTAACCATTGATGATTCTCAATCCCCCGAAATTAGCGACATTGGTGACGCCCTGAGATGCCAAAACACGTTCTGGCAGGCCGCTTTGCTTTGGGGTCGTCTTTTTGCCGCCTCCGCAGGCAACGAACGAAACGGCCGAGCAAACTACGGCCAGCATGGCAAGGATGCATTTCTTCAAACAGCGAGCTCCTAACGGCATGAAAATGAGAGATTTAGTTGCGAAATCGTCGATTATAGCAGACCGGGACGGAGACAAACGCCGCGCCGGCCAAGGTTTCAGCGTCTACTTGATTCCAAATGCTTCGCTGCCGCATCAGTTCGTCAGATGCAAAAAACGGAGTTAATCCTGTATTCTCAGCAATCATATGGCAAATGACTTTTTGGCCCGGGTGAAGCAGTCGGCGGTGCTGTGTGACGGCGCCATGGGCACGCTGCTCTACGCCAAGGGCGTCTTTATCAATCGATGTTACGACGAGCTGAATCTATCCCAGCCGGACCTGATTCGCGGCATCCACCACGACTACTTGCAGGCTGGTGCGGAAATCATTGAAACGAATACATTCGGTGCGAATTCCTTTCGCCTGGCCCGCCACAGCCTGGCCGATAAAGTTCGGGACATTAACTTTGCCGGAGCGCGCCTGGCGCGCGAGGCCGCCAAAAGCTTCGATGTTTGGGTTGCGGGATCGGTTGGCCCACTGGGGACCCGGATTGAACCTTTGGGGAAAACTTCGTATCAGGAGGCGCGGGACTCGTTTCGCGATCAGATTACGGCGCTGGTGGAAGGCGGCGTGGACCTGATCATGCTGGAAACGTTTGGATATCTGGAAGAGATTCACCAGGCGATGCTGGCGGCAAGAGATGTGACGGCGTCGCTTCCGATCGTGGCCCAAGTGACGATTGATGAAGACGGAAATTGCCTGGACGGTTCGGATCCGGAGACGTTTGTACCGAAGTTGGAGGAGTGGGGAGCGGACGTTATTGGATGCAACTGCAGCGTGGGTCCGGTCGCAATGCTGGAGGCGATGGAACGGGTGCGGGCCGTGACTTCCCTGCCGCTGGCGGCGCAGCCGAATGCCGGCATTCCTCGATCGGTGGACGGCAGGAACATTTATTTGTGCTCGCCGGAATATATGGCGAGCTATGCGCGGAAGTTTGTGGCGGCGGGAGTCCGACTGGTTGGGGGCTGCTGCGGATCAACACCGGATCACATTCGCACGATGAAGTCGGCTTTGCGCGTGGGAGAAGCGCGCGGAAAAGCTGCGTCAGCCCAGGTCAGCGAAGGCCACAAGACGCCGAAGACAGTTCCGGCGGTTCCGCTCGAGAATCGGTCGGCGCTGGGTGGGAAGCTGGTACGGGGCGAGTTCGTCACCATGGTCGAGATTGTGCCGCCGAAGGGTACGGATATCGCGAAGGAAGTCGAGGGCGCACGGTTCTTGAAGTCAGTTGGTGTGGATGCAGTGAATATTCCTGACAGTCCGCGGGCTTCGGCACGGATGAGCAATCAGGCGTTGTCGTTGCTGATTCAGCGCGGTGTGGGCATCGATGCGATTTTGCATTACACCTGCCGCGACCGGAATGTGCTTTGCATTCAGAGCGATTTGCTGGGCGCGGCGGCAGTGGGGATTCGCAACCTGATTTGCATTACGGGTGATCCGCCGAAGATGGGGAATTATCCGGACGCGACTGCCGTGTTTGACGTGGATGCGATCGGGCTGGTGAACATTGTCCGCAGCTTGAATCAAGGTTTGGACCTTGGAGGGAATCCGATTGGGACGGGGACTGGGTTTGTGATTGGAGTGGGAGCGAATCCGGGACTCACCGATCTGGATGAGGAGATCAAGCGGTTCGAGTACAAGGTTGAGGCGGGCGCGGAATATGCGGTGACGCAGCCGGTGTTCGATCTGCGGCTGCTGGAGAATTTTCTGAAGAGGATCGAGCATTGCCGGATTCCCGTGGTCGCGGGGATCTGGCCGCTGGTCAGCGTACGGAATGCCGAATTCATGAAAAACGAGCTGCGGGTATCGGTGCCGGATTCCATTCTGGAGCGCATGGCGAAGGCACAGACGCCGGAGACGGCGCGGGCGGAAGGTGTGGCGATCGCGCGCGAGATGCTGATCGCAGCGCGGCAGATGGTGCAGGGAGCACAGATCAGCGCGCCGATGGGACGGTATAGTTCGGCGGTGGATGTGCTGGAGGCGTTGGGGACGAACGCACCGGCGTAACGCAGTCGCAATCCTTATTCCGCTCGAATCGCGATCAAGGGTTCGATTTCTGTGGCTCTCAGCGCCGGGATCAGGCTTGCGCCGATTGCTACCAGCACGAAAATGGCTGCTATGGCTGCGAATGTAAGCGGGTCGGTTGGGCTCACCTGAAAGAGAAGATCTTGCAGAAGCCGCGTTACGAGAACCGCTGCGCCCAGGCCCACAACGACTCCACTTCCTGCCAGGATGAGGCCTCGCTTTAACAAGAGATAGATCAAGTTGCGACTTTGCGCGCCGAGAGCGCGGCGAATGCCGATTTCGCGCGTGCGGCGGACGACCGAGTAGGAGATGACCCCGTACAGTCCCAGCAGCGCCAACCCCATCGCCACGGCTGCAAACACTCCTAGGAGCCGCATCATTAACCGCAGATCTCCCTCCGAGGACTCGATGATTTCGTTCATGGTTGAAATTTGTGAGACGGGCTGGTCACGGTCGAGTTGAAGAACTGCGTTGCGGATTGGAGCAGTCAGAGATAACGGATCACCCGTGGTACGCACGACGAGCATTGCCGACGGCGGCGGCTGTTGGGCACAGGAATAGTAGATCTCCGGCCGGGGATGCTGGTCGCGTCCCGTGTGATGCACGTCGGCGACGATTCCAACGACCTGGTGGGGACGCAGCTCCGAGCCAGAGAGGACCGTCTGGCCGATTGGATCCAGTCCGTTGGGATATTGCGGCCAGAAGGTCTTGGCGAATGCTTCGCTGATGATGGCTACGTCGGTGGAAGACTTATTGTCGTGCGGGTTAAATTCTCTTCCCCGCACGATGGGAATTCGCATGGTTTGAAAGTAGCTGTTGGTGACATTCTGAATGATGGAAATGGGCCGCTCGCTGAGCGGGGCGATTGGCCTGCCGCTCACCTGGACTGTGGTTCCCATAAACTCATCCATCGGAACATCGAGAGTGAGGGCTGCGTTGGTTACTCCCGGGACGGCGGCAGCGCGTTCGACGATCTGCTCGTAGAACGCCGCTCGCTTCTCTTCGGTGTCATAGCGCGTAGGTGAAAGAGCGACTTTCATCGTGAGCAGGCCGCTCGGCTGAAATCCGGGATAGACGCCGGCCAGGTGGACCATGCTCTCAATGAGGAGCGAGGCACTGATCACCAGGACGATGGACAGCGTGACTTGTCCGACGACGAGGGCCCCCAGAGCACCCAAGATGGAAGTCGGCTTCGAGTTGCCGGCAGCTTCGCCACTTCCTCGGAGGACGGTTGCGAGATCGGCCTTTGAGGACGCCAGAGCTGGAGCAAGTCCGAAGATTATGCCTACGAGGGCGCTGGCGGCGATTCCGAACATCAGGACCGTGGCGTCGAGATGGATTGAACTGGCACGGGGCAAATCGACGAGAGAAATGTTTCGTACTGCGCTGAGGCTGGCTGCTGTGAGTGCGATGCCGATGGCACCTCCAACGAGCGCGAGCATCAAACTCTCGGCGAGCAGTTGACTGACGATTCTGCCACGACCCGCGCCGATCGCGGCTCGCACAGCGAATTCCTTTGCCCTACTAACAGCGCGGGCTAACATCATTCCGCCAGTGTTGGCGGAGACGATCAGGAGCACAAATCCGACGGCGCCGAAAAGCATCCACAGCTTTGCGCGTACGTCTTCGACGAGCACGTCTTTGAGGGGGCGCACGGGATCCGTCACTTGCGGATCTTTCATATCGAGCATGCCGGGATTTGCCGCGGCATATTGGCGATTGAGCACTGCAAGTTCGGAAGTCGCGGCAGCGGGGGTTACATCATGACGAAGACGCCCGAAGATGCTGAGGATGGGGCTGAGTGGCCTACCGAACGGAGGAATGATCGACCATTCCGAGGGGCGCGTGATCCATACGTCGACACCCTTCATTGGAAACTCGAAGCCAGGCGGGAGAATTCCAACAACTGTGTGAGGCGCGCCCGCGAGGTTGATCGTTTTGCCGAGGATGGCAGGATCTGCGCTGAATCTGCGCTGCCACAGACTGGTGCTGATTATGGCGACCGCGGGCGCACCGTCTTTGTCTTCCTGATCGAGGAATCCGCGACCAAGGGCTGGAGCGACTCCGAGAATCGTGAGAAAGTTCGCGGAGACGCGGGCGGCGTCGAGGACTTCGGGTTGTCCATCGCCGGAAAGAGCAACGTGCTCGAGTCCAGTGGTGTAGGCGCCCAGTCCTTCGTACGAGTGCCCCCCGGCTTTGATATGCGCAAAGCGGATTGGCGTCGCAGCATCGGCGATCATCACGATGCGATCGGGGTCGTGATATGGCAAAGGCTTGAGCAATACAGCGCGAATCACCGAAAAGAGCGTTGTGTCAGCGCTGATTCCGACGGCGAGCATGAGTATGACGGCCAAGGAAAATGCGGGGTGCTTGCGCATGCTGCGCAACGCCGACAGAAGGTCGTAGCGGGCGGACTGCAAAATCGTTTTAGCAATCATTGGTGCGCTCCAATGTGGCGTCGGCTGCGGAATTTCGGGACACCAGTACCAATCCGGGAACTACTCATTCACATTTTTCGATATTGTGCATAGAAAAGACTGGACACCGAGACCGAAACGTTGCATTAGAATATATGCACGGAGCGAAATCCCGTTGGCCAAATTTGAAGAGTGCCTCCAGCGACTGGAGCAGATTGTTCAGGAACTGGAAAAGGGAGAGGTCCCGTTGGAGAAGTCTCTGACACTCTTCGAAGAAGGCATGCAGCTTTCTTCCTCATGCCGGAAGGAACTGGAAGAAGCAGAAGGAAAGGTTGAGATTCTGCTAAAGAAGAATGGGAAGCTCCAGGCTGAACCGTTCGAACCGCTGAACGAAAAGGCGTCGAGCCGCCGTTAGAGTCCGCGGTTCGGAAAACCAACAAGTTGTCTGTGGAGTTGTGGTCCCAGCCACCCCGCAGCTTTGGATGCGCGTTAACCAGACGGTTGACCGCGTATAGATCGGGGGTTGTATGAATCATAATGTGGTAGTTCTGGAGAAAGACCCCGGCGTAGCCCTGTCCCTGGCAGGCGGATTGCGCTCTCATTTCTCGGTCCAGGTAACGCACTCACACGAAGAATTGCTGGACAACGTCGCGCGGAACCGGCCTCAGGCCGTGGTTCTGAACATCGAGCACTGGCACCTCACGGACGTGGAGAATCTACACCGGGAGTTTCCGCAACTGCCGATCGTGTGCACACACCGGATTCCGGACGAAGAGTTGTGGATGGCCGCGCTACAAGTGGGCGCCAGCGATGTTTGCGCCGCCGACGATGTGGGCACGGTGCTGAGTTCTGTGCTTCGCAGTACCGCTTTGACGCGGACTGCTGCGGCGTAAAGCATTTTTTTGTGCCCTGAGGACGCCCCACATCGGCGTCCTTTTTGTTTTTGTGACAGGCCTATTTCGTTTCCTTATTGTTGCTTCGATTCCTGTGGTTTGCGATTTATGTGAACGAGAAAGTCAAAGTTTTTTCACAACAGAGAACACAGAGGAGCACAGGGTAATTCGACCGCTTTCCGATCATTGTGCTTGCTATACTGCCACGTCATGTTGAAAGAGACCCTGCAACAAGGACAGCAGTTGGCCGACGCTGCCCTCGACCGCCTGATTCCGCTGGAGACGCAGCATCCCGTTTCCATTCACAAAGCCATGCGGCACAGCGTGTTTGCGGGAGGAAAGCGGCTGCGTCCGATTCTGTGCATGGAAGCCGGACGGATGATCGCGGGATCACTGCCCGTCGGCATTGAGGAATTAGGCGCTGCGCTGGAGATGCTGCATACCTATTCGCTGATTCACGACGATCTGCCCGCGCTGGATAATGACGACCTGCGGAGAGGACGCCCGACGTGCCATAAGGCGTTTGGAGAGGCGACTGCGATTCTGGCCGGAGATGCATTGCAGACGCAGGCCTATGAAGTTTTGGCACGGCTGAAATGCCCGGCTGAGGCGCGCGTTCGCATTATTGAGGAGATTGCGCGAGGAACAGGAACGGTCGACGGCATGATCGGCGGGCAGGTTGTTGATCTGGAAGCTGAACATACAAAGCCGACGCCCGAGATGCTGGAGTACATCCATCGATCGAAGACGGCGGCGCTGATTACGGCGAGCTTGATAAGTGGAGGACTCTACGCCGGAGCAAAAGAGAAGGAAGTCGCGCGGCTGCGCGCGTTTGGGCTGGCGATTGGACTGGCGTTTCAGATTGTGGACGATATTCTGGATGTGACGCAGACATCGGAGCAGTTGGGGAAGACTGCGGGGAAAGATACGGCATCGGAGAAAGCCACGTATCCGGCGCTGTTTGGCATTGAGAAGTCTCAGCGGAAAGCTGATGAACTTGTGGAGAGTGCGTTCGCGGAGCTGAAGGAGTTTGGGGAACGCGGGGAGAGGCTGAAAGAGTTGGCGAGGTTTTTAGTCGAACGAAAGAAATGAGATCAGAGGTATCTTCTACCCCATCGATTGAAGATCCAGAGATCGCTAAGTCCGTGATCTTCGACGCGTTCTGTTTCGCGGCTCTTCTTTTCGGTGTAGGACTTGGTGCTGTCGGAATTCGATTTGCTTTTGACTTGGCCTTCGCGTCGCGCGGTGACCACCGCTATCTCGGTTCTGTGGTTTTCAACGCGATCGTTGCGCTAACTTGGTTCCTTTCGTGTTTCTTTTTCCTGTCTCGGTTTCGCTCGAAAACATTCCAAAGACAGCAAGAGTCGGATAGAAATTTATGGAGCGCCGCAGTGCACACCATTGCTTCGGCAATTTGCATCTCGGCCGTTCTCTCAATATGCCTGTGGGGAGCGGTGTCCCTCAGTGACGAAATCTTCGAATCACGGCTGCTGCCGTGGATATCTCCTCTGATCACTTTTCAGAGTTATGGAATCGGCAAAGCGAGCGGGCTGTTTCCCTGTCGGATGGAAGACTCGGACCTCGGCTGTGAAGCCTACAAGTTTATTCCGACGATGCTGGGCGCAAACGTCTTGATGTATTTTCCTTTCATCCTCTCCGGTGCATTTGCGTACCGCAGATCCAACAGGATCAGAGGACTAATGGTGCCAGGCGCCAACCTGGCCGTGAGGGTTATGCCTATGTTGGTTGCTGTTGGGCTAGTAGCCCTCTTGCTGATGCATGACCTGGGACTTGACACTCATCACTCACTTTATCCGGGTGAAGGGTTCGGGCATTGGCATTTTGGGTTGTGGGAATTAGTGGACGACGCAACCGGCACGTTGATAGTGATTGCAGGAATGCTTTTTCCCTTCTACTCATATCGCGCGTGCCGATGTTCTGACAGCCGAGAAGGCACCAAAAATCGAACCCTAGACTTGACGGTGCTGGTGATGGCCTTGCTGCTGGCTTTGATGCTCGGAAATATCTACTGAGGTTTCGCCGATTGGCGTTTAGTCATCTGATAAAATTCGCTAAAGGCGATGGAGTTCGCCATAACCGTCTTCCAGGACGCAGGCTGATAACTCCTACAGAAGTAAGTTCAATTTTGTAGGAGAACAGCTTTGAGAGACTTCCTCGCTATCTCTGTGGCCGCAGTTCTGGGCGCGAATCTCCGTTATTTGCTGAGCCGGTTTGCGCTGAAAGAGTTCGGCCCCGTGTTTCCCTACGGAACACTCATCAACGTTCTGGGCAGCTTCATTGTCGGCCTGTTCGTGACCTGGACAACCGAACGAGTGTTGATCGATCCGCGCTGGCGCCTGCTGGTTGTGGTCGGATTCTGCGGATCGTTCACGACATTCTCCAGCTACGCCTACGAATCCATGGCCTTCTTTGAGCAGGGCCAGTGGGGGCTGATGCTGGCCAACGTCTTCAGCAACAACCTGCTTTGCCTAGGCGGAGCGCTGGCCGGAATAGTGCTGGCGCGAGCGTTATAGTCCGATTTCGCTCTTCCGTCTTCCGGTTGATCAAGGGTGTATCAGCATGCACAGTAGAAATGAGAGGTAGGTGAGTAAAATGCCAAGTGCCATGGCGGTACAGGTCACAATGTATTTGAACGAAGCGGATCAATGGCATCATCGTCCGCTGCACATGGAGATCTTGAAATATCTCCGGCAGGAAAATGTCTATGCTGCCACAGCCGTGCACTGTGTTGCAGGATTCTTAGGACGCCACAGGGTTGAGAATGCGCATCTGGTCGAGGTTGGAGGCAAGCTGCCGGTGATCATCATCTTTGTGGATACGGATGAGCACGTAAACCGCGTTTTGCCCACGCTGAAAGAAATGGCCGCGCACCGGCTGATTGTGAGAGAGAACGTGGTGATTGAACAAGGAAACCTCGACTGAGCAGTGCCGTCCAATTCGTTGAGAACGTTTCTTTCGCCTTCCTTTGGGGTTTGCCCTCATACTATGTGGGCTGCACTCTTCCGCCGCTTCGCGGCTAAATCCAGCATGTTCGATCCGCAGGACATAATTCTAAAACTGTTACAAGGGCGCTTGATAGACTACGTGCGCAATGACTGACGGACTTGACATTCTTGCTATTGCTGCGCACCGCGACGATGTGGAGCAGACTTGCGGCGGGACTCTACTCAAAGCCGCGCAGAGAGGGCAGCGGACGGGCATTCTTGATCTCACGCGCGGAGAAATGGGCACGCGTGGGACGGCGGAGGATCGCGAGGGGGAAGCGAATGATGCTGCAAAGATTCTGGGCGTTTCGTGGCGGCGGGCGCTGGATATTCCTGACGGCCGTGTTGAGAACACGTTTGAAAATCGGCTGAAGGTCGCTATGGTGATTCGTGAGACGCGTCCGCGGGTGGTGATTCTGCCTTACTGGAAAGGGCGACACCCGGATCATTACACGGCATCGACTCTCGGCTATGAGGCTTGCTTTCTGGCAGGGTTAGCAAAGCTGGACACTGCGGAAGCGGGACGCCTCCGCGACAGCCGGCAGGATGCCGGCGCTACACTCTTGCCGCATCGGCCTTTTAAGATTGTTTACGCTACGCTCTATTACGACATTCGGCCTACGTTTGTCGTTGATATCAGCGATCAGTTTGAGGGGAAGTTCTCTTCGATTCTCGCGTACAAGTCTCAGTTCGGGGATCAGGAAGCCGGGAAGGATATCTTCCCTGCCCAACAAGAAATTCGTTCTCGCGTGGAATCTATGGCTCGCTTTTACGGCATGCTGGGCGGCGTAACCTACGGCGAGCCTTTTCTGCAAAAGGAAGTTGGGCTTGTGGATGACCTGTTGGCGATCCCCGTTAAATCCATATAGGATTGCTGAACTCTATTCCCGAAGGAGATCCTGCCTGCATGTCTCGTTTTGTCTTTACTGGATTCATCGCTCTGGCACTCTCGGCCGCGGCTGCGGCGCAGGCTGGTGCCTGGCAAATCGATCCCAACCATACCTCGGCGCAGTTCGCGGTGAAGCACTTGGCGGTCTCGACGGTGCGTGGAGCATTCATGAAAGTGAGCGGCTCGGCGCAATATGATCCCGCGGACCCGAGCAAAGATTCTGTGGACATTACGATCGATGCCAATTCCGTCGACACTCGGGTACAGATGCGGGACAACGACCTGCGCAGCCCTAATTTCCTGGATGTCCAGAAATATCCGACGATCACGTTCAAGTCGAAACAAGTGAAATCGGCCGGCGACGGGAAGTTGCAGATGGTTGGCGATCTGACGATTCACGGCGTGACCAAGGAAGTCGTCTTGGATGTGGATGGACCTTCGGCTCCCATCAAGGATCCATGGGGAAACCAGAGGATTGGAGCATCGGCTTCTACCAAGGTCAATCGCAAGGACTTCGGGGTAAACGGTTTGCCCGCTGTAGTCGGTGATGACATCAACATCACAATTGACACGGAGTTGATCCAACCAAAAGCGAAATAGAGTAAACTTACGCGGCTGCCTTGATGGTGGCGGGGTTTCACCGTGTTGGGGAGGCGGGTATGTGGAGCAGTCTGCGCGTAACGTCCCTTCTTTTGTGGTTCATTTACCTACTTAGTTTTAGTTCCCATCTGGCGGCGGCGACCGTGAAGATTTCGCCAGCGCTGGCGGCGGTTACGGCCACTACGCAAACGCAGCAGTTCACGGCATCGGTGCAGGGAGCAACCTGGAGCGTGGATGACATCGCAGGCGGAAATACAACCGTAGGCACGATCAGTAGCAGCGGACTCTATACTCCTCCGGCGAAAGCCGGGGTTCATACGATCACCGCGGCTGCCAATGGTGCGTCGGGAACGGCACACATTGCCGTGACTGATCTGACAGGAGTGCAGACCTTCCACAACGATCAGGCACGGGACGGGGTGAACTCGAGAGAGTTCGCGCTGCAAGCGTTGACCGTCAAAACCAACTTATTCGGGAAACTGTTTTCATGTCCTGTGGATGGGGCTGTTTATGCGCAGCCGCTATGGGTGAAGGGCGTAAATATTGGCGGCGGCACGCACAACGTTTTGGTGGTAGCGACGGCGCATGACAGCGCGTATGCTTTCGATGCGGACGCGAGTCCCTGTGTCACCTACTGGCACGTCAACCTGCTTGACACGTTGCATGGAGGTACTACCGGAGAGGCATCGGTCACGTGGAATGATGTTGGCAATTGCTTCGGCGACATTTATCCCGAAGTAGGAGTGACCGGGACACCCGTGATCGATCCTTCGACGAAAACGATTTATCTCGTGAGTGCGTCAGAAAGCAACGCACACAATTCGGGGAACTGCTCGCGAACGACTGGGAATTTTTATCATCGGCTGCACGCGCTTGATCTGTTTACGGGAAGCGAGAAGTACAACGCGCCCGTGACGATTGCGGCGCAGGTGCCGGGCACGGGCGATGGATCGGTGAATGGAATCGTTTATTTTAATTCCCAACTGCACCACAACCGCGGTGGGCTCGCTGAGAACGGTGGCAGGATCTATATTCCGTTCGCGGCGCACGAAGACGCCTCGCCGTATCACGGCTGGGTGATCGCATATAAAGCGTCGAATGTGCAACAGCAGGTTGCCGTATTTAACACAACACCAAACGGAGTGGGCGGAGCAGACGGCGGCATCTGGGGTGGAGGAAGCGCTCCGGCGATCGATAGTGGCGGCGATCTTTACGTTTCGACCGGCAACGGCATATTCGATGAGTTGCCGCCACCGCCGAACGACGACTACGGCGACAGCACAATTCGACTGCACTACGTGGTCGGTAATACCTTAAACGGCGTGAATCTCAGCATTGCTGGATATTTCACTCCCTATGATCAAGGCACGCTGGCGCAATACGACACGGACCTGGGGTCGGGCGGAGTGGTGTTGTTTCCGAAGCAGAGTGGATCCGGACCGGTAAATCTGCTCACCCAAGTCGGAAAAGAGGGAGTTATCTATCTGATCGACCGCGACAACATGGGGCAATACAACTCCAAGAACAACAGCCAGATTGTGCAGAGCTTTAAGGGACTCTCGTTCGGGCTGTGGGGATCACCGGCGCTGTGGCGGAACAATTTGTATGTCGGGGGACAATCCGACAACGTCCGGCAGTTCACGTTTAATCCCAGCACGGAGCTGTTCAACGAAACTACGGCTTCGCAGACCACGGGAGGGTATGGTTATCCGGGGACCACTCCGTCAATATCGTCGCAGGGCGCATCACACGGGATCGTGTGGACGATCGATGAATCGTTGTATGGATATGCGAGCCCGAATGGAGGCGTAAATTGCTATACCGTCCCCGTACCGCCTCAATGCAGCGGGCCAGCGATTTTGCACGCGTACAACGCGACGAACCTGGCACAGGAGTATTGGAACAGCACGCAGGCCGCGAACAACCGCGATCAGGCGGGGTATGCGGTGAAGTTCGTGCCGCCCACTGTGGCGAACGGCAAGGTGTACGTTGGCACGCGAACGGAAATTACCGTTTACGGATTGCTGCCGAACTGATTTGCGGTCTGCCGTCCGCGTGCGGTTGTGATGGTGGCAGCAGACAGCGGATTCTTCCCGTCCTCGCGGCGCGAGTCGTCGGAAGGACAACCACTTAAGCCAGAAGCGGGTGCAATGGGAATTATTTCTTCAATGCCACTGCGAGCCCATCGCGAATGGGAAGGATCGTCGTGTAAAAGTCCTTCGAGTTATAGAGCTTGCGGTTGAACTCAAGGATTGCTTTCGTTGTGGCGTCGGGGTTCTTCTCGGCGACCTTTCCGCTCCACAAAACATTGTCAGTAACAAATAATCCGCCTTTGCGCAGGCGGGGCGCGACAAGGTGCAGAACGCGTGGGTAATCGTCTTTGTCGATGTCGTTGAAAATGATGTCGAATTGCTCTTTCTGTTCAGAAAGAACTTCCAGGGCATCTCCGATGTGCAGATAGACCTGTTTGGCAACGCCCGCCCGGGAAAAATAGCCGCGCGCGCGTTCGGCGTTCTTGGTATCGCTGTCGGTATAAATGACCCGCCCGTTTTCGCCGACGGCTTGCGCCCACCAGATTGTGGAATATCCGATGGCAGAGCCAAGCTCGAAAACGCTGCGGGCGTTGATCATCAGTGCCAGCTGTTGGAGCACGTTTGCCACCGCGGGACCAACGATGGGGATATTGTGCTCGGAGGCGTATTGTTCCATTTCAACCAGAACGGGATCGCGCTTTGGCAGCATGGAATAAAGGTAGTCATCGACCGGACCTGCTGTGGTGAAGTTGTAATGCCGCCAACTCGGCGGCGCGGCATTCTTCTTGTTCGCTTTGTTAGCTGGCACGGAGTTCCTTTCCTTTTTTGCTCTTTAGCTGCCGATGGTCTGGCCCGGTTTCATCTCAACCACTTCGACGCCAGGAACTAATTTTTGTAATTGGTTTGGACGTCCAGTCAGGACGGGGAACGTTCCAAAATGCATGGGGATCACCGCTTTGGGCTTGAGAAGATTGCAGGCATAGGCGGCCTCGCGCGGCCCCATTGTGTAGTGGTCGCCGATGGGCAGCATCACGATTTCGGGAGCATACAAGTCGCGGATGATTGCCATGTCGCCAAAAACATTTGTGTCCCCGGCATGGTAGATCTTTTGGCCGGTCGAGAATTCGATGACATAACCGCAAGCCTCGCCGCCGTAGACGGTCTCATCTCCGTCTTGAATGCCGCAGGAATGGTCGGCGTGAACCATGGTGACTTTGATGTCGTCGACGGTTTGAGTGCCTCCCTTATTCATTTCCGCAACTTGTTTTGCGCCCTTCTTGCCGAGCCAGCGGGCTAATTCAGGAATACCGACGACTACCGGGTTGTGTTGTCTGCAAATCTCAACCGCGTCGCCGATGTGGTCGCCGTGACCGTGGGTGCAGAGGAGAATGTCGACTCGCTTGACTTGCTTTTCGGAGTCCGGACACATGGGATTGCCCATGATCCAGGGATCGATGATGACGGTCTTTCCTGCTGGGGTTTCGATGCGGAAGGTGGCATGTCCCAGCCAAGTGAGTTTGATGTCTTTCAAATTCATATAGCTGCTAGCTCCTAGCTACTGGCTCCTAGCTATTCGTTCAAATCTGGATGCGCGGAGAAGCGATATGAGTTAGGCATGATCGCTAATATCAACGGAGCTTTTAGTTTAATATGAATCGCCATGCCAGAACTGAAGGTGCTGATTTCGCGAGATGAGATTGCGAAGCGTGTGAGCGAATTGGGTGCGCAGATCACGAAAGACTTCTCGGGGCAGTCCGTGAATCTTGTTGGAGTTCTCAAAGGCGCGGCGATTTTCCTTTCTGACCTGGCGCGGCAAGTAAAGCTTGACGCTACTTTCGACTTTATCGGAGTGTCGAGTTATGGGAACCGTCCCACGCCGACTCAAGAACTGCAGAGCGGATGGGATTCGACTGGTGAAGTGAAGCTCACGAAGGATGTCGACCAGAGCTTGAAGGACAAGAACATCATCCTGGTTGAAGACATCCTTGATACGGGCCTGACCATGACGTATTTGAAGAAATTGCTGCAAGCTCGCCAGCCAAAATCTTTAAAAGTCGCAGCGCTGCTTGACAAGCCTTCGCGGCGAAAGCTGCCGCTCGAAGGGGATTACGTCGGATTCAAGATTCCAGATGAATTTGTGGTGGGCTATGGCCTCGACTATGCGGAGAAATACCGCAATCTCGCAGATATTTGCGTCGTCCCAAGAGACTAGCGACGGTAGAGACCAGTTGCATCTCTAGTATCCTGAGTAGCTTCAAGTAAGAGAACGCCGCAACGCGGCTGCTATCATAGCGTGCGATGGATTCTGTACTTTCCAAGCCGGACCGTCTTCCAGTCGAGAATCTTCTGCTCGATGTTGCCGACGCATTGGCGACTTCACTTGACCTGGACACTACCCTGCGGCGTGTCGCCGAAGTGGTTAGAAAAGTAATCGATTACGAGATTTTTGCGATCCTTTTGTTGAACGAAAAGACGCAGGAGTTGCGATTTCGATTTCAGATTGGATATCCGCCCGAGTTTGCGGAGCGCGCCCGCGTCAAGGTTGGCGAAGGAGTTACGGGAATCGCGGTCCAGTCTCGCCAGGCAGTTTTGATCAATGATGTGAGGGAGGATTCGCGGTATATCGAAGCCATTCCGAACGTTTGCTCGGAGCTCGCGATCCCTTTAATCACGAAGAACCGGGTGATCGGAGTTATCGATATCGAAGGCCGTGAGCCCGGCGCTTTCACGGAAGAACACGTCCGCATCCTCACGCTGGTTGCTTCGCGGATGGCCGCCGGGATTGAAAACGCGCAGCTTTATACGCGCACCAAGAAGCAGGCGCGCATTCTGTCGCTGCTGAACGAGATCGCGCGCGAGTTGACTTCGATTTTGAATTTCGATGAACTGCTAGGCCGCATCGCAGAGCTCGTCCGGCGCCTGATCGACTACCAGATGTTCAGCATTCTGCTGCTCGACCCGGCGGGAGAGAAACTGCAGCATCGATTTTCGTTGCGGTTTAACGAGAACATTCATCTGAAACATGAGATCCCGCTTGGACGTGGGGTCGTTGGCTACGCGGCTGCACAAAAGCAGGCCACGCTGGTGCCGGATGTCAGTAAAGATCCGCGATATATCCAGACGAACCCGGAGACGAAGTCTGAGCTCGCAGTGCCTTTGATTTACAAGAACAAGATGGTGGGGGTACTCGATCTGGAGCACACGCGCCGCGGTTTCTTCACCGAGGAACACCAGCGAACGATGACGACGCTGGCGGCGCAGATTGCGATTGCGCTGGAGAATGCACGACTCTATGAAGAAATCGAGCGGCAAGAGCGGCGTCTGGAACGAGACCTCTCACTGGCGCGCGAATTGCAAAGCCGACTGCTGCCGCAGTCGAGCCCTAAGCTTACCCATCTGGACGTTGCGGCGAAATTCGTTCCCGCAAGAACGATCGGGGGCGATCTGTACGATTTCATTCCTTACTCTCTGTCGCGGCTTGGCATTGCCATCGGCGATGTGAGCGGCAAGGGCGCGCCGGCGGCGATCTACGCTGCGCTGGTCAGCGGCATACTGCGGTCCCATGCACCGATTGAGCCATCGCCTTCGGAGATGCTGTCGGCCGTGAACCTGTCATTAGCAGAACGCCGGGTCGAGGCGCAGTTTGTATCGATCATTTATGCCGTGTGGGACGACGAGCATCGGACGCTGACGGTTTCAAACTCTGGGCTTCCTCGCCCCATCTTTGTACATGGCGGAAAGAGCGAAGTGATCGAGGCAACGGGGCTTCCCCTGGGCTTGTTCGATGAAGCGGAATACGACGAACTCCATTTCAAGATGAAGCCTGGCGATTTGTTCGTCTTCTTCAGTGATGGCATTCTCGACGCTCGCAACCGGCAAGGAGACTTGTTCGGGCGTGGGCGAGTCGAGAAAATCATCGCGGAAAACGATGGCAGCACGGCGGCAAACCTGGTGGACACGATCTTCAAAGCAGTAGCCGACCACTCCGCAGGCGTCGAGACGTTTGACGACCAAACGGTTGTTGCCATTCGGGTCCGCGGAGGCGCCCACACTCCATCGAAGAAAAAATGATATTCGGTAAAGAAACCAAGGCAGTACGCCCACCCGGGTTTGTATATCAACGCATAACCACCCGGCTTTCGAGCTCAGAAGCGGCAGTCACGTTGCACTGTGAAGGCGTGCCTCTGCCCAAACTTGCGCAGAAGTTCGGAACGCCGCTTTACATCTATTCCGCCCGGATGGTCCACGAACGATACGACCAGTTCAATCATGCCTTTGCCGATTTGTCGCACACCGTGTGCTATTCGGTGAAAGCCAACTCAAACTTGAGCCTGCTGCGATTGTTGGCGAAGAAGGGCGCTGGATTCGATATCGTGTCGGGAGGAGAACTCCAGCGTGTGTTGGCGGCGGACCGCAGAGCCGCGAAAAAAGTAGTGTTTTCGGGCGTTGGGAAGACTCGTGAGGAAATTGCTGGGGCGCTGAAGGCGGGGATTCTCCTTTTTAATGTGGAGAGTGAGTCGGAACTCCGGGCGCTGGCGGAATGCGCGAATCGACTGCGCAAGACGGGCCCGGTAGCACTACGTGTGAATCCCGATGTTGCGGCTGAAACGCATCCGTATATTTCTACCGGCCTTCACAAACACAAATTTGGGGTGCCGATCGCTTCAGCGAGGTCGCTCTACGCAGAGGCCGCAAAAGAACGTTATCTGCGGGTGCGCGGGGTGAGCGTTCATATTGGGTCCCAGATTACCGATGCAGCTCCGTTTGGGGAGGCGATGTCACGAGTAGCAGAGCTTGTGCGGCAACTGCGAGGGGACGGCCATCAGATCGACTTTGTGGACGCAGGCGGCGGGCTGGGAATCTCTTATCAGGATGCGAACGCCGACTTCGGGAGGCAGGTCCGAGAATACGCAAGGATATTGACGGGGCCCTTGCGTGGGCTTGGGATTCGTCTCCTGCTGGAGCCCGGCAGGTCGATCATCGGGCCTTCCGGCGTCCTCCTAACGACGGTGATTTACCGAAAATCGAATAATGGAAGGCGATTTTTGATCGTCGACGCCGCAATGAACGATTTGATCCGGCCGGCACTTTACGGGGCGCATCATGAGATTCTGCCGGTCGTACGGAGAGCCGCAGCGAAGGAGACGACGGATATTGTCGGCCCGGTGTGTGAAACTGGCGATTTCTTCGCGCGCGATCGCGAATTGCCTAGTGTGCAAGAAGGTGAGTTGCTGGCGGTTATGGATGCGGGAGCGTACGGGATGGCGCTGGCATCCAATTACAATACGCGGCCGAGACCGGCGGAAGTGTTGATAACAGGCAAGAGTGTGAAAGTGATTCGAAGACGAGAGAAGGTTGCAGACCTTCTGCGAGCCGAACGCTAGGCTTCTCTTTCTCCCCACTTCAGTTTGGTACGCAGAACCTGGAAGAAATCGGAACCGGTGCGGAACAGGTTCACGTGGTGCTGGGAGCGGCGGCAGCGAACACAGTCTCCACTACGCAGGTCGAGGCCTGGCTGGCCATCGAGGCTGAGATATGCGGCTTCATCGTTGCTGCGCAGCAGAATCTCAATCTCGGCAGAGTCGGGCACGACGATCGGGCGATGGGTCAACGCATGCGGAGCAACGGGCGTAATCAACAACGCATTCACTGAGGGCATGAGCACTGGTCCTCCGGCAGAAAGCGAGTATGCAGTCGAACCGGTCGGAGTAGCAACGATGACGCCGTCTGAGCTGTAGCTCGAGACGAATACTTTGTCGATATAGAGTTCGTAGGTATTCAGTCGAGCCAGCGTCGTTTTGTTGACGACGGCATCGTTCAAGACGAGGTGACTCCCGATCACTTTGTTGTCACGCACTAACTCACACGTCATCAAGGCTCGGCTCTCAATTGTCGCCTGTCCTTTGGCAATAGCATCGAGGGTCCTGTACATCCCTTGGGGTGGGACTTCGGTGAGAAATCCGAGGGAGCCGAGATTTACGCCAAGCAGGGGCACATCAATGGCTGCTGTCGCCCGCGCTGCGGAGAGAAGGGTTCCGTCGCCGCCAAGCACCACGACCAGATCCAGCAGCCTTGATCCCATGTCTGTGCGGGAAACGATTTCCTTTCCCGGGCAATACCTCGCTGTTTCTGCGTCGGTAACAACTGTGTAACCGTGCTCGTCTAGCCAGCGAAGCAAACCGGGCACCAACTCTCCGACTTCGGGACGATCCGGCCGGGAGATGACGGCTGCTGTTTTTTGCTGGGATTGCGGGTTGGACGTTCCCATGGCGAAAGAGTGATTGTATCGGAATTCGCAGGAATCAGGGCTATCGGCGCCAAATGCGAAATTCATTAACCACAAAGGACACTAAGGATCACGAAGGATCGATGCGGGCCATTTATTAGTACTTTTAAAACTGGGCGTACAGTAGGAACTCGCGGTTCCCTTCCGCGCCAAGAATCGGAGAGTCGATCACGCCGGTCTTCAATGCGCCCAGGGAGACAACACTGGCACGTACTTTTTCGACCGCCGCCGCCTGTGCATTTTCGTCGCGGACGATGCCGCCCTTTCCGACGAATTCCCTGCCGGCTTCGAATTGCGGTTTGACGAGGACCACAATGTTCCGGCCGGTTCGGTCTTCCGGGAACGCTGCTTGAATTACCGCCGGGAGTAGCAGAGTGACAGAAATGAACGAAACGTCTACCGCGATGAAGTCCACGTACTCGCCCAAAACGTCGCGGGTCAGGTACCTGGCATTGGTCTTCTCCAACAGCCGAACGCGGGGATCCTGCCGAATCTTGAAATCCATTTGACCGTATCCGGTATCGACTGCAATCACGCGTGAGGCACCGCGCTGGAGCATGCAATCGGTGAATCCTCCGGTGGAAGCGCCAACATCTGCGCAAACTTTGCGAGTAACGTCGATCTTCCAGTGATCCAACGCACACTCGAGTTTCAGTCCGCCCCGACTGACGAACTTTAAATCCTGATCGAGGAGGCGAATTGCCGAGTCTGATTCGACTTGTGCGCCAGACTTGTCAATTTTTTGCTCGTTGACGAGAACCTTGCCCGCGAGGATGAGCGCCTGCGCGCGCTCACGCGATGGAAACAGCCCACGCTCTACCAGCAATTTGTCGAGACGAATTTTCAAAGGATATTCGAGAACATATCATGGAAGTGTCCGCACTCGGTTCGGTGCAAAGTGCTGAACCATCTCTGGCAGAAAGAGTTAGAAGCGCCGCGCAGTCATTTTCCACACGATTTTGCACGAACGTGTTGAAAACTATGGTTCGCAAAATGCCTCCACAAAAACGAAAGCCGCCCATCATCTGGGCGGCTCACGAAAACCTGCTGAAACCGACTAACCTGCGACTTCTTCCAGCAACTTCTGATCGATGTCGAAGTTGGCGTGGACGTTCTGCACGTCGTCATGCTCTTCGAGCGCTTCCATCAAGCGGATCATGGTGCCCGCCTGTTGACCCTCAAGCTTGATGTAGTTCTGAGGAATGAAGGAGACGCTGGAAGACGCGGGAGTGATACCGGCAGCTTTCACGGCCTCGAGCACCGCCTCAAAGGCGGAGGGTTCCGTGACGATCTCCCAGTTCTCGCCATCATCGCTTAGGTCCTCCCCGCCGGCCTCGAGGATGATGTTCAGCAGATCGTCTTCTTTGGCTGCGGTCTTGGGCACGATAATGTCACCCTTCTTGTGAAACAGATATGCGACGGCGCCCGCTGAGGCCATGTTTCCGCCGTTCTTGCCGAAGACGTGGCGGATCTCGCTGACCGTACGGTTGCGATTGTCGGTATTGATGTCGAGCATAACCGCGACACCACCGGGACCGTAGCCTTCGAGGGTGAATTCCTCGTAGACAGCGCCCGGAAGTTCGCCGGTACCGCGCTGGATGGCGCGTTTGATGTTGTCGGCAGGCATGTTCTCGCTCTTGGCCGCCAAAATGGCAGTGCGAAGGCGAGGATTGGAATCAGGATCGCCGCCGCCGTTCTTGGCAGCGATGCTGATTTCTTTTATTAGACGGGTAAAGATCTTGCCGCGCTTAGCATCAAGCGCGCCCTTTTTATGCTTAATTGTGGCCCATTTTGAATGGCCGGACATGGTTCGACCTCGTGTTTAAAGAACTTGGATGGCGCAGGATTCGCCTTTAGAGGAGATCACAGAATAGCCTCGATATCACGCAGGCGAAAAGTAGATTATAACACGCGTCCACGAAGCCAAATCTACCAAGGCGTGAGTTATCGGATACCCCTGACTCCTTGCAATTTGGTGGCGGCAGGGATATTGACGGGGGATCGCCTGCACCCTACCATTCCATCGCGCGGAAATTTTATGATCGGGAAATTAGTCGGACACTATCGAGTCCTGGAGAAGATTGGTGCAGGCGGGATGGGGGAAGTCTTCCGCGCACGGGATGAGCGACTGGGGCGTGATGTGGCGCTCAAACTGATCCGGCCAGCCTCCAGCGATAATCCAGATCATCTTCACCGCTTCGAGCACGAAGCGCGCGCTGCCGCAGCCCTCAATCATCCAAACATTGTTGCGATTTTCGATGTCGGCTTCGAGGGCACGACCCCCTACATTGTTTCGGAACTGCTGGAAGGCAAGACACTGCGCCAGCGGCTTTCCGAGGGACCGCTCCCGATACGGACAGCTACCGGATACGCACTCCAGATCGCCGAGGCGCTGATAGCCGCGCATGAACGGCGAATCGTGCACCGGGACTTAAAGCCAGAAAACCTGTTCATAACGAATGACGAACGCGTCAAGATCCTCGACTTTGGAGTCGCCAAGCTTCAGCCCTCTGGCGACCAGAATCGTTCCATCGAGAGCCTCACGACCATCACCAAACACGGAGCGGTGGTTGGTACGGTGGCTTACATGGCACCGGAGCAGCTCCGGGGAAAGAGCGTGGATCACCGAAGCGACATTTTTAGCTTCGGCGCGATTCTGTACGAGATGCTGACCGGTAGCCGGGCTTTCCATGGCGAAACCGAAGTCGACACGATGACGGCCGTCCTGCGCGAGGAGCCTCCCAGTACGAAGCTGGATGAGGCTGCGATTCCTTCGGTGTATCAGGATGTCTTAAGGCATTGTCTGGAGAAGGAGCCCGACGATCGCTTTCAGTCCGCAAAGGACCTGGCATTTGCGCTACAGACAATATCTGGTTCCTCGCCAGTAAGACCTAGCGACTTTTCTCACTGGAAAAGTAGGAAGAAAAATTGGCTTCCATGGACAATTTCGGCGGTGCTGGCGACCGCTGTCGTGGTCCTCGGGTTAGCTCAACTACTGCAAGCACCTGCCACGCAGCCAAAGTATGAACGCTTGACCTTCGAATCAGGCACCATCTACTCCGCACGATTCGGATCTGATGGTCATACGGTGCTGTACAGCGCCGCGTGGAACAACCAACCGGTCCGACTTTTTTCCACCGTCGGAAATTCCACATTGTCGCAGCCGTTACAGTTCAGTGATGCGAGCCTGCTTGGAGTATCGCGCAGCGGAGATAATTTGGCGCTCGTTATGCACGGCACCCAGTCCGGACAACTTGAAATCGCGAATGGAATGCTGGCCAGTGCTCCTATGGCTGGAGGTTCTCCGCGCGAGATGCTCAACGATGTTCGGTGGGCCGACTGGGATCCAGATGGGAAGCTCGCGGTCGTCCATTACAACGAAGGGCACTGTCGTTTGGAGTATCCCATCGGAAATGTGCTCTACCGAAGCGCCGGATGGATCGGCAATATCCGTTTCTCTCCGGACGGAAAGAGCATCGCGTTCATGGACCATCCTGTTCTTTGGGACAACCGCGGCAGAGTTCGCGTGACCGATGTAGCTGGACACGTGAATACGTTGACTCAGGAATGGGAATCCGCAGGTGGACTTGCCTGGCGTTCTGATGGAAAGGAAATCTGGTTCGCTGCGGTAAACAAAGGAATGAATCTCAATTTGATGGCGGTTAATCTGTCAGGCAAGATCCGCACGCTGTTGGACCTGCCAGTGGCCATCAATTTGCAGGATGTTGCTCCTGATGGGCGGGTTCTGGTCTCGCTCAATTCAACGCGCTTGTCCATGGAATATACGAGGCTGGACAGCAAGGAAGGCGTGGATCTGGCCTGGCACGACTGGAACTCTGCACGGGAAATCTCGCACGATGGAAAGTTTCTGCTTTTTGAAGATGCCAGCGAGGCGGCTGGACCGAATTATGCGGTGGCAACACGCAATGTGGACGGTTCCTTGCCCGTTCGATTGGGCGAAGGGAGTTCGGGCGGGCTGTCTCCCGACGGGAAGTGGGCCATCTCGATCCTGCCGAATTCAACTTCCCAACTGAAGTTGTTGCCTCTCGGAGCGGGAGAGCCGCAAGACGTGAACGTCAGCGGCCTCGATCATCTTCAGAGCGGATGGGCCCGGTTCTTTCCCGATGGTCAACATATCGCTCTTAATGGAGGCCAGAGCGGACATGCCAACCGCTGTTACACCGTCGAAGTTTCCAATGGCGTAGCCAAGCCTGTCACTCCTGAGGGAATTGTCTGCGGACCGCTGTCTCCCGATGGAGTTTCTTTGGTTGGCACGGCAGCGGATCGGTCGATCGCGATCTATTCACTCACCGGCGGTACGCCGAAACAGGTCCCGAATTTCGGTACAAGTTTTGTGGCCGTGCAGTGGGCCGACGATGGCAACTCTCTCTATTGTTACCGTCCCGGGGAGTTTCCCAGCCAGGTTTATCGTGTCGAGATCGCGACAGGAAAGGCAGAAGTCGTCAAGGAGTTAAAGCCTGGAGTAACAGCTGGCGTAGTGATGGTCGCCCCGATCGTCGTGAGCCGTGACGGAAAGTATTTCGCTTATAGCTACAATCAGACTCTATCCGCTTTGTATCTCATCTCCGGCCTTCACTAACTTCCTCAGCTCAAGGGACCTTTGAAATCAGCGGCGACATAGTGGAAGAAGATCGAGGTTGACGTCCGCCCTGTCCCTAAGGGATGGCGAAAATGAGGCAATCGCGTTCCACGATAGGCTAGTCCATCTCCTAACGCTTGGTGCACAGCGACGGTGCCCGTCGATGTTTGCAAGCAGATCGGCCAAGGAGTTGCGAGGTCTGGTTCGGGCGAAAAATCCAGGCACATCGTGATGCTGAATTCGCACTGTTCGCGGTCGGTATGCTTCTCGAGTTCGGCCCCGGCAAGATACGAAGCCAAATAAACATACGAAGGCTTCAGCGGTTCTCCCGCAACGTTGCTGATCATTCCAGTAAGTTGTTGGTGAAAGAAGCGCGCGACCGGCTCGTTGTGGACGACGTAACGAAGTGCACTCTGCGCGTCTCCCAAGTGGATTTGTCCACTTCGGATCAGGCTGCGGTAATAACGACGGAGCGCCGCAACATGAAAGGGATGAAGCAATGAAGGCAATGGAGCATAGCCTTCGCTTTGGAAGAGAGCTGAAAAATTTGAGACCGTATCCGAGTGCCGCTCCGGCTTATTTTCTTTTAGTATCAGAATACCGGCACTCTTCAGAACCGCGATCATCTCCTTTGAGGTAGAAGGCGGGATGCTCTCCCCGGACCGCAGTTCGTTCACGATCGCTTCTGACTTGGGTCCTAGCCAGAAGGGCAACATCGAGCCGTAGCAGCTGCGAACCCACGCGATGGTGCTTTGGTCAGCGAAGGCGGAACGCAATTCTTCCGAAACATTGATCTCGCTTGGGAAATTCCCGGGTGGGTGTAACTGGCACTCCGGATTCAGAATCAGCGAGGACCGATCATCCGGCACACATGACAGCAGCTTGCGTGCCTGCCGCGGCACCAGATGCAGAGGCAATTCGTCGAGCAGACAGTAAAAGCGATCGGAAGGAAATGTCGCGGCGAGCGTCTGCCGCGACACCCCTCCCATCAAGGACGATACCCATGCGATCCAGGCCGAGTTGTCTAGTGACGCAGCCATCCGTTTAGCGTGAATCGGCTGTCGGCAAAGCTCTTTGACGGACACTCCACCGTGGTGATTTCGTGCATCAGCTCACAAGGAAAAAAGACGATCTGATTCTGCTGGGGCTTGATCGTCTGGTAAGTGCCTTCACTGACGTAAGCATCCGCGTGAAGCCGCGCATCGTGAATGCGTAATTCGCCGCCTTCGAACCTTTTCGGCTCACGGTGAAAGAAGTACACAAAGGTAAGATGGCGCGACGAAACGGGTGCATTCCCATTGTCGTTATGGAAATGGAAAAAGTCTCCGTCGTTGCTGGCGGTGATCTGCGCCTCAACGTCGCGAATGGCGAACTCCTGCATGCCCAGTTTCTCGAGAACGTCGGGCAAAACGGACTTGATTCGATCCAAGATCAAGTCCTGATGCTTGCCCAAGGCCATCAACACGCGCGAGCGCCGATGGTCGTAATTGACCACGCCGTCCTCGGCGCTCGGAGAGAGGACCTCGCTGGTCTCGAATTCAGATTGATGATCCAGGGTGAATTGAGTCAGATCGGCCAATTCTTGCGGCGCCAGGAATTCGTCAAGGACCACACATTGTGCGTTCAGCCTCTCGGGCAACAGTGCGGTGACAGTCTTGTCGCGGGAGGCGGCTGTTTCCCTCACGATCGAAGGCGTTTGCGGACCTGAGGGCGACGGCGGCTTGGGAGCCTCTAATGGCGCCCTTTTGGGCGAACTGGGCGTCTGCGGTCCCGGTGAGGGTGCTGGAGGCGTGGGCATCAGCCATACCGGGCGCGCTGTCGAACCGGCAACACCTGATTGCAGGTCCGTCGGTTTTGTGGAACCTTCGGCAATCGCACCGCTCTCAACGAGTCGCTCGACGATGCTGCTGCCCAGAACGCTGAATGCACGTTGAGCAACAGTCTCGCCGATTGCGGAGGCAATCACTTTTCGAACCGCTTCCTGTAACTCTGGATTGCTGCCGGTAGCCGTTTTCGCGTGATGAACCAGACCGGCAATGAGAGCACGCTCCGATGCACTCAAAATCCGGTCATCTTGTACGAGAGTTTCCGAAAAGGAATCGAGAATCTGCTTCGGCGTCATTAGAGACACGCCTCCCTGCGTGTGCTGGCGAGAACAAAAATCTGAGGACCCACTGCCAGGGGAAGAAGGAAGACAATAACCGAAAACCTTAACGATCGCCAAGGATTATTTGCACGGAGTTGTAAAAAATCAGCGCGACACTAAAGCGCCTACCATCGACTGGAAAACTTTAATGCCGTCGGTACAACCAAGCTCGGGTTCGGCAGAGCGTTCGGGGTGAGGCATCATGCCTAATACGTTTCCGCCCGCGCTACAGATTCCAGCAATGTTCTCGAGAGAACCATTCGGGTTCGCAGCGGTAGTAATCTCTCCGGAGGGATTGGAATAACGGAAAACAATGCGATTTTCGCGTTTCAATTCGTCGAGTGTCGCCGGATCGCAGAAGTAATTTCCCTCCATGTGACCGATCGGGATTGTTAACACGTCTCCGGTCGCACACGCATTGGTGAAAGGAGTGGCCGCGTTTTCCACACGAACCTGGACGGGCTTGCAGACATACTTCAGTCCGATATTGCGCATTAACGCACCGGGCAGCAGTCCGGACTCACATAAAATCTGGAAGCCATTGCAGATACCCAATACCAGTCCGCCACCAGTTGCAAACTTTCGGACTGACTCCATGACAGGTGAAAACTTGGCGATTGCACCAGTCCGCAAATAGTCTCCGTAGGCAAACCCTCCCGGCACAATAATGGCATCGCAGTTTTCCAGGTCGTGCGATTCATGCCATAGAAATGTGGCCTGCTGGTTCGAGACATGCTGGATTGTCCAGAATGCATCGTGATCGCAGTTGGAACCGGGAAAGATGATGACGCCAAATTTCATGGGTTCGCCTCAGTTTTACGGGTTGATTCTAGTTTAGCAGAGACCAGAAAGTTGGCGCCGAAGCGCTACTGAGGAGTTACCGCCAGCGGATTCTCAAGGTCGGTGAGGCTCGACGGTACGTATGCAGACGGTTCGTTCTTCTTCTCAGTGGACCGCAGAGGTGCCGCATAGCTCTCCGGTGGGTATCCCTTGGCCTGCACGATTGACCAATGCCACTCGGCACCGGGAGCGATTTCCATATTTAGGGGCGCGCTGAATACTGCTCGTTCCCAGGGCGGAGCAGCCGTGCGCATTCGGTAGATGAGGGTCAGGTCGGGCTTCTTCTCGGCGCGAACTTGTTCGAGAGGATCGGTTTCTGCGAAATCGCTCTGATTGATATCAGAGGCACTTGCAAAATCCGAAACTCCGAACCCGGCAAGTCCTTTTTTGCGAACAAGCGTCAAAGCAACGGAGAGTTCGCTGACGTGCCAATCCGTTCCGTTGAAGACGGGAATGGTCAAAGTGTCCCCTTCGATCGTCGCCTGAGCCTGGAGTTTGGCGATATTGCTGGCCGGAAGGTCCATTTCTGAATATTGTCCCGACAGGAGAGACTTCACGTTCGCGGTGAACGACAGGCTGCACGTTACGTCCGGGGCGGCCACCTGGAAGCCCTTCGCTTCACCGGCCATCAAGAACCTCAGGGATGAGCCGAACCCGCGGCTGCTGTTGACACGCTCGATCGCCTGGGGAAGATTGTCGTCATCAATGACAGGCTTAGTGTCGGCGTTCTTCTTTCGCAGATTGCGGGCGACATCGCCCAAGGGAACATCGTCGGGATCGGACTGGGCAACCAAACTTGTGCTCGATACCAATGCGATGAAGGCAATGGAAAGCAGCACGCGGGCTCCGGGAAGGCGCACCATGAGAGATCAGAAGACTCGGCGAACTTTTCTGCAGAAGCATTCCGCAGAGGGTCTCTGATCAATTCTAGTGAGAGGCGGAGGAAACTGGGACGATAGAGAAAAACGTTAGTAACAGTACGTCAGGAGGAAGCGATGGGCGCGCGTTGACGAAATGGAGACGCAACGGGTGCGCGCGCCCAAGCTCTTTACAAATGCGTTACAGAAGCCCCTGCGACCGGAAACGCGAAACTGGGTCCGTCACCGGCGCTACTTGCCGCCGGAAAATCCAACGGGCCACCGCAAATCCAAGTGCCGCGTAACAAAGGTGCATCACTCGCATAGATACCCCCCAGTCCGGCTCGATCACCTTCAGGGGAGGCTTACGAAAGCTCTATCGGCACAATAGCAACAGCCTGTAGGGCGGACAAGGCACAAGCGTGCCATCAGCGTGGCACGGAAGTAATAGGGGGTCACACGTCAGGTACTCGGGATTAGGAACTCGGGATTAGGGGTTAGTGATCGTTTTAGTCGCCGATCGCTAACCCACTAACCCGCTGCTTCTTAGTGCGCGGCTACCGGCTCCTCGACCGCTTTCCCAGCGGGAGGCACCATCACTGTCGTCAAGCTACCCTCGGCCGCGAGTTTCTGGAAGGCAGCCAAATCTCTTCGTTGGATATCTTCCCAACGAGAGATCAGTTCGCCACTTTGCCGCTTCAGCTTTTCGAATTGCCGCTGCTCGGCTTCGGTGGGCGCCGAATCCGCGCCGCCAGCAGCCATCGCCAGAAAAGCCAGCTTGGCGTCCAATTGTGGAGGGTAGGCCAGCGAGTCTTCGTTCGCCGAGATCTCGAGGTTCACGAAGTCATCTCGCACGGCGCTCAACTTTTTATCTAGATCATCAGCTGCGGAGACTATTGTCTTCACCGATGCATTCTCGGGCAGCCGGCGCTTCAGTCCCGCGAGTTGGGATCGCACATCCTGAATCTGATTGACGGTATCGTAGACCTTGCTCAGTTCATCTCGCGTCTGAAGCAACAGATTGAACTGGGCTTCGAGATCCGCTTGGCTGACTTTGACTCTCGGGTCAAGCTTGAGATCAAAACCGGCAGCCTGGCTCTTGCCACCAACGGTCAGACGAACCTGGTAATGTCCCGGAACTGCAACGGGGCCGCGAGCGCCATTCCCGTACTCCCATAGGTAATAGCCGGGCACGCGATGGGCCTCTTCATAGCGGAGATCCCACACGAAGCGATTCAGTCCTGCTTCCGGCTTGAGCTCCTTCTCGGGCTTTTTGTCATCCGGATCCGGTGGTTCTTCGAGCGTGTTGTATTCGGTGCTCGAGTATTTACGAATCACGTTGCCTGAGGCATCCAGGATCTCAACTTTGGCTTCGGTGTCGGATTTGGGCGCATCTTTGAGGAAGTAGTAGATCACCGCACCCGCCGGCGGATTCTGGCCCGTACGTTTGGACGGATGTCGTTCTCCTCCAACCCCGGCCTGAATGCGGTAAGCGGTCGCCGGTGTATAGAGGAATATATCCTTCTGCGCGACTTCGTCCGAGTACTGCCGAAGCGGGCTGAGATCATCGAGAATCCAGAAAGCACGCCCATGTGTCGCGACCACGAGGTCGTTGTCTTTGATCACGAGATCGTGAACTGGAGTGGTGGGCAGATTCAGCTTGAGCGGACGCCAGTTCGCCCCATCGTTGAATGAGACATACACGCCCTCTTCTGTACCGGCATAGAGCAATCCACGCTTTTTGGGATCTTCACGCACGACGCGCACGAAAGTGCGATCCGGAATTCCCTGCCCTAGTTTCGTCCAGGTCTTACCGTAATCAGCAGTCTTGTAGATGTAGGGCTTGAGTTCGTCGAACTGATGGCGGTCGACCGCGACGTAAGCCGTTCCGGCATCGAGGGGCGATGGATCGATCTGGCTGATGCGGCTCCATTCCGGCATGTCTTTCGGAGTTACATTCGTCCACGTTTTTCCTTCGTCACGTGTGAGTTGAATCAGACCGTCGTCGGTTCCAACCCAGATCAGGCCTTTGGTGATCGGAGACTCCGCCAAAGCGAAAATCGTGTCGTAGTACTCGGTGCCGGAATCGTCGAGCGTGATGTCGCCTCCGGAGACTTTCTGCTTTTCTTTGTCATTGCGGGTCAGATCTGGGCTGATGGGCTGCCAGTGAACACCGCCATCCGTGGTTTTGAACAAGACTTCGCCGCCGTGATAGAGCGTGTTCGGATCATGCGGTGAAATCATGACAGGAGCCGTCCACTGGAAGCGGTGCTCAAGATTGGCTGCGCCGTGAGCGTCGGAAAGCTCAGGTTGTTCGGTGATTTCCTTCACCTGGCCAATGTGCCGGTCGTAGCGCGTGATGTTTCCCTGGTAGTCGGCTGCATAAACAATGTTTGGATCTGGAGGGTACGGGGCAATGTACCCGGCCTCGCCGCCTCCTACGTCGTACCAATCGTTCTGACTGATCGAGCCGTCGTCGCTGCGGCTGATGATGGCAACGGTTCCGCTATCCTGCTGCGCGCCGTAGACGCGGTATGGCGTCGCTGCATCGGTGATGACGTGGTAGAACTGCGCTGTCGGTTGATTGTCCTGCGGGGTCCAATTCTTTCCGCCATCAAGAGTGACAGTGACCCCGCCATCGTTGGAGGCGATCATGCGTCTGGTATTGAGCGGATCGATCCAGAGCCCGTGATTATCGCCGTGCGGAACACGCACCTTGTTGAACAGATGTCCGCCATCGGTTGACTTATAGGCATCGACGTCCATGATGTAGAGGACGTTCTCATCGCGAGGATCGGCGATCACGTGCATGTAGTACCAGGGACGTTGCCAGAGGCTGTGGCTGGCATTGACCAGTTCCCACGATTCGCCTCCGTCATCGGAGCGATATAAACCGCCATCGGGATTGTGCGCTTCAATCAGGGCGTACACGCGGTCGGAGTTTGCGGCGACCGCGACGCCAATCTTGCCGTATGGTCCCTTGGGCAAGCCGTGTTCTTCGAGATGTTTCCAGGTGGTACCACCGTCGGTGGAGCGATAGAGTCCGCTGCCGGGCCCACCGCTCGTCATGCTCCAAGAAGTGCGCCGCGCCTGCCAGAGGGCGGCAAAGATGGTATTGGGGTTGTGCGGATCGAACGCAACATCGACTCCGCCGGTGTTCTCGTCTTTGTAGAGAACCTTGTCCCAGGTCTTGCCGCCGTCAGTGGTGCGGAAGATTCCTCGTTCGATGTTGGGGCCGTATGGATGTCCGAGCGCAGCTACGAAAACGATATCCGGATTTGTGGGATTAACGATCACTTTACCGATCGCCCGCGAATCTTTCAGTCCCACATTCTTCCAGTTCTTCCCGCCGTCGAGCGTCTTATAGACACCATCGCCATGCGAGATATTGCCGCGAATGCAGGCCTCGCCTGTGCCCACGTAAACGATGTTGTGATTGGAATTCGCAACCGCGATGCTGCCGATCGCGGAGGTCCCTTCTTTATCGAAGACAGATGACCAAGTCATCGCGCCATCGGTAGATTTCCACACTCCGCCGCCGGTCGCGCCAAAGTAGTAGGTAGTGGGATCACCGGGAATACCGGCTGCCGTCAGCGAGCGCCCGCCGCGGAAGGGCCCAATCAATCTGTACTTCATGCCCTTGAATGCCTTTTCTTCCGGCTTGGAGGATTCTTCAACGTCGCCCTCGTTTTTAGCCTTGTCCGCGGATGCCGCAGGCGGTTGGGCAGATTGTGCTGACTTGGCTGATTTCGCGGCCTTCGATTGGCGCTCCGGCTTCGTTTGACACAGTAAGGAGCCGCTTAATAGAACGGCGAGGGTCAGAATCGAACGCGCAACAAGCGTAGAAATCCTGTGAAAGGAATATGGGCCCATGTGTAGGTTCTCCGGCAAGCAGTGAAACGATCCACCTATAGTAATCCGGAAGACGCGGAGTGCAAAGGAGGAAACGACTTAAAGCCCGTAATCTGTGAGGCTATCGTGATTTGTCCTTTTTTTATTTCTCTTTCAATAACCCTTGCTTTGCGGCTTCCAGTTCCTTGCGCTTGACGCCGTCGACTTTTGGAAATTGGAGTTTGAGACTTTCGAGTGTATCGACGATAACGGTTGAGATAACGAGTCTAGTGAACCACTTATTGTCCGCCGGAACCACATACCATGGCGCGTGTTTAGTCGACGTGTTGCGGATCATGTCCTCGTAAGCGTTCTGATAGTCATCCCAATACTTGCGTTCATGAACATCGCTCGCTGAAAACTTCCAATTCTTCTCAGGCTCATCGAGGCGGGCCAGGAATCGCTTCTTCTGTTCTTTATGCGATAAGTGAAGGAAGAACTTGCGGATAATCGTTCCGCTGCGCGCCATGTGACGCTCGAAGCAGCATATGTCTTCGAAGCGCTCGTCCCAGATTTTCTTGGTCATGAGGGGAGAAGGGATCTTCTCGTTCTTAAGCGCTTCCGAGTGCACTCGAACCACCAGCACTTCCTCGTAATAAGAGCGGTTGAAGATACCGATATGTCCACGCTCGGGAAGCTGGCGAGTGGTGCGCCACAAGAAATCGTGCTGCAGTTCGCGCGCAGAGGGCGTTTTGAACGACGTCACTTCGCAGCCTTGAGGATTCACTCCTGTCATGACGTGTGCAATCGCACCGTCTTTGCCGGCGGCGTCCATAGCCTGGAAAATCAGTAGCAGCGCCCATTCGTCTTGCGCATAAAGTTTGTCTTGCAGGTCGGCCGTGCGGGCAACTCGTTCCTGCAACGTTTCGGCCGCATGCTCCTTGGATTTCCAGTGTCCGGTTTCCGCCGGATCGTAGTCTTTGAGACGAAAGTGCTTACCGTCGTCTACGCAGAATTTGTGCGCCAATTTTCCAATTTTCACTATGATTCCTTCCCTGTCTACTTAGATCTGGCTGCGATTCCATCGAGCAGTTTATACCCGTCCTTGTGATGCCGATCGGAGTTCCGTGGGCAATGTGGGAAGATGGTTGGCGAGAAAATCTTGACCCACCCTTGGAGCGCGATTGTTTGAAGCTGACTTTCTTGTTCGTGACGCCGCCAGTCAGGCGGAGTTTGTGCGGCTGGTCACAAAGGCGGCGGAAATCGTCTGCCAAGCGGTGCCGAAAGGGCCGTTCGCCGGAAAGAGCCCGGCGGAGTTGCGTCATCTGATTTCATCAGAGTTACTGCCGAACACCGCACAAAACTGGGATGCAATCGCAGATGTTCTGCGAACTGTTATTGCAAACTCGGTTTTCGTTGGTGATCCAAACACAATCGCGCATTTGCATTGTCCGCCCCTGCTGCCAGCGCTTGCGGCTGAGGTCGTCATTAGCACGCTAAATCAGTCGATGGACTCGTTTGATCAGGCGCCGATCGCAACAATTGTCGAGCAGCAGATGATTCGGTGGTTGTGCCACGAAGTAGGGTTTCCTTCCTCTGCTGACGGCACCTTCACGACTGGCGGATCACAATCGAACTCCATGGGCCTGCTTCTGGCGCGGGATGCGTGCGTGAACCAGCACTGGAACTGGTCGGTGCAGAAATCCGGGCTCCCTCCAAAGGCACGGCTCTTACGGATCTTCTGTTCCGAAGTGGCTCATTTTACGGTCGAAAAATCTGCTGCCCAGCTTGGGCTGGGAACGGAAGCTGTTATCCGGATCGAGGTAGACGAACACTTCCGGATGAGGCCGGCGGCTCTCGGAGAGAGCTTACGGAAGGCTGTGGCAGAGGGACTGCGGCCCATGGCAGTTGTCGCAACTGCCGGGACCACAGATTTTGGATCCGTTGATCCGCTCAGAGAAATTGCGGAAATCGCGCAAGAGTGGGGCGCATGGCTGCACGTCGATGCAGCGTACGGCGGAGCACTTTTGGTTTCGTCGCAACACCGAGACAAGATTTCGAGAATCGAATTCGCAGATTCGATCACGATCGATTTCCACAAGCTGTTCTGGCAACCGATTCCCTGCAGCGCGTTTCTGCTGCGCGATCGCCGCCACTTCGAAGCGATCAAGCTGCACGCTGACTACTTGAATCCGGAATCGCTTGAGGAGGAAGGAATTCCGAACCTGGTCACCACATCCCTGCTGACCAGCCGGCGTTTCGACGCACTGAAATTGTGGATTTCCTTTCAGGCGCTGGGGCGGGAGAAGCTCGGCGCGATGGTTGATCGTACTGTCGCGTTGGCGGATCATACCGCAAATTTCATTCGTGGGACGCCGCAACTCGAACTTATGTGTGAACCTCAGCTCAGCACCGTGGTTTTTCGATATATACCCAGTAGCGTGCGAGGTGCCAATTGTTTCAACTTCCAGTTAAGACAAATTCTTTTCCAGGAAGGAATTGCTGTGGTGGGGCACACACGGGTCCTGGGCGTGCAGTGTTTGAAGTTCACTTGCATGAATCCTGCGACTTCGGAAGGACAGATCGAGGAACTGATTCGGGCGATTGTCGAGCGCGGGAAAATGCTGGAGGCGTCCAAGACTGCAGATTCAGAGTGAGAGACTGTGGAAGCGATAGGGATCCTTCGACTGCGCGAACGTTCGCTTCGCTCGCGTTCACTCCGCTCAGGATGACTAGGTTCCAATTCAATTGCAGACGGTGCCTGACGACTCGACAAGCTAAGCTTTGGCTTCGACTGGCGTCGCTACTGGCAGATTGGCAGCCTGCCAGGCATCGAACCCGCCGACTACATTCAGGACATTTTTAAAACCCGCGCGCCGCAGAAGGCTCAAAGCGATCATGCTGCGGTATCCGCCTTTGCAATGTACGGCGAGTGGGACATTGTGATCTATTTCTGGGGGTGAGACTTTGAAGTTATCGAGTGGCCACCAGTTTGCGTTTTCGATGTGGCCTGCATCCCACTCTGGCTCGCGACGGACGTCCAAGACCTGCATACCGTCCGACTTCATGCGTTCGCTTAATTCTTGAGCTGTAATTTGCGTGACGGTGGCAATGGGAAGGCCCGCCTGCCTCCATGCGGTAACTCCTCCGGCCAGAAAACCCTCCAAGGCCTCGATCCCGACTCTCGCCATCCTCAGGCGCGCTTCTTCCAACTGCTCGTTGTTGGCAGCGATCAATACTGGATGAGCCGCCAGGCCGAGCACAGTACCCGCCCAGGATGCGAACTGACCCGACAGAGCGATGTTGATGGAGCCGGGAACATGCCCAGCGGCAAACTCGTCGCCGGGGCGGACGTCGAGCGCGATTTCTCCCCGCTGCAGCATGCGATCTAACTCCGCGGGCTCAATGGCTCGTAGAGGCGGTAACTCTGACAGTGCGGCAGCACCGGTGCGGTTGATCTCGGCATCCTTTTGGAAATAATCCGGGCGCGCCGGCAGCTTGCTCGTCAGAGTGGCAACGAAGTCTTCCCTGCTCTTGATCTGAAGTGCGTAGTTGGTCAGGCGCTCAGTTCCGATTGTGGACGATCGCTCGGCGCGCATGTTTTTGCCGCAAAGTGAGCCGGCGCCATGCGCGGGGTATACCAGGATATTGTCGGGAAGCGTAAGCAACTTTGTGTGCAGGCTGTCGTAGAGCAATCCAGCCAACTGCGACGGCTTGTGTTTCGGGGAAAGATCCGGGCGGCCAACGTCTCCGATAAAAAGCGTGTCGCCCGTCAGGACAGCCCAAGGCGCAATCGACTTCTCCTTGTCAGTGACGACCAGGCAGATGCTTTCGGCAGTGTGGCCAGGTGTCTCCATGACTCGGATGACAGCTTTTCCGAACTTCAGCTCGAAGCCTTCATTCACCGGGACGTGCGGAAACTCCGCTCCGGCCTGAGCTCCGATGTAGATTTTGGCTCCTGTTCGAGCTGCGAGCTCACGATGGCCGGAGACGAAGTCCGCGTGCAGATGTGTCTCAAAGACGTGCCGAATGGTAACTCCATGATCGGCGGCGGCCTTTAGATACAGTTCGACATCGCGCTGCGGATCCACCACTACTGCTTCGCCTTCGGAAGCGAGCATGTACGACGCATGCGCAAGACAGCCCAGATAGAACTGTTCGAAGTACATGAGATCACCCCAGCGATCGTTCCTCGAATACCTACGATTTCCCTACTCAGGCGGAAATCAAGTCTCGAATGGGAAACCGTTCTGTTTGGGATTTTATCGGAAGCTGAAGGACGACGGAATCATGCCGGTAGCGGAGTGATGAATTCCAGGCCAAAACAGAAACCGTTCTTGGAACGGACGATGGCCGGCAAGCGCGACGGCAGCGGGTTTTCGAACTCGATCTCGAGCAGGTCGCCTGGATTCAGCAAGATTCCGGCGTAGAGGGTCATCCCACCCTGGCTCAGCTCTGTGCCGCGCCCCTCGACAACGGTCGTGTTGAACCCCTTCGAGGTGACGACTCGAACCGGCAAGTCGACGGGCATACGTTCCCAGCGGCGCGTTTTGTTAGGGTCGGGTAACATTTTCCGTCATGATCCTTCATTGGCGCATAGCCTGCAAATTACCAAGGTGACGCCGAAAATCTGTTTCCGGTCATTCGATGGAAGGACGAATGCGTGTGCGCGGAATCACCTCGCAACCTTTATCTTCAAGCTCCTGTACAATTTGCGTGTGGGCGCACGAGTGAGACGAGGGCTGGCCGCCATAATCATTTTGCTTGGCGTGGTCGCAGCCGCTGAATCCGTTTCCCAGCTCAAACCTACCGGATACGTCAACGACTTCGCAGATGTCCTGGACGCACAAACCAAGGCGCAGCTCGAAGATCTTTGCACGCAAATCGACCAAAAGGCCCACGCACAAATCGCGCTGGTCACGATTAATACCCTGGACGGCAGCGACATTGAAAGCTACGCCGTGGATCTCTTTCACAAGTGGGGAGTTGGAGCCAAAAGCTCCGACAAAGGCGTCTTAATTCTTTACGCTATAAAGGATCATCGGGCGCGGATCGAAGTCGGCTACGGGTTGGAACCGATCCTTCCCGACGGAAAAGTCGGCAGCTTTCAGCGGGAAGTGATTCCGCTGATGCAAAGCGGCGACTACAGCCAGGCTCTGTTCCTGGTCACGAGCCGCGTTGCCGATGTAATCGCTTCCGATGCCGGAGTTCAGATCACGCACGCGCAGCCTCGCGCGCCCACTAGACGTCCTCAGCAGGAGGGCCACATCTCGTTCGGCGGAATTGTCCTGCTGATCATCATTTTCCTGATTATTCTTGCTACTCCGTTACGAAGCATTTTGTTCTGGATTCTGTTCTCAAACATCTTTGGTGGGGGACGAGGTGGTTGGGGCGGGGGTGGATTTGGTGGTGGCGGTGGAGGAGGCTGGGGCGGAGGCGGCGGTTTCGGAGGGTTTGGTGGCGGCAGTTCCGGAGGCGGCGGTGCGAGTAGCAGTTGGTAGCAATGACAATGTGAGGATGCAATGATTCCCACAAATACGATGGATGAATTTGTGAAGCGGGTTCGGGATGCTGGCGGTGCGAATGTGGAGAGCATCATTCTGTTCGGCTCGGCTGCGGCCGGCAACTTTCACCAGGGGCTCTCGAACCTGAATCTACTTTGTGTTCTTGGAGATACGACGTTCAAGTCGTTGCAGGCGCTGTCTTCTGCTGCGAAATGGTGGGACAAGCAGAAGCAACCGCCCCCGTTATGCATGACCAAACAGGAACTTCTGCGCTCAACAGACGTATTTACTATAGAGTTGCTCGATATGCAGCAGCACCACCGTGTTCTGTTTGGTGAGGACGTTGTTCAATCGCTGCAGATTCCGATGGACTTGCATCGCGTGCAGGTCGAATACGAACTACGCGAGAAGCTGATTCTGCTGCGTGAGCATATTCTGCTGGCAGCCGACAGCGACTCTCGGCTTTGGGACTTGCTTCTGCGATCGGCGCCGTCATTCGGAACGTTGTTCCGTCATGCCTTGATCGCACTCGGAGACGGGACGCATCTCGCACGGCGGGATTCAGCACAAGCCCTGGCTCAGCGGCTGGGCTTTGACGCGTCAGCGATGTCGCAGGTGCTCGACGTTCGCGAAGGCAAGGCCGACCGCAAGAAGATCGAGGTTCGGGATCTTGCAGCGCGTTATCTGGCATCCATCGAGAAAGTCACGGCTGCAGTAGACGTGGCTCTGGATAGCTCGAAGAGTTAGGTTCCATGTTTAGAGGAGGGTGTGTATGGGTAAGGCGTTAATAGCGGTGATCGTGGTAGTGGTCATCATTGGCTTGATCGGAGTATCGATCTTTGGCTCGTACGTGAGCACGAAGAATACGCTCGTTCAGAAAAACGAGGCCGTAAAGTCTGCGTGGTCGCAAGTGGACATCGTGCTGCAACGGCGCGCCGATTTGATCCCGAACCTGGTTGAAACCGTGAAGGGATATGCTCAACAGGAGCAAACGGTGTTTGGCGATATCGCAAAAGCCCGCTCCGCGCTACTCTCGGCCGGAACGCCGCAACAGAAGATTGCCGCGAACGGGCAACTCGATGGAGCGCTTGGACGACTCTTGCTCATAGTTGAGAACTATCCGCAATTGAAGTCCAACGAGAATTTCCTACGATTGCAGGATGAACTCGCCGGCACCGAGAACCGAATCGCCGTCGAACGCAAGCGCTATAACGACACGCTGCAGGACTACAACACCTACGTCCAGCAGTTCCCCGCGAGCATCTTCGCGGGATGGGCGGGATTCAAGGCGAATGATGCGTACTTCCAGGCATCCGAGGGATCGCGTGTCGTGCCGAAGGTGAATTTCTCGAATCCAACGACGTCGGCTCCGCAGGCCACTCCACAACCGGCGCCGGCCAAATAGCCAACGGTCATCGTTACCGAAGCCGCCTGTAGCTTCAGGCGGCTTTCTATTTAAAAGAAAATGTTCGTTGCGGCGGAACCGGGAATTTGAAGCCGGACGCCGGACCTACGATGCAGCCCGTTGCGTCTGACGTTCGAGTTCTGCTGCCCGATGCATCAGAACGTCGCGGAGCGAAACGATCCCCTTCAGATCATTGCCTTCGAGCACGGGGAGATGGCGAAACCCGAACTCATGCATGATGAACAGGCACTCTTCGATGTTTTCATCGATGGAGACGGCCCGCGGATTGGCAGTCATGACTTCGGAGACGGCAGTTGTGCCGGGTGTGCGCCCGACGGCAACCACGCGGTTCATGATGTCGCGTTCGGAGAGAATGCCGGCCAAATCTCCATTGCGGAGGACAGGCACAGCGCCAATGGCGTGCTCCATCATGTAGCGCGCGGCTTCCAGTACGCTACGGTTGGATTCGACGGAATAAACTTTACGGTTCTTGAGGAGATCGCGGAGGGTGCTCATGGTGCTCCTTCGACGAGGGGGAAATCTCAGGACCAGCCAGCCCACAGCCGGCTTGCGCGAGTGGGCAATACTGTATCACAGACTCGGCTCTCGGCTTCCAGTTTGGGCTTCCGGCTGCCGGCCAAGCGCTTCCGGATTAGTGAAGTACCAGGTGGTGTTCTTCTTCGAGCTCCTCTGGCAGTTCTTGGGGAATTTCGAGGTCGACCGTTGAGACTTGTTTTACATCTGCACTTGTTCCGGGAGGCTGGGCCTTGCTGGCTGGCATCGGAGCAAGCTTTTTCTTGTCATATTGCAGGATCGGCAAGAAGGGAATCATCAACAAGAATACGACTCCCATCAACCAAAATGCTTCTACGAAGGCCAGCATGGCGGCGTGTTGCTGCACAAGCCCATACATCGCCGCGAGTGATTTGCGAGAGGCGGTAACGGCATCGGTGCCATGGGCGATGAAGTTCGCGTGCATCCCGTAGAGCATTTGCAGGGTCTTCGGGTTACCCGCGGTTACATTCGCAACCAGATGGTTCTGATGCATCTGCGTGCGGCGCGCGAGGAACGTGGTCATGATCGCGATCCCGACACTGCCACCTATGTTGCGCATCAGGTTGAAGATGCTGGTGGCATTTCCCATTTTCTGCGGAGAGATGTGCGACATCGCGAGCGACATCAGCGGAATGAAGAGAAAGCTCAACGCAACGCCCTGCAGAATCTGTGCCCAGAAGATATCCCAAAATCCCGCATAGAGATTCAAACCGGAGAGCTGGAACATGGTGACCGAGCCGATGATGAATCCGACCAGGAGCAATCGGCGCGGATCGGTTTTGGTGGTGAGGTGTCCGGCCAAAGGAGTGAATAGCAATGCACCAATTCCGCGTGGCGAGAGGGCGAGGCCTGAGTTGTAGGCGGGATACCCCATCAAAGTCTGCAAGTAGAGCGGAAGTAGAACGAGGCTCGCGTAGAGCACAAATCCCAACAGACTGATGAGGAAGACTCCGGCGCTATAGGAGCGATCCTTGAGCACCCGTAGGTCGACAACGGGATGATCGGTCATCACTTCGCGAACGACCAACGCAACAAGGCCAAACACGCACAGCCCCGCGAAGATGCGAATGTAGTCGGAGGAGAACCAGTCTTTGCGCTGGCCGGTATCGAGAAAGACTTGCAATGAGCCAATACCGAGGGCGAGGAATCCGATGCCCCACAGGTCGACTCTTCCGTCACCGCGCTTCACATATTGTGGATCGAAGACGTAACGGTTCATCAGGAACAGCGAAAGGATTCCGACGGGCAGGTTCAAGTAGAAGATCCAGCGCCAGTCGTAGTTATCGGTGATCCAGCCGCCGAGTGTCGGGCCCAAGATGGGTGCGAGCAATATCCCGATACCGAACGCCGCCATGGCATGGCCGTGACGCTCTTTGGGAAAAGTTTCGAGCAGAATGGCCTGGGCGAGCGGCTGGAGGCCTCCACCGGTAAGCCCTTGCAACACACGGAAGACAATCAACTGCGCCAGCGAGGTAGCCATCCCGCAGCAGAGCGAAGTGAGGGTGAATCCGGCAACGCAAGCGAGCAGAAGGCGCTTGCGGCCGAAATGGTTTGCCAACCATCCCGAGATCGGGAGAATGATCGCGTTCGATACGAGGTACGAGGTGACCACCCACGTGCCTTCCTCATTGGTGGAGGCGAGGTTGCCGGCGATGTGAGGAATCGAGACGTTGACGACGGTGGTGTCGAGAACCTCCATGAAGGTCGCGAGCATCACTGAAACGGTGACAACCCATGGATTTACGAGAGGAGGTCGAACGGCCTCCACGGAAACCGCTGTTGATGAGGAATAGTCCGCCAAATTTCACTATGGCGGAAGGCTTTGGATGACGCCGTGACGGGCATCACAGCCGAGTGTAAGCAAGAAAACCTGGCGGCCATGTACGGCCGCCAGTGTCAATTCAGGCGTTCTTTAGAACCGGAACTGCGGACCGAAGCTGACCCGCAGGTTGTTGTGCATGCCATTGTTGAAAAAGATGTTGTCACCAACTTCGGCGCGTACGCCGATTGGTCCCGCAAAGGCCTCAATACCGCCTCCCGGATAGAGCGCGAAATACGTCGATCCAGCACCTAATCCCACGGCATTCGTAAATCCGGCCGGGGCGCTGGCATTGGTCACCGTAAAGTTTTCGAATCCGACTTTACCGGTTACAAACAAGCGGATGGGGCCGGAGCCAGTCTGGAATTTCGGACCGAACAATCCGTGCAGTCCACGCAGACGACTCTGCACATTGGCGGTGGTCACGCCGTTGCTGAATGTCGTAGTGTAGTTGCGCTCGAAGTCATATCCCATCTCAGCTTCGATCTGGGCGCTGGAGTTCAGGTTGAATGCGGCACGGCCGCCCAGACCGATGTAATTACTGGTCGGTCCAGGATCGCTAAAGCGGAAATATTCGGCGAAGATGCCGACCTCAGCGTGATCCGTATGGCCGCTTTCCTGTGCAACCAACATCGGCACTGCAAAAAACAAGGATGTCATTAGTATTCCGATAACACGTTTCATTGTCAGACTCCTGAATATTTGATCCTGGGCGCACATAATTCCGCCGAAAAATAGACGGTTGAGCGGAGTTCCAGGCGGATTGCGTAATAGATGCCGTTCCAAACCGCCTGGGTTGGAATCAGACCGTCGAGGAAAAGCCCTTAGGGGCGCGGGATTGCGCACTCGTCAGTAGTTTCCCGTAGAAACGAAAAACTGCGCAGAGTAGCCTGCACCGTTTGCTGTGAGGGATCGAGGTTTACTGCAGATGGTTTACTCGCATGGAACGAACATCCGCCGCGCTGGTACCGGAGGCGGGCGAGGTCGAGATGACGACAAATGATTGTTCTTTGCTGCCGGCTTCCTCAGAACGCAGGAGCATTATGCCTTTGCTAAGTCGGAACTCTGCTCGATCGCCGGTCTGCAGAGCCGTAACATGTCTCCGGTCGCGAGGGCGGATCTGATAAATGATGTTCCCGGATTCAAGAATATATTCCTGGCAGAGTGATTGCGTTTTGTGACCGGAGCTGCAAGGCACGGCCTGGCTTTGCGAGACTCGTCCGATCTGATATGCCTTGGGATCTTTCGCATAGGCCAAAGAGGAAACCAAGATCAGAGCGACGGCGCAAACGTTCATAAGCCGCATAGGAGAATCCCCCAGATATTTCCCGTATTTTCTTAGGAAATCGGGCCGACGAGCAGGTCACTTCGGTAACTCTGAGTTACGCGGAATTCCCCACAGAGCACCGAAAAAGGCGGGAAAGCTATCTCTCACACAGCGCATCAAGAGTTTGGAAGAACGCAGGGTAAGAGATGGCGGCGGATTCCGCACCTTCAATCAGCGTCTCGCCATCCGCCTTCAAGGCAGCGATCGAGAATGCCATGGCGATGCGGTGATCGCCGAAGGAATCAAGCTGAGCACCATGGAGGGGCTGACGTCCCTGAATCTTCAGGCCGTCTTCTCTCTCTTCCACCTCTGCACCCATTTTTCGGAGGTTGGTCGCGACCGATGCGATGCGGTCTGATTCCTTTACGCGGAGTTCTTTCGCATCACGGACTTCAATTCCCTTTTCCATAAAAGGAGCGATCGCGGCGAGCACCGGAATCTCGTCGATGAGAGCTGCGGAATCGGCGCCTGCGATCGTAGCTCCGGACAAGTTGCCGCCCCCCACCTGCAGAGATCCAACCAGCTCGCCGTTGATCTCTTCCAGTTGCGTCACCGAGATGCGGACCCCCATCTGCATAAGGATGTCGAGCAGGCGTGCACGGGTGGGGTTCATGAGGAGGTCGGGGACGGTGAGCTCCGATTCGGGAAACAGTGCCGCGGCGCACAAGAAAAATGCGGCGCTCGAGAGATCCCCGGGGACGCGAGCTTCTATGCCGCGCAGGCGCTGTCCGCCGCGGATCCGAACCTCGCTGCCTGCACCAAGGCTCTTGCGCTGAAGCTGCACCCCGAATGCGCGAAGCGCTACCTCTCCGTGATCGCGTGTGCGAACCGATTCTTCAACACGGGTTTCGCCGTCCGCGAAGAGCCCCGCGAACAGCATGCAGGTTTTTACTTGAGCGCTGGCAACCGGCATCTTGTAATCGATGGCCTTCAAGGAACCGCCCCTGATGCGAAGTGGAGGCTTTCCCTCTTGCGATTCGATCGATGCTCCCATGGCCGTTAGTGGCTTGATCACCCGCTCCATGGGGCGGCGGGACAGGGATTCGTCGCCGAGCATCTCGCTGGTGAATGGCTGTCCGGCAACGATGCCGCTGAGCATACGTATTGTCGAACCGGAGTTTCCGCAGTCAAGCGGTTGAGACGGAACTGCGAGGCTCAGTCCCCGGCCTTGTACTTCGATGACGTTCTGCTGTGGTTGGCGCTCCAACTTGACGCCGAGCGCCTGCATGCATCCAAGCGTGCTCGCGCAGTCGGCGCCGGTCGAGTAATTCTCCAGACGCGAAGGGCCTTCGGCGATACCCGCAAGCATGGCATAGCGATGCGAGATCGACTTGTCTCCCGGTAGTTGGACACTGCCGCGAATGTTGCGCGCCGGGCGCACCACGGTTTCGGAAGCGAGTTTCATGTATAGATCAAATATAGCGGAGCCAAGCGGGATTATGGCGCACGGCTTCTTGCATCAGGCCAGAGCTTTGGCTTCGGCCCGGGCTTCCTGCAGGATTTGGGCGGGCACTTCCTTCATCGTTACGCCAAATTCGAACATCGGAGTTTCGACGCCACGTCCCCAGCGGGCAACCTCCCAGTGAGCGCGCACGAACTTGATATTCGGGGACCCGGCGAGATCGAGCAAAAGAGGCGCCTCCTCGGCGTAGAACTTTTGCGGGAATGCGGCGAGCGATTTCGGTTCCCATGTTGCGCCGTCCGCGGAGCCGAAGATGCTGACGTCGAGAGACTCCTGCTCGATGATTTTTGTGATCGAGAGCGTTACGAGGAAAACGGGATTCGCCGTGCCGCTGACTTCTATCGTCTGACCATCGCCCTTGGTGGTGACGACTGTTCCTGCGGGGACGAGATTAAGTTCTGGCGTTGTCATCGCGAGAATTCTAGCAAATTCACCAACTCACCACAGTGATCACAGGTTTTCACAGGAAAACCTACTACTCTGTCGGATGCGGTGCCGTGAAGTCGCTGCAGCACGGCTTCTCCGCAGGTTTGAATTCCATTAATTCGATACGCGTGTGATCGGGATCGAAGACGTTGAGCTGTCGCTTACCGTCTCTGCCCATCTGGGCATGCTCTTCGCCATGCTCTTTCCAGCCGTGGGATTCGAGTATGGCTTGCGCCCTTTTCATGTCGGCGACGCCATAGGAAATGTGATTCATCACGCCAGTTAAACGAAGGTCCGGATGCTGCGGCTGATTCAGCATGTATTCGAGCCAGTCTGTTCCGTCGGGAACCTGTAATGACACCCAGTCGGTGACGTTGTCTTTCATACCGCCGTGCCAGTACGGACGGAAGCCCAGGATCTCGCGATAGAACTTATCTTCGGCATCGCGGTTGTAGACGATGAATCCGACGTGAATCATGCGCCGGGAAACCGCGTTGGGTGCGGCCGGAGCAGCATCACCTTTTGCGCGTTCGACGAATTCGATGCGGTGGCCTTCAGGGTCAGAAACAAACATGCTCTTGCTCTGATCGGAGCGGTTTTCGATCTCTCCGGGCTTCGCTCCCTTCGCCGTAAGATAGGTACGGAGCGCGCCGATATTGTCCGTCGTGAAAGCGGTGTGGTCCATGCGGTCGGTGGCTTTGGCGTCGGGGGCGGGCCCATATCCGACCCACTGCGTGCCCGACATGTAGCGCACAGTCTCACCTGATTCGAGGGGATCGGCCGAAGGAAGCCCAAGGATCTCGGTGTACAGACGCTTCACGCCCTCGGGAGCCGTCGTATAAAAGGAAACGTGATCAATGCCGGTGATTCGGGGACGTTGCGGAGTTTGTGAAAAGACCGTCAGCGGTAGGATTGTGCAGATTAGAAATAGGTATGTTTTCATGGCGAGACGATTCTAGACTGAAATACGAGAATCGCACAGGCGGACCAATCTTACCGCCGAGTTCGCTGAGAAAATCCGCCGGGGACGCTGAGCAAACTTACCGCAGGCCGTCTTCTCCTTTGATCTGATCCTTCGTTAGGCCCCCGACGCGCGGAAGTGGGCGTCCACTATCTGTGACCGCTACCGCGACCATGATTTCGTTTGCGCGCGGGGCATCGTTCAGGCGTACTTCCATGCCGTCGAAGTGGCTGCGGACGAATGCGGCGTCTTTGTGGCCTAGGGGAATGTCGAGCACGACTCCTAAGCCACCGCGCTTCTTTGACGAGGGAATCAAAGCCGCGCCTTTGCCTAGAACACGCCGCACCGGAGTGCCTAATTTCGGATGGAGAATTGCCGCCGCGTGTTCGAGTTCTCCGTTTTCACCAACGGCTGCTGCTTTGCCGTAGCTCTCCGCAGTCAGGCCTTGGATGCCAAGGGCGGAGACTGCCCGTTGCGTCAGGAGTTCTCCGAGTTCCTCGCCGATCGCGATCAGCTCTGACAGATCTTCTACGTACTTCCCGGCACACGGATTCTCGATGACTGCCACGGCAGCGGCTTTCCGCGTCGGGGGAGAAACTTGGCGATCCATCTCACGCTGCGTTTCTTCGACGAAGGTGGCGATCTTGCGGATTTTTGCTTTCATGTTTATTCCTGGGACGGCTAACGCAGACCGTCTTCCCCTTTGATCTCCGACGCCTTCAGTCCGCCCACTCGCGCATGCACGCGAGCGCCAGTTGTCATGACCAGAGCCAGCAGGATTTCGTCCGCGCGGGGGGCGTCGTTGATCCCGACCTCCATCGCATCGAAATGACTGCGAACGTAAGAGGCGTTAATGTGAGTAATGGGCACGTCAAGGCGGGTTCCTGGAGCGCCGACCTTTTTTGTCGAAGGCACGATCGCTTTTGCGCCGCCGAGGACTTCACGCATGGCATAGCCGCCGGGAACGTGCCACAAAGCTCCATGCTCGATTTCTCCAGACGATCCTACGATCGCTCCTTTACCGTAACCCTCAATGGTCTTGGCATCGCCGCCGAGGGCTTTCACTAAAGAACGAGCCATCTCGAGTCCGAGCGGCTTGAGGTCGTCCATAAATCCTTCGATGTTCGGATCATAGGTACCGGCAAAAGGATTGTGGATCACCGCGATGGCCGCGGCGCGACGGAGCGGCTTCTCTGCTCTGGGACCGCCTTCGTGAAAAATCTCTTCCACGCAGGTGAGCTTCTTGCGCACCACCACCTCAGGCATGTACCAGGCTCCTTTCGTGCATGGCCGATGAAATTGATTTATCGTCGGCGACACCGACCAGGCGCGTCTCGCCGCAGAGATTCAACGCGCATGCCCGGATCAGACCGATTCTAAGCAAGCGCTCTGCTGTGCGGACCCCGGACTGGATCGCCGCCTCAATTTCGTGCTGGGTGAGAGCTCCAACTGCCTGCGTCACGAGCCTGTCACCGAGATCGCTGTCGGGCGCAAGTTCGCAAGCGGGGGCACGGACAATCGCCGGATGTTCAGGCAAATCGACTGCGTCGGCAATGATGGTGGCTGCTGCGTCCGCAACGGCCGCACGATCCGCGAGAACTGTAACCGCGTCGGCGATTCCAAGAGAGAAGCTTCGGCCGCGCCATCCGCTGGTGGCGATCCCACGGGACAGGTGATCCGATGAGATTGTCAGGGTCCCAAAGAGAGAGGGCCTATTGGGACGCTCGACCATTCCAACTACAAACTTCTCGCCTTCGCTGAGATGGATTGCAATGTCTCCGCCATCGTTAACGTATGCTCGAGACAGATGGGCAGCATCGGTCATTGTTGCGAGAATATCTTCCGCAACCGCGCCTGCGACTGCTGCCATCGGAGTAATGAAATACTCGCCGGCAAAAGGGAGAACGGCCGCGAACATTCGGCGAGCGGTGGAACCTTCCGGCCAATCGGAGTCCGGATGGCACTGTTGTCGCAACGCCTTCAGTTCGGCGCAGAGCTCATCCAGGATAGAGACGAAGCGGGCGCAAGCGGCATCATACGCCGACTGGATTTCGCCTGCCACGCCGAAGCACTCAACAATGAGGTCGATGGGGCCATCGTGCAAATGAAGGCGTCGACCATCGGAGAGCATTCGCATTTGCGCGCGAGGCTTCATTTTGACTTCGCTTCCGATGCCAGCGGCCAGGGATTGTCGCCGTGTGCAGATACCCGGCGTTTATTTCCTTTCGACGAAGAGATCGAGTCGAGTGGGCGCACCTGATCCACGTATCCCCCTAGCGCAGCATAATCCGACAGCTTCAGCGTGAATTCAATAGGCGCCACCAGAGCCGGAGTCGGGACGTAGCCGAAGGCATTTTGTGGCATTCGAGTCACATCGACCATAAATGTGATGCCGCCACCAGGCCAGACATAGACGGGAGCGCCTCCGCAAGTAACGCGCGTGAACGCATCGCGCACGGAGTAAGTCAGCCGAACGGGATTCTCTGTGACTCCAGCCCGCAACGAGCCTCCCGCTCCGCCCATGAAAAGAACTGTACACATCGCGGGCTCGCAGTTTTCTTTGACTCGCGCGACCGATTCCTTCAGCGCAGCAGGCAACTCTTTCTCTCTGGGGCGCAGATCTTTGTCCAGCTCGAAGTACGCATGATGCTCACCGGTTGTACTGACCATCAGCAGACGTAGTCCGGGCCATGCTTTCTTCGCATTGAACTTGCCCAAGATCGAGAGCGGATCGTCGATATTTGTTCCGCCCCAGGAAGTCCCCGGCTCAGCCACCTGAAAATATCTTCCCGGTGTCGATCGTCTTCCCTTCAGCTTGATTCCGGTTTCTGGGATTCCAAGTAACTTTCCAGCCTGGTGCTCGGAGAGTACGCCGGTGATGTGATCGTCGACCACGACGACGTCGTCCACTTTGCCGAACCATTGTTTGGCAAACATTCCGATCGCTGCGGAGCCACATCCGACGCGCATGCGCTCTTCCTGAACGCCATCAACGACGGGGGGCTTTCCCGCCTGCACAACGACCGTCGCGCCTTTGTCGATCTCGAGTTCAACTGCTTTGCCATTACAGAGATTTAACAGTGCGGCGCAGGTTGCGGTCCCTTCATGGCGGCTGCCACCTGTCAGGTGACGCACACCGCCGAGAGAGAGCATTTGCGATCCGTATTCGCTAGTCGTGACATGACCAATAGCTTCACCATCTGCGCGCACGGTGCTGCATTCGTCACCCAAGTGCCGGTCCGTGTCGATCTTCACCTTCACGCCGCAGTAGCTGAAAATGCCCTCGGTGACGACGGTGACCATATCGACGCCCTGAACCTGCGACGAGATGATGAAGGGGGCGGGTTTGTAGTCGGGATAAGTCGTTCCCGCACCAATCGCGGTGACGAATGTTTCGCCGTGGCTGGCCAGCGTTCCGTCCCAGTCGCCACTTCGTTCGAGGAATGGCACGACCGAACCGCCGCGCTCGACTGCGCGGTCGAGCATTACATGCGGATCGAGGCGAACAAGTTTGCCGTCCCGATTGCCATAGCGGTCGCAGGACCCAGTGCGTCCCGGCTTGATGTAGCACAAGACCGGGCAGGCATCGCAGCGGATGGGGTCGTCGTCAGTCACGTGGGCCTCTGCTGCTTTTGGCGAGGATTGCTGCGCGGAGGCGGTCCGGCGTTGCCGGAACTCTGTGGATGCGCGCGCCCACCGCATCGTGGATTGCATTGAGAATCGCTGGCGCAGTCGGGATTACGGCCTGTTCTCCGATTCCTTTCGCGCCGAACGGTCCGATAGGAGACGGGTCTTCAATCAGAATCGATTCGACCACTGGCACGTCTCCGGCAGAGGGAATTAGATAGTCATGCAGATTCTCGCCCTTGCCCGGAAAAAACTCTTCCATCAAAGCCATTCCGATTCCCTGTGCCACGCCTCCCTCAATTTGACCTTCGATCAGCGTGGGATTGATCGCTTTACCCACGTCGTGAGCCGCTGTGACTTTAAGAACTCGAACTGTGCCGAGTTCAACGTCTACCTCGATCTCCGCCATGTGTGCGCCGAAGCCATAAACGGCGTAGGGCTTGCCCTGCCCGTTCTGGTCGAGCGGGGTAATCGGCGGATCGAATGTTTCTTCACTAGTGATGAGGTATCCGTGAGCATCGAGCGGAAGAGACTTCAGGTCAAGCCGGAGGGATTTTCCATTCTCAACGATCGTAATGCTCCCCTCCCCAAACTGGATCTGTCCGCACTTACATGCGCTCCCTAGCTTCAGAATCTGATCGCGCAGCTTGGTCCCGGCCATGTGCGCAGCCTTGCCGGTGACAAAGGTTTGGCGCGAAGCCGACGTTTTGCCACAATCAGGCGTAATCGAAGTATCACCAGAGATGAGATCGAAATGGCCGATCGGCGCGCCAAGAGCATCGGCACAAATCTGGGTCACGATCGTATTCGATCCCTGGCCGATATCGACGGCGCCCTGGTGCAGGGCAACGCGGCCATCTTGTTTCAGCCCCACGCGGACCGTCGAAGGATTGGGCAACGATGTATTGCCGCAGCCGTACCACATTCCAGCGACACCTACTCCGCGGCGTAAAGGTCCGTTGGCGGATTTGTTGAATCGCTCGGCGCTTTCACGCACTTCCTTCCAGCTTGGACGCAAAGCCTCCAGGCAGGCACGAATGCCAACACCCTCACCAAGCACTTGTCCTGTGACCGTCGGCGTGTCGTTCCCGAGAGCGTTCTGAATGCGAAACTCGAGGGGATCCATCCCCAATCGGTCAGCGAGTTCGTCGTAAATCTGCTCTTGGGCGATGGCGGCCTGAGGCACCCCAAAACCGCGGAATGCACCCGCCGGGACGATGTTGGTGTGCACAGCACATGTGAGGGCACGATAGTGGGGAACGACGTATGGCCCTGAGGCATGAACCGGCACTCGGCCAGCAACGGTCGGTCCCCAAGACGAATAGGCGCCAGTGTTGAAGTCGGCGCGGAAGTCGAGAGACGTGATCTTGCCATCTCGGCTTGCGCCCGCCCGCAAGCGCATATGCGCCGGATGGCGTTTGGTCGTGGAAATAATCGACTCGGTACGCGAATAAACCATCCGCACGGGACGATTCAGTTTCCAGGCGGCCAGAGCAATGAAGGGCTGCACCGACAAATCCAGCTTTGATCCAAATCCCCCGCCGACCGCTGTCGGGATGATTCGCACATTTTCGGGCGCCAGCCCCAAAATCTTTGCGATATCGTTGCGGTCCATGTACGGCGACTGGGTGCAGGCCTGGATTTCAATCGTGTCCCCGACCCGCCGCGCGAAACCTGCTTCCGCTTCGATGTACGCGTGCTCAACGAATCCGGTCTCGAACTCGCCCTCGACCAAAACATCTGATTCCCGCAGCGCGCGATCCACATCTCCGGACACAACACGGCCGCGAACGAGGACGTTTTTCTCTCGGTGTTCGTGAATTCGCGGAGCAGTCTCTGCGAGCGCCTGGTCGATCGTCTTGATCGCTGGCAGCTCTTCCCAGGTAATCGGAAACTCCCCTAGCTCAAGCTTCTCCAAGACTCCGGGTTCGCCCACTATGGCAGCGACCGCTTCACCGCGATGTCGTGCCTCGGTGTGTGCAAATACCGATTGGTCGGCGCAACGGGGGATAACGCCATAGCAGTCAATGCCGGGAATATCTTTGGACGTCAGCACGAGCAGGACTCCGGGATGGGCGCCGACAAAACCTGCGACGTCGCCAAAATGAAATCGTGCCCGATGATACGGCGAGCGCATAGCCCGCACGCCGAGCGCGTCCTTCGGAATCTCATCGGCTCCGAAAATTTCGGTACCCGCTAGTTTCCTCTGCCCGTCAAGCCGTACAAGCCTCGCGCCTACGGCCTTTCCAGCGGGCACACCACAGGCGGCGGATGGTCGCTGCTCGGTGCCAGCATCCATGATCGCCTTGATGATTTTGCGGTATCCCGTGCAGCGGCACAGGACGCCGCCAATCGCGTCCATCACTTGGGCTTCGTTGGGTGAACCATTCTTCTCCAGCAGCGCTGTCGCGGCGACTAACATCCCCGGAGTGCAGGCCCCGCACTGTGCCGCTCCGTGCTCCAGAAAGGATTGCTGCAACCGTCCGAGCAGCGGAGAACGGCTGGCGAGCCCTTCGACAGTGGTAATGTCACACCCGTCGACCTGACCGGCTGCGACAAGGCACGAACAGACAGGCTCGCCGTCGAGCAAGACAGTGCATGCGCCGCAATCACCCGCATCGCATCCGACCTTTGTCCCGGTAAGGCTGAGATCTTCGCGAAGCAGGCGCGACAACCGCCGAGCACCAGGAACTGTGACGCCGACTGGACGACCGTTGACTGTAAATGAGAGCGGGAGAGCGTCGGGAGTGGCTGAAGTCATGCTGCCCTCCCCATGCAAATTTCGAGCGCGCGGCGGACTAGCGTGAGCGATGCATCGAGACGGTATTCCGCCGTTGCGCGAATGTCATCGATTGGAGATAGTGGAGAAAGATGCTCCGGCCGAATGGTGTCAGCAATTTCGGCGTTGGCTCTTAATCCGACTAAATCTTTTTCCAGCTGGATCAGACGGCGGGCGGTAGCTGAGCACGATCCGACCGCGACGTGGGCCTCAGCCACACAGCCACTTGCGTCTTTTTGTAGAACGGCCGCGACCATTGAAATGGAGATGACAAGATATCGCCTTGCACCAAGTTTCAGGAATGCGGATCCGGCATTTTCCATGCGGCGCGGAATACAAACAGCGGTCAGGATCTCGTCTGCGGCACGCGACGTTCTTCGGTTTCCGATCAGAAACTGGCTAAGCGGTATTCGCCTCTGGCCTGCTTTTGAAAGCAATTCCACCTCGGCATCCAGCGCCAGGAACGGTGGTACCCCATCTGCCGCGGGCGAGGCGTTGCATAAATTCCCGGCGACAGTACCCCGATTCTGGATCTGTATAGACCCTACCTCTCGGGCCGCCTCCTTAAGTGCGTCGAAACATGGAGGTAAGGGGCTACGGATCACCTCCGTCCATGACGTGAGCCCACCGAACCGGATGTGGTCGGGTTGCCACGAAATCCCCCGAATCTCGGCGATCGAGGTGATGTCAACAACGTCGCCTTGCGGCAGACGTTCTCCAAGGGCGGGGTAAAAATCCGTGCCACCGGCGAGTATGTGTCCGCCGGTCGAAGCAAGCAGGGATACCGCTTCATTCAGGCTTTTTGGCTTGAGGTACAAGGTCAGATCCCAGAACCCGTGCCGCGTTCCCTTTGAGTGTTTGTATACGAAGGCGAAGTGTTTGTACAGCGGAGCGCCTAGTGACATCACGGTGTAAGCTGCGTCAATTGGGGTTGGCAGCGTTGATTCGGCATGTATGATCTGTGCACGAAGTTGCAATTATGAGCCACCGGACGATAGGGATTGACTTCCGGCTCGAAGTCTGGCAAAACAGAACGAAATATGTCGCGATGGAAGGTCGACACTTCGAAGGTGTTCATCCTCGTCAGCCTGATATTCATCATGCTGCTGATCGTGGTGTTGCCCGAGGTCGACCTGGACGACATGGCGTTCCACCAGGGCAATGCGCCCTTGGTGGTGCATGCTAAAGCGACCACTGCTCCTACGACCATCGCAGTGGCTACCGTTTTTTCGCTACCCGATCCTGAGACCGCTTCTCCTGTCCACAATGCGGAAGTCCTCGCGGCCCACCTGGACCCGAACTTCCGGCCCATCCTGCTTCGATCCATCCGGCGCTGACATTGCTGGCGTAGTGCTTGGGTCGCCATGCTTTTTTGGCGGCATGCTGAGCTCTCGCCCAGAGTGACGTGTGATCTCGTCACCTCAGTCGCTGATTACGCTCGCAACTGACCGAAACAGAGTGAGGAGTCTTTGCAATGAACTTTGACCGCACCCAAGCGGCCGATTACGGCAACCTCTTACAAGAGGCTGCGGCGCGAACAGGGTTCAGTCCGACCCAGATGCAAGAATTGCTGGAGTGCGAACTGGGAATCGATCACCTGCTCGATTACATCACCGCCGTGGTCTCAGACCGTATGAATTGACGTTGTACTAAGCCGGGAGTTCGATTCTTGGGGCGCGACTCCCGGCCTTTTTTTGTATCCACGATTCGAATTTCCTCCTGCCTGTGTTCTAATCTCCGCGTTGCATTTCAGCCCATTCAGTACCTCAGGAAAACCAATGACTCGTTCGCGCCATGCTGTCCTGTTCTTCGGATTTTTCCTACTCGTCTGGAACTCCGCGGATGTCGCTCAGAACCCTGCTGGGACCACTCCGCCACCCGATCTCGACTCCTACGTCGCACGGTCGATGAAAACATTCGATGTACCGGGAATAAGCGTGGCCATTGTGAAAGACGGAACGGTCGTTGTGGCAAAAGGGTACGGCCTCCGCAAACTCGGCGATCCTACTCCGGTCGATGAGTTCACGATGTTCGCAATCGGTTCGAACACGAAAGCGTTTACGACTGCCGCCCTGGCTACGTTAGTGGACGACGGCAAACTCTCCTGGGACGACCACGTCTACGAGCGGCTGCCCGGCTTTGTCATGTACGACCCGTACGTTTCGCACGAGATGACGATACGGGATCTTTTGACTCACCGCAGCGGGATGGGCCTCGGCGAAGGCGACCTTCTCTTCTGGCCGCAAACTACCTATACGCGCGACGAAATCATCCATAAATTGCGCTTCATGAAGCCGCAGTCGAGCTTCCGGAGCCACTACGCGTACGACAATCTGCTTTACATGACAGCCGGGCAGATTATTCCTGCCGTAACCGGAACCTCATGGGACGACTACATCCGCCAGCGGATCTTCTCCCCTCTGGGTATGGAACATTCGAACACCAGTGCGAAGCTCTACAAATCTGGGGACGATTACGCTTGGCCGCACTCGCGTGTGGACGGAATGCTGCAAGTCATCCCGCTTGAAAATCTCGACAATGTCGGTCCGGCTGGGTCGATCAACTCCTCAGCAGCCGATTTGGCGAAGTGGGTTCAAGTCCAGCTCAACAGGGGCAAGTTTGTGGATCGCGACGGCCGCCTTTTCAGTGAAAAACAATCTCGAGAGATGTGGTCGCCACAAACCATTCTTCCGAACGGTAATCCCCCACCGGCACTGGCTGGACTAAAGACAAATTTCGCGGATTACGCTCTGGGCTGGGGACTGCGCGAATATCACGGCCGAAAGTTGGTGGGGCATACGGGCGGCGTTGGAGGCTTTGTGTCGCGTGTGATGCTGGTGCCGGAAGAAAACCTTGGGGTTGTCATCTTGACCAATGCCGAAGAGGGCGGAGCATTCGATTCAATCCTGTACCACGTCCTCGACCACTATCTGAATGTCCCTCCGTCCGATTGGATCGCAAACTTCAAGAAACTCAAGGACGATGAGGAGCAAGATGCCACCGAGACCATGAAGAAGGCGGAAAGCGGACGTGCTGCGAATTCGAAGCCTTCCCTGCCGCTCGAAAAATACGCCGGAACTTACACCGACGCATGGTATGGAGCCATTACGATCCGCTCGGAGCATGGCGGCTTGACCATCAGCTTCGACCACACTCCTGGCATGGTGGGAGACTTACAACAGTGGCAGTACGACACGTTCAAGGCTCATTGGCGAGTGCGGACCATCGAAGACGCGTTCGTGACGTTCGCTCTCAATCCGGATGGAACCATCAATAGTGCGACGATGCAGGCGGTTTCCCCGCTGGCAGACTTCAGTTTTGATTATCAGGATCTCTTGCTAAAACCAGCCATCGCAGAGAAGAAGTAGCGGCGCCTGTTGTGGCTGGCTGTATCACCGCAGAAACACATGCGCCGCGTCCTCAATGTGTACACTCGATTTTCGCCTCGTCCCGCTCGCCGGGTTATAGACGACGAGCAAGTGATCTTCCACGATCAGTAGTTCCTTATCATTGATCCAATCGACCAGCGTCGTGTGAGGCACGAAGATCACCTGCTTTGCGCCGTCTTCAACGGTTTTGACGGCAACAGCCGGCAACGCGGTCATAGCTTTCCGGATGCTCTGTGACTCTTCGGGGTTCGCCTCGCCTTCATCGGACAGTTGAATGGGCTTGCCAGGCTCCGCCGTGGCCGTGATTGTCATGGCGACTCGCGTCGAGTCTGGCGACAGCTTCGCGTTTGACGTGAAAAAACTTACATCGTAGTCCGGATTCTTGTACGTTTCGCGCTCGTCGAAAATACATATCTTCTTGCTGTTTGCGAGAACCATGGTCTGATCGTTGCTCTGATTCGACCAGCCGCAACAGCCCGCGTCTGGAATGGAGTTGACGATAACGGTCCCTCTGCTATCGACATCGAGAACACGCTGCAGGGCGTCCGCGAGCGGCGACGCGATCCACTTTCCTCCATCGGAACTGTAAACCGTCGTCGATTCGTACGAGGTCGCGGTCTGTCCGGTAACGATCTGCGTTACGAGGAAGAATCTGTCGACGCCAGTATCCGGAACCCACACAGCTCCCGAAGGACAGCTTTCCTCGCAAGAACCGGTCGGACACCGGCAATCGGGAAGCTTGGTCGATGCAACTTCTTCTCGTGCCTCCCCTTTGATGCCGGTTCGCCATGCTTTCCATGTCGTTGTAATGGAGAGATCGACGCCTTCACGCTCCAAGCGACGGGATTCATTGGCGAACCAATAGAGAGATGTACCGTCTGCGGACAGATGCACGACCGGCACAAGATCCGTGACGGCCTGGTTTGATCCTATCGCCTCGGTCTTTCGTCGCACTCCTTGATCAATCGTGCTGGCTGTCTGGCCGTTCCAGAGCCACACTTTGTGGACTCCTGCCGCATCCTCATCGGACAACGGCAGGGATATGGGCGGCGCAAATAGGATCAGCCCCGCCTGATTCACCTCCACTGCCGCCGGGGATTTCATAGCGTCGGACGGTACTTTCACCTTCTGCTTCAGCGCAAATGTTGCAGGATCATATTCCAACATTTCGCCGCTTCCCTGTAGGACCCAAAGACGTTTGGCCTGTCCGAACAGCGGTGTGATCATCACTGCGATCGCAATGAGAATTCGAAATGGGATTCGCATTTGGCGCAATTCGTTTCTCGAAGTAACGGTTTTCAACAGGATATCGTCTTTGATGATATTGAATCCTCAACGCGAAGAGGCTGTGATTTTGGGGAATTGGAGACGCAGCCCTGACGAACTTGGTTGAGTAAAACGTCGATGGGTGTGCCGCACTCCCTTCACAGATTTAGCCGATACCCAAGCCGCTGCATGAAATGGTACGCTACAACAACCTTGCAAGGGGCGGGTCGCGCAACTGACGAAATGAGATTCGGTTATCCCTTATAATGTCCGGAACTCAAAGGGGGACGTCGTCGCTCGCTCGATCGCCGGTTCTAGCTGAGCGATCTTTGCAAGGCTACTTGCAGCGTTCAACTTATGCCGGTTGATTCCACTCATCCCAAGCCCGGACTCGAGGCCGCAAGCCTGACGGACGTAGGCCTGCTTCGGGCCAACAATGAAGATTCTTACCTTTATTGGGAGCCGCAATCGGAGATTGAGTTTCTGCGCAAAGGAAGGCTCGCCGTGGTCGCAGATGGTATGGGTGGATATGAAGGCGGGCAGGAAGCTAGTCGTCTCGCTGTCGAGACCGTTCGCTTCTTCTACGATCAGAACTTCCACGGCGATCCGGCATCCAGCCTCGTTCTCGGGCTTCAGACCGCTCACCAAACGATTCAACGCTATGCCGAGGAACATCCCCAATTCACTGGGATGGGCACGACATGCACAGCGATTGCGATCGTCGATCATCACCTCTACTTCGCGCACATTGGCGATAGCCGCCTTTACCTGTCGAGGGGCGCCATTCTATCTCGCCTAACGCGCGATCATTCCTACGTTGGGCGCCTGGTCGAGACAGGGATCGTGCGCTCTGAGGATGCGGAGTCCCATCCACAGCGTCACATCCTCACTGCCGCCCTCGGGTCCGGACGTGAGATCGTGCCGGACGCGCCCGAGCAGGCGATCCGATTGCAAGAGGGCGATCAACTCATCCTCTGCACCGATGGCCTGTGGAGCGTTGTTGGCGAGCCGGAAATTTTGCGCGCTGTGCAAGCACATGCCCCCGCCGATGCGTGTCAAGCTCTGGTTCGCAAAGCTCTGGAGCTCGGCGGTCCCGATAATGTGACCGTCATCATTCTGCGTGTTTCTGCGAACTGATCACCAAGCCCGCCACATCGAGTTAACCAAGTTTGAAGTGTGCAAGGTCCTGCATCCAGATTCCTGGTTTCCACAGCCCTCGTTGTCAAACACACGAACATTAACTGCAATCATGTGCACATCGGTCTGCCAGATGCATTTCGTCCCGCGATGAGGCATTTGATTTATCAATGATTTATTCCTACGGGTCCCTAAATCGGTTTGGCATATGACATGCTTTGGCATTATGTAAATAAAGTCTATTGGTTAAATGGACTTTATGGCATAATTTCGGCAATGAAGATCTCCCAGAAAGGTCTCTACGCTCTCCAGGCCATGATGATGCTTGCCAGGCATCATCAGCAGGGTGCGATCAAAATCCGCGAGATCGCTTATGAGGAAGCCCTGCCTGAGAAATTCCTGGAATTGATTCTGCTTGAACTCAAGAACGCGCGGCTCGTAGAAAGCGTGCGCGGCGCGAAGGGCGGGTATCAGTTGCGACGTGCGCCCAGTGAAATAACCCTGGGTGAGATCATCCGCTTGATTGACGGCCCCGTCGCGCCCTTTGGCGATGCCGATCAGTTGCGCGAGTTGATCGACCGCAACCTGCCGCAGCGCGCCCTCTACCAGGTATTTCTCGACGTTCGTGACGCTGCTGCCCGCATTCTGGATCACACCACTTTGGCCCACTTGATCGCCAATGAACGGCCGACAATCAGAGGTCGTAAGCAGATGCAAATCCGCGGGAAAGAAACAGCCAGGGTCCTTTCCATGGTTGTCGGAGGTCGCAAGAGTGAATAGACGCGTCCTGCTGAGTTTGGTGGTCTGTCTCGCGGTGACTTCCTGGGGCTGGACGCAATCGGGGCCTACCGTGATTCGTGTGGGCGCATTTCCCAACATTACGCATGCCCAGGCAATGGTGGGCAAGGCCAACGGCTGGTTCGACAAGGCAATGGGACAGCAAGTGAGGGTGCAGTGGACCAGTTTCAACGCAGGGCCGTCTGCGATCGAAGCTTTGTTCGCGGGCACTCTCGACATGACTTATGTTGGGCCGAATCCAGCGATTAATGGATACGTGCGCTCCAACGGCGAAGCACTTCGCGTGATTGCCGGAGCCGCCAGCGGCGGCGCTTCCCTCATTGTCCGCAACGATGCCGGTATCAGTAAGCCCGAGGATTTTCACGGGAAACGGGTGGCCACGCCACAATTCGGCAATACGCAAGACGTCGCGCTACGAAACTGGCTGAGAAAAAACGGCCTAAAAACAAACGACAAGGGCGGCGATGTACAGATCGTTCCTATGGCCAATCCAGACCAATTGACGCTTTTTCTCAAAAAGGAACTGGATGCGGCCTGGGCCCCCGAGCCTTGGGCGAGTCGGCTGATCCATGAAGGAAACGGCAGGCTCTTTGTTGACGAGCGCAGCCTGTGGCCCAACGGCCAATTCGTGATCGGGCTGCTTGTCGTAAACACGAAATTTTTGAACGCCCATCCGGATCTAGTGAAGAACTGGCTTCGCGCTCACGTTGAGCTAACCGACTGGATCAACGGGCACCAACTGGAAGCTAAAAAATTGCTAAACCAGCAGATTCAACGCGAAACGAATAAAGCGCTTCCCCCTGACGTTCTGAATGAAGCATTCTCCCGCTTGCAGGTTACCTATGACCCGTTGCATGCCGCATTGAATACCGCGGCGCAGCAGGCATTCGAAGACGGGTTCCTCGGGCGGCAGATGCCTGATCTTTCCGGTCTGTACGATTTGAAGCTGCTGAACGAGACCCTAGCTGAGAAGAAGCGAAAGGCGATCCAATGAGCGCGAACGCTCAACCCGTTTCACGCCGGTTTCCTGTACCGATCGATCCGTCTCCCACCCGAGGCGTCAAACGCGGTCCCGTTTCCGTTGGACGTGGCGAACAGGAGCGGGCGCACGTCGTTCCGAAGGTCGGTCTTAGCGACATTTGCCTGAGTTATCGCACGCAGGGCGGCGAGCGGCTACTCGCCCTCGATCACATCAACCTTGAAGTTCGGACTGGAGAATTTCTCTGCATTGTCGGCCCCTCCGGCTGTGGCAAATCCACGCTGTTGCATCTGATAGCCGGACTGCATTCGCAGTCTTCGGGTCAGATACTGGTCGACGGCAAGCCGGTGCAAGGTCCTGGAACAGACCGCATCATGATCTTCCAAGACCATGGCCTGTTTCCTTGGCTCACGGTCGGGGAGAACGTCGAGTTCGGAATGAAGATGAAGGGTGTTCCGAAAGCCGAGCGGCGCGCAAAAGTCGAGCACTACCTGCGACTGGTCCATCTCGCGAAATTCGAGAAGAGCTACATCCATCAACTTTCGGGCGGAATGCGGCAGCGAGTTGCCATCGCGCGCGCCTTGGCAACCGAGCCGGACGTTCTCCTGATGGATGAACCCTTCGCCGCGCTCGACGCCCAGACTCGCGATCTGCTGCACGATGAACTCGAGCATATCTGGCGTGAGACCGGACGCACCATCATTTTCGTCACGCACAATGTTCGGGAAGCAGTCCGGCTTGGAGATCGTGTTGTATTGCTGACGTTTCGGCCTGGACGCGTTAAGAGCGAATTTCCAGTCGAATTAGAGCGCCCGCGCAGCCTGGAAGATCCGGAGGTTGCGCTTGCTGCCCGGGCGGTGCTCGATGAGTTGCGCGAAGAAACCAACCGCTCGCTGGAAGCGGAATACAGAACCGGCCTCAAGCCCAAGATCACCAGCGGAGCGTCCGAATGAAACGAGCTCTCCGATACATCATCTTCTACTCCGCCTTGTTCGGGTTGTGGACGCTGCTGGCCAAATTGAGGGTCTGGCCTCCGTACCTGTTCCCTAGTCCATGGGGTGTTGCTGAATCTTTGTACGCGGGATTTCAGGATCACACGTATTGGATCGCGATCCGAGTCAGCATGCAACGCGTGCTGATCGGCTATGGGATCTCCGTCATTTTGGGGATGATCCTTGGCCTCGGCGTAGCCAGTAACAAATTCCTTGAAGAGACGATGGGCGGACTGCTCGTCAGCCTGCAAAGTCTTCCGAGCATCTGCTGGTGGCCTCTTGCTCTCCTGTGGTTCGGATTAAATCAGAATGCGATCCTTTTCGTGGTCGTCATGGGATCGCTACTTTCGGTCACGTTGGCAATGGAAGATGGCCGCAAGCAGATGCCAAAGATATTCGGCCAGGCAGGAAGAAATCTTGGTGCCAAAGGATTCAAGCTGTTCTGGTACGTGTTGCTGCCGGCCAGCTTGCCATTTATCGTCTCGGGCCTGAAGCAAGGATGGGCTTTCGCGTGGCGCTCGCTCATCACGGCGGAGATGCTCTATCTGAGTCTCGGCCTCGGCCAGGTTCTGATGATGGGACGCGACTTGAACGATATGAGTGCAGTCATCGCAGTCATGCTGCTGATCATAGCCATCGGATACGTCGTCGACGGCGTCGTCTTCAAGGGCATGGAACGGCATTTGCAGAACAAGTGGGGGCTGGCTCCGGCCGCGTAAGGGCCTTCCTGGGACTCTTCGTTTTTTTGGCGCACCTGGCCAGCGCTCCCGAATTAATGTCTAGTATGTTAATTATGATAGTTGCAAGCAAGTGCTAGAAAATCAAGCCGGTCTCGCTGTCCCGGCATGTGAGTTTCCCCGAAAGCAATAGTCGTTGATGACCAAAAGGAGAGGACTGTACTTTCATGAACCGCAAGCCCGTGTCCCTTTTCGCGGCTCTCATGCTCGGTGCGTTCGGCACGAGCGTTTGGGCTCAGACTCAAACCGCATCCAATACGGTGCCAAGCAACCCGGCCACAGTTAGCACGACTCCGGCGGTTCCGCAGCCTGCCGTGACCGCTGCTGACATCCAGGCATTGAGAGATGCAATCGCTGCACAGCAACAGCAGATTCAAGCTCTGAAAGAACAGTTGGGGCAAAGAAATGAAGTCCGCACCATCCCTGCCAATGTTGAACCTGCGACGCCACCGGCTCAACAGCTTGCCGCTGCGTCGGTGGATAATGGTGTGCCCTCGGTGGCCATTGCTGTTCCGCCGTCCCCGGCGCCACAGGGATCGAACGATGCAGCGAGTGGTCCCACCCCACAGAACATCCAAGCAGGAAGTTCGGACGAACGTATTCGAAATCTCGAACGCCAGATAAAGGGACTTGGACCGATCTCTTTCAGTGGCGACGTTCGCCTACGTTTAGAACCTTTCTTCGGTGGACCTGCCGATGAATCGATGGACCGAGCACGCGCACGCGTTCGTGTTCGATTTAATGCACTCGCCGATCTTGGCTCACAATTCCGGGCCGGCATCACACTAGCCAGCGGCGATGTCAACGATCCCACGACGACAAACCAGACGCTTACCGGGTTCTATACCCGCAAGCCCGTGGCGCTAGACCAGGCCTTTATAGAATTCCATCCAAATCAGTTCAAGGCCCTGAGTCTGGTGGGTGGCAAATTCCGTTATCCGTGGTTCAACACAGAACTCACTTGGGACAAGGACTTGAATCCGGAGGGTGCGGCAGAAACACTGGGATTCAAGCTTGATATTCCGGTCCTGAAGCGCATTGCGTTCGTCGGATTCCAGTTGCCTTTTGCGGAGGTCGCGGGTACCGCGTCTACGGACAAGCGAATTGCGCAGCAGATCACTTACGGCGGACAGTTGCAAACAGCCTGGCAACTCGCGCCGAAGGTAATTCTGAGTGCGTATTCCGGTTACTACGACTTCCGCGGCGCGGACTCTGTCGCATATGCTCTTGCAAAGGCGAGCAGCAAGAATCCACAGACACCACTGACAGGACTACTACCGCTCGGTTCCGGCAACCCCGTGCAGGATTCCACCTACACCACCACAGCCACCACCATTATTACGGTCGACGGCACAGCGTATCCGACTGGCGTTTCGACAATCTCGAACGCGCAGTTCGCATCGAAATTTGGCCTGTTTGACAACATTGCAAGGCTCGACATCAATACTGGCAATCCAAAAGTGCCGATATCGTTCATCGGCGACTATGTTCAGAACACGGAGGCGTGCGCGAATCTGGTAAACATCCAGCCTCTGCCCGCTAACATTTCGACAACCGCCTACAAGCAGACGGTCAATGCGCCCTGCAAGTCCAACCAGCGACGCGGATATTGGGCGGAAGGCAGAGTCGGACGGCTGCAGGATAAGGGTGATTTTCAGTTTGGCTATACGCATATGTACATCGAGCGAGAGGCCGTACTGGGCAACTTCAACTACAGCGATATCCGCCAAGGCACGAATGTCACTCAGCATCGCTTCGACATGTTCTATCAATTCGATCGTAGCGTGCAGTTGGGATTCACCGCGCTGGTTGGCCGTCCGCTGGCGTCGACCGAGCCTTGGCTGACTCGACTACAGTTCGACAGCATTTACATCTTTTGAAGTGGGTTGATCAGTGTTCTGAAGCTCGCGCTTCGGAATGGCTGCCGGTCCGGTTTTGGTTCTCTCCTTCTCCGGACCGGCGGTTTAATATGTGGTCTTAAACTCCTGCTCAAGTTGGCCCTATGAATTCCAGACGTACTTTTTTGAAAAGCCTCCCGGTATTGGCGAGTCTCGCGAGTTTTCCAAAGTGGGCGCACGCGGTGGGCCAGTTCGGTACGGTCCAAATCTCCGGCGAAGACGGAATGATCGTCCGCTCCGCCCGCTTTTTCGATCTGGAAACACCAGTCGAATACCTGAATACATGGCTGACGCCGGCTCCCCACTTTTTTGTGCGCAATCACATGCACGAACCCGTCGAACTCGAAGCATCTGAATGGCGTTTGTCCATTAGCGGAGAAGTTGAGAAGCCGCTGATCCTATCTCTCGCTGACTTGTCGAAGCTGGAAACGCATTCCGTGGTCAACACGTTGGAATGCGCGGGCAACGGGCGCGGCTTCCAGCGTCCGCAAGTGCCGGGAATACAGTGGGGCAAAGGAGCCGTTAGCACGGCGAGATTTTCGGGACCTCGGTTTCGAGATGTTCTACAACGCGCGGGGCTGAAAGCGTCCGGTAAACACGTGATGTTTCGGGGCCTTGATGAAATTCCGGGCAAAGTCCCTCCTTTTATTCGGAGCATTCCGATCGAAAAGGCACTCGATTCCGACACTCTGCTCGCGACTCACATGAATGGTGCGCCGCTGACAAAGCACCACGGATTCCCGGCCCGCGCATTGGTCCCCGGTTGGATTGGAGCAGCATCGTGTAAGTGGCTTACTGAGATCAAAGTCCTCGATTCGGAGTTTGTCGGTAACTTCATGAACCCGGGATACCGTCTTCCCAATCAGCCGGTGAAGCCGGGCGAGGCAGTGAAGCCGGAAGACACGCATCCCGTCACTGGATTGAACGTGAAATCAGTAATCGTTGGCCCGGCGGATGGATCACATGTAAAACCAGGAAAGATTGCTGTACATGGAGCCGCATGGGCGGGGGAGGCGAACATCGTCAAGGTTGAAGTCTCGACCGATGGTGGAGCATCGTGGAAGCCAGCGATGCTCGGGCACGAGCAAGCTCGGTATGCGTGGCGACTGTGGCGGCATGAGTTCGCCGCGAAAGCTGGAGACTATGCAATCCTCTCGCGAGCCACCGATTCGATAGGACGTGTTCAACCTTCAACTGCTGTGTGGAATCCGAGTGGTTATCTGTACAACGCTGTCGATCAGGTGAACATTCATGTCGCCTAAGGTGAAAGGTCTGCCAATCGTTTGGTTAGCTTTGGTGCCTATGGCGGCTCTAGTTTTGTGGGCACAAGCGGATGGCCCGCGAGTCATCATGGGCTTGCAGAACCCGCCACCTGTGCATCTTACGGAGCGCCTGCCTTCGGGAACCATGCAGGAAAAGGCTGCAACGGCCTGCACAGAGTGCCATGAGGCGAGAATCATCGTTCAACAGCGCTTGAACAAGGCCGTTTGGACGAAAGAAGTGGACAAGATGATCAAGTGGGGCGCGGTCGTCGACGCTGGTGATCGGGATGCTCTGATTGATTATCTGAGCATCAACTTCTCGCCAGAGGCACCGCCGTATGTGCCCCCACGTAGCGAGAAAGAGGCAGGCAAGAAGACAGGAAGCGGTACCTCGAAATAAGCCTCGTTCAAAGACGGCAAAGCGCTACCGACCCAGTATCCCGCAAGGGCGTTAGATACTACGGTAGCGCTGCTATTGCAGAGCCCAAATCCTTTAGCACAGTATGAATCTAGAGATGCACTTCCGACAGTGCATTATTAGATACCCAGTCAGCCCTCAGACGCCAAAGCCGCACCGATGCGGCTCCAGTGATTTCCTCGCGGCAGGCATGCTTTACAGGATTCTCTCGTGCGGATAGCCCGCATAGACCAGTGCGGAAATCAACTCGGCGATATGGTCGGGACCACGCGTTTCCATCGTAATGTCGATTGCAGTGTCGCCAAGATTCACACCATGATATGCGCGGTCGTAAGCGGTCTCGACAATGTTCGCTCGATGCTCAGCCAGGATCCCGGTCAACCGATACAAAGCGCCGGGATAATCGGGCAGATGCACCCGCAATCGCACCAACCGTCCGTCCTTCACAAGACCGCGCTCTATGATGCGCGCCAACAATGTCACATCGATGTTGCCGCCGCACACCAGCACTGCTACCCGCTTGCCTTCAAGAACCAGCTTGCGGTTCAAGACGGCTGCCATTGCCGCGGCTCCTGCTCCCTCCGCCAGGGTCTTCTCGCGCTCGAGCAAAAGAAGAATTGCATTCGCAATCTCCTCTTCCTCGACGGTCACAATGTCGTCTACATATTTCTGAATCAGGGGCAGGGTCCGCTCTCCCGCACGGCGGACGGCGATCCCGTCTGCAATGGTTTTTGCCGATTCAAGCGTTACTAGCTTCCCCTTGGCCACCGCAGCCTTCATCGACGGAATTCTCGCGGGCTGCACTCCGTAGACCTGCACCGACGGTTTCGATTCTTTGACCGCGCAGGCAATGCCGCCGGTCAAGCCGCCGCCTCCAATCGGTGAAACCACGACCTCGATGTCTGGATGTTGCTCCAGAATTTCCAGCCCCAATGTTCCCTGCCCGGCAATCACGGCGTCATCGTCGAATGCGTGAATGAGCGTAAGGCGATCATCCCGGCTCTGCTCGAGCGCTTTTTCATAGGCCTCATCGTAGTTCGCTCCATGCAGCAGGACCTCCGCCCCATAAGCTTTCGTCGCGGAGACCTTGGTGAGTGGAGTAGGCAATGGCATCACGATGCGGGCGTGCACGCCGTGCTTACCTGCGTGGTAGGCCACGCCTTGGGCGTGATTCCCTGCCGACGCGGCGATTACACCGCGCGACCGCTCTTCATCCGTCATCGTCAGCAACTTGTTGAGAGCGCCACGCTCCTTGAACGCTCCGGTTCTCTGCTGGTTGTCGAGCTTCAGAAAAATGAAATTATTGGTCAGTGCCGAGAAGGATTCCGATCGAGGACAAGGCGACACACGGATGTTGGCACGAATGCGGTTCAGCGCAGCATGGATATCGGAAAGTTGGATCATGAGTCCACGAAGAAATCAGTGCCCACCAAGGGGGCCGAGGTTTCGTTGGTGAACCTTAGTGCCTTGGTAGTTATTCCTTCTGCTTAACCCGGACATGCCTGTCCTAGAACCGCCAGAATAACCCGCCGAATACGAAGTAATTATGCTGGCGGGTCTTTCCGGTGGGAGCCAGCGGATAGTCCGGCATCCCGGACCAAAAGTCCCGCACCCCACCTCGCATGCTCAGCTGCTTCCAGACTTTTACGTCAAGCCCGAGCCCGGCTTCGAGCGTGCCCGAGGTCGTGTTCTTCCCAGGATTTGCGCCTCCGAAAAGCAGCTGTGAATTCTGCATAAAATGCGTGACGCCGCCACCCAGACTCACCCACGGTGAAACGGCCGTTTGGGGGAACAGGTTGACGCGAACCGCGGGCGTTACAAACAACTCTTTGTATCCCTCGGGAACCACCGAATATGGGTATTCTCCCGCATTCAGTTTTACACCTTTGTTGTAGGCAACCACGCCCTCAAATGAGATGCCGAACAACTCGGTCCCATAGATACGCCGCGCGTATTCCCCTTCAAATGTCAGCCCTTTGCCGGAGTGGATCGTAGGATTCGGAATGGGCGCCTGAATCCCCTGATCGCTGATGAATACGCGCCCGATCGTGCCGCCGATCTCGTTCTTCTCGTCTCCCGTTTTTGCGCTCGCCACGCATACCATGATGAGTACGATAGAAAGGACCAGTACCCAAAAACTTTTCCCAGGCATTTGCCCTCCGCGAGGCCTACTCTCTAAGTTGTTAAGGCGGTAAGAGCTAGCCTAGCATTTTGAGCTGTGGAAGAGACTACCTTTTGTGGTTCTGTCGAACTCCCCAGATCTTCTGGCGTTCACAGGAACCGATGCATGCGGATGCTAAAATAAAGAGATCGCATGTCTGTGAAGGACCTCACTGTTAGCGGTTCCCCTGAGTCAAAGAAGCCGAAATCTCCGGAGAATGCGCCGTGGGAGCACCCAAATTCTGCCTTACCGGTGAAGTCCGGTCAGAAGGTGGGATTCGTCAGCCTGGGTTGTCCCAAAAACCTCGTCGATAGCGAGGTCATGATGGGCATGCTGGCGCGTGCGGGAGCCGAACTGACGCGCCGCGCCGAAGACGCCGACGTCATCGTGGTGAATACCTGCTCGTTTATCGACAGCGCCCAGCAGGAGTCCGTCAACACGATCCTTGAAATGGCTGCGCACAAGACAGCGGGCAACGCAAAAAAACTGGTCGTTGCTGGATGCCTGGTCGAACGCTTTCGAGATCAAATTCAGAAGGACATTCCCGAAGTTGACGCTGTGGTCGGGACGGGAGAACTCGTAAACATTCTTTCGGCGACCGGTATCGCGCCCTCGCCGCAGAGGAAGATTTCGCCTTTCGTCGTTCTCAATTCGCGTCCGGAAGGAGATGCCCGTGCCGCGCAAGGGCGTTTTTCCCGCGAGTCGTGGGACGGCGCAATCGGCGATCTGCCCAATTACCTCTACGACGACGAAACGCCGCGCATCCTCGCGACACCGCAGCACATGGCATACATCAAGATTGCCGAAGGCTGCGACCATCCCTGCACGTTTTGCATCATCCCGCAACTACGAGGTCAGTTCCGATCACGACGGTTCGAGTCGGTAATCGCCGAGGCCGAGCAGCTAGCGAGATCCGGCGTCCGCGAGATCACCCTCATTGGCCAGGACACGACCTGCTACGGCGAAGACTTCGCTTTGAAAGATGGCTTGGCGCTTCTATTGGAAAAGCTCGCGGGGATCGAGGAGCTGCGCTGGGTGCGTTTTCTCTATGCCTATCCCAATAAGATCACCGGCAAGCTGCTCGAAACCATTGCAGCGCACGGAAAGATCTGCTCCTACATGGACGTTCCTCTCCAGCACGCTTCAGCGTCGGTACTCAAGCGCATGAAACGCGGGGCTGGCGCCGATGTCTTTCTCAAGTCGATCGAGAAGATGCGGAAAGTGATTCCCGATCTGACGCTCCGTACGTCATTTATCGTCGGCTTTCCAGGCGAAACCGAAAAAGAATTCGAGGAGCTCTGCGAATTCGTGCGTGAAGCCCAATTCGACTGGATGGGCGCTTTCTCGTACTCGGATCAGGAAGGCGCCGGCGCATATGACCTCGAAAAGAAGCTCTCTTCCCGCGAGATCGAACGCCGCCGCAAGCACTTGATGGCGATCCAGCGCCAGATCAGCAAGAAGAAAAAGAAAGCTTTGGTCGGCCGCGAGTTCGATCTTCTTCTTGAAGGCGGGTCGGAGGAATCCGACCTTCTGCTCGAAGGCCGCACCCAAATGCACGCACCGGAAATCGACGGCAAAGTCTTCGTCAATGACTTTCCCGACGAGACGCAACCTCAGACTGGACAGTTCTACCGGTGCGAAATCACGGAGGCCCACGACTATGATCTCGTGGCAAGAATTCTTTAGCTGTCTGCCTGGGATGTTGTTCTTATCAGGACATCGCATTGTCGGCGAAAATCTGTGATGTCGCCGATTTTAGCCGCTGCCACCCCCCCGTTTAGAATGGAAGCTCGATGGCGCGCAAGCGTACGACCAAACTCCGATGCCCGATCTGTAAGAAAGCCGTGAAGAACACCGATCCGGACTTTCCGTTCTGCAGCGAGCGCTGCCGTACCATCGATCTCGGCAAGTGGGCCAGCGGAGGCTACGTGATCTCCTCGCCCGTGCACGATGCTGAAGAATCTGTCCAGGACGTCGCACCGGAGGATCTGGACAAACGACACTGATGGACACTCCTCAGGAACGCCCCCGCGCCCCGCTCTGGTCCACCCTCATCGCGACCCTTTTTGGCATCGGACGCCTTCACCCCGGGCCGGGTACGTGGGGTTCCGCTGTAACTGTACTCGTCTGGGCCGCTCTGGCCCGCCTCATCCCCCAAAACGCTCAGACGCCCACGGGCATCGGCCTCGCAATTGTTATTACGCTCATCGGTATCCCTGCTGCCACGCAAGTAGCGCGAGCCGCGGGCAAGAAAGATCCCCAATTCGTTGTAATCGATGAAGTGGCCGGACAACTTATCGCCCTCATCGCCGCCCCCCTTAAATGGAAAACTTTCCTTGCGGGTTTTATACTTTTTAGAGCTTTCGACATCATCAAGCCCCCTCCCGTCCGCCAATTGGAAAAACTGCCCGAGGGCGCCGGGATCGTGCTTGATGACGTCGCGGCGGGACTTTATGCGCTGATCGTGATGCAACTTCTCTCGCATCTGGGTCTACTAAAATAGGTTTGAGATTGAGTCTCTGCGCCACAGCCTGGGCGGCAGACTGAAGTCTAACGATTCATGGGATTCTCTAATCGCATCCTCGGCCGGAAAAATCAAAACGGAGGCCCGCACATCGACTCCGTTTCACCTTCGTTCGCGCTCGCCGGAGGTCAGGTTCGCATCAATGGTTCGGGACTGCGTCCACCGGAATTCGTCAGGCCAAAGGTTAAGTTCGGGGAACATGAAGGCTCCATCGTGGTCAGTTCCGATGCCTTTCTTGTCACCAGAGTCCCCGAGGGCGCAACCTCGGGTCAGGTGGTTGTGGCAACTGACGGTCACGTAAGCAACGGGCAAACGGTCAAAGTAGCGGTCACAATCACGGACAATCTGCATCTGGTCACCAATCCCACCATCGACCCTGAAGGCAACATTTACGCCACGTTCTCCGGTTCCCGCGGCCAGAAAGTTCCCGTCGCGCTCTACAAGATCGATACCAACTACAGCATCAAACCGCTAGCAACCGAGATGATGAATGCGACCTCGATCGCCTTCGATCGCCAGGGCCATATGTACGTCTCTTCACGCTTTGATGGGGCCGTGTATCGCGTCGCTCCAAATGGCACCATGACCACTTACGCGGAAGGGATGGGAGTCGCCACCGGTATCGCCTTCGATCGTGAGGAAAGCCTTTATGTTGGCGACCGCAACGGTACGATCTTCAAGATCTCTCGCGACCAGCAGGTCTTCGTCTTCGCCACTTTGGAGGTCAGCGTTTCGGCGTATCACCTCGCCTTCAGCCCGCAGGGCGATCTTTACGTCACCGGGCCTAATGATCGCGTATTCAAGATCGATCCTGCCGGCACGGTGACCACCTTCTATCGAGGATTGGGTCGACCCCAAGGTTTGGCTTTCGATGCCGACAGCAATCTCTATGTCGCAGCATCTCTTGGTGGTACACGTGGGATTGTGAAAATCACCCCCGACGGTCAAGCCAGACTGGAAGTATCGGGCCAGGGGTTAGTAGGGTTGGCATTCGCCCCGGGACGCTCCGTGGTCTTGGCCACGAGCAATGCCGTCCATCACCTTTCCTGGAACATCCAAGGCCATCGTCTGATCCCCGAGCTAACCGTGTAGTTCTGAAGCATGCGGGAACTTTGTCATTCCGAAGGCGAAGCCGAGGAATCTGCTGTTTGCTGCACTACCACAAACGTTGAGAGAATTTTCATTTAAACTCGTACTCACGTGAACGCAGAAATCATTGCGGTGGGTTCGGAGATGCTCACTCCTCACCGCATCGACACCAATTCCCTGTATCTGACCGAGCAACTCAACCTGCTCGGCGTCGATGTAATTTTCAAAAGCGTCGTCGGCGATGACATGCGCCGGCTCGTCGCCGCTGCCCAGCACGGATTGTTTCGCTCCGACATCGTCATTTTCAGCGGAGGCCTCGGCCCCACCGAAGACGATCTCACGCGTGAAGCGGTCGCCGAAGCTCTCGGCGTGGGATTGCGACGCGATCCGGAAATCGTTGCCAAGCTCGAGAAACGGTTTGCCGACCGCGGATGGAAGATGACTGCCAACAATATGAAGCAGGGCGATGTCATCGAAGGCGCCACGGTCCTGCCCAATCCAAACGGCACCGCCTCCGGACAATGGCTCCTTGGCCAATTCGAAGGACGTGAAGTCATCGTCATTCTTCTGCCCGGACCGCCGCACGAAATGAAAGGGCTCTTTGAGAACGAGGTCCGAGGGCGACTCGCCGCCAAAGTTCCACCGGCGCATCTCTTCACGCGCACTCTGAAGATCGCGATGCTCGGTGAATCTGCGGTCGATGCGCGCGTTGCTCCGATCTACAAGAAATTTCCAGAGGTCGAGACCACCATCCTTGCCGGCGCGGGCGAAATCGAACTTCACTTCAAGGCTCGCGGAGCTACGATTGATGCTGCACAAGCACGGGCGGACGAGGTCGCTGGTCTTGTAGAAGACGAACTCGACGATGCCGTCTATTCCCGCAATGGCGAATCTCTTGAGCAGATCGTCGGATATTGGCTACAGATGCGGAACGCTACCGTTGCCGTCGCTGAATCATGCACCGGCGGCCTACTCGCCGAACGCATCACGTCCATCAGCGGCAGTTCGCGCTATTTTCTCGGCGGTGCAGTCGTCTATTCGAATGCTTTGAAGACGGAACTCGCCGGCGTCCCCTCCGATATGATCGAGCGCCATGGCGCGGTCAGTCGTGAGGTCGCTGCAGCTCTCGCCGAAGGCATTCGTTACCGTTGCGAGTCAACCTTCGGCGTCGGCATCACGGGAGTAGCCGGCCCCGGCGGCGGATCGCCAGAAAAGCCAGTCGGTCTAGTGTTTCATGCGGTAGCAAGCGACTCCGGCACGGAAGTAGTCCAGCGTAATTTTCCCGGAGACCGCAAACGCATCCGCCGATTCGCTTCGACGATGGCGCTAGATATGGTGAGAAAGAAAATGATGTAAAAGCTGCTAGCTCCGAGCCACACCTGGTCTGTGCTTAGCTAGAAGCTGGAAGCTTCCATGCGCCTCTTCGTTGCCCTCGACATCGACGACGCCATCCGCGAACGCATCGTGCGTTTGGTTGAAGGAGTGGGTCCTTTTGCACCAGATGCCCGCTGGGTCAAACCGGAATCAATGCATGTGACGCTGAAGTTTATTGGTGAGCGGGCCGACGACACACTCGTGGCGATCAAGCAAGCACTGGCACAAGTAACTGCGTCAACGATCAAAATTGATTTTCGCGGCTACGGCTTCTTTCCAACTCCAAAATCTGCGCGGGTCTTCTGGATAGGGATGGAAGCCGGCCCAGAACTTGGGATTCTCGCGGCTGCCGTCGATAAAAATTTGTCACTCGTCGGAATCGCGAAGGAAGATCGTCCCTTCAGCCCGCATCTCACACTCGCACGCAGCGCAGGAGGCTCGGGCTCACCTCGCGGCAATCGGGGGCATCGCCCGGAGATATTTCAGATTTTGCAGAACAGGCTCTCCGCCCTACCTGTTCCCGAGTTTGGTACCATGACCTCCCGCGAGTTCTTTTTGTATCAAAGCCAACTTTCGCCGAAAGGATCGAAGTACACAAAGCTGGCAAAATTCGAATTAACGTAGCCAAATGTGGCGCGGGCGCCTCGCCTGCGTCTATCCACAAGCAAGCATGTCAAAATTAGTTCTCATTCTCGCCATAAGCTACGTGCTAGGTTCCATCCCTTTCGGCTATCTCCTGGTTCGTATTTTTCGCGGCGAAGACGTTCGCCTGAGCGGCAGCGGCAACATCGGCGCGACCAATGTCTCGCGAAAATCCCCGGCTCTCGGCGCGCTCACTCTCATTCTAGACGCCGCAAAGGGCTTCGCCGCAGTCCAATTCGCGGCCTTGTACTGTCACCAACCCGCGAGGCTCCAGCTGATGATGGCTGCCTCCGCTCTGTTCGCCATCATCGGCCACATGTTTCCCATATGGCTGAAATTCCGAGGCGGCAAAGGAGTGGCCACTGCACTCGGAGCCTTCCTTCGCTTCTCTCCGATGGCGGTTCTGGTCGCCACCGGCATTTTCGTCTTGAGCGTTTTGATATCACGCCGCATCTCGCTTGGCTCCATCGTGGCCGCCGCTCTTTTTCCATCCACTGTGTGGGCACTGCGGATATCGCGAGATCCCGCGACGCTAGCTCTATTGGGACTCGCGGCACTATTAATTATCATTCGCCATTATCAGAACATTCTTCGCTTACTCGCCGGCGAGGAGCCACCCTTCTCGATGAAGCCCAAACTATGAACTACACACTAGGACGCACGCATGAGTGAGATTGCAATCATCGGAGCCGGAGCCTGGGGCACAGGCCTCGCGATCGTCCTCGGACGCAAAGGCTCCCATCGCGTCCGCCTCTGGGCGTACGAAACCGATGTCTGCCAGTCGATCAATCAAAAAAGGATCAACGAAAAATTTCTTGCTGGCTGCCAGATTCCCGAGTCAGTGACCGCCAACAATGATCTGCCGTCGGTTCTCATGAAAGCCGAGATTGTCGTAAGCGTGATGCCTTCGCAGCACTGCCGATCTCTCTTCGAAAAGATGCGCACACACATCGCGCCTGAAGCAATGATCGTCAGCGCCACGAAGGGGATTGAAGAAGGCTCGCTCCAGCGCATGTCCGAAGTAATCAGACAGGTACTGCACAGCGAGGAAACTGCAGGTGCCACACTTCCAGCGAATGCTGCCGGAACTAGGCGTCTTAACTTTCCAATAGGAGCGCTAAGTGGCCCCTCTTTTGCCCAGGAAGTCGCCCGCGGAGACCCCACCGCCATCACGATCGCATCCCAAGATGAAAAACTCTTGCGCACGATTCAGCAGACATTCAGCGACGCCGCATTTCGCGTTTATACAAATAGCGACATAATCGGGGTAGAATTGGGCGGCTCGCTCAAAAACATCATCGCCATCGCAGCTGGAATCTGCGACGGTCTTGGCCTTGGTCACAATTCGATAGCCGCACTCATCACGCGCGGGCTCGCGGAGATGACGCGCCTGGTCGTAGCTTGCGGAGGCCGCTCTGAAACCATGGCTGGACTCGCTGGCCTGGGCGATCTCGTCCTTACCTGCACCGGAGGTCTATCGCGCAACCGCAGCGTCGGCGTCGAACTCGGCCGCGGCAAGAAACTCCCTGAAATTATCCAGGGAATGCACGGGATGGTTGCTGAAGGAGTCTTCACGACCACGGCCGCGGTCGGACTGGCACATGCGCGCGGCGTGGAAATGCCGATCACCGAACAAATGCATGCGATCCTTCACCACGGAAAATCTCCGAAGGACGCGATTCAGGAGTTGATGAAGCGCACCGGAAAAAGCGAAACCGGAATGTGAATCCTTCGTGAACCTTCGTGTCCTTTGTGGTTATCGAGGTTTACCCGCTCACCTGAATAGCCGTCGTGCTACTCTTTACGGTTTCCTGAACACTTCTCGGAGACCCTCATGCGTCTGAGCAGAATCGTCATCGCACTCCTTTCAGGTTTCTTTTCTTGCATCAACACATTCGCTCAATCCCCGACGATCGCAGAACGCCTCGGCTATCCCCGAGACTCCAAACTGTTAATCATCCACGCCGACGACCTCGCGGTCGCGCACTCGGAAGACGCCGCCAGTTTCGACGCCCTCGACAAAGGCGCTGCCACGTCTGCCAGCATCATGGTTCCGTGCCCCTGGCTCACCGAGGTGGCCGACTACGCGAAAAAACATCCCGAGGCCGATCTCGGGCTACACCTCACGCTGACCAGCGAATGGGCCACTTATCGCTGGGGCCCTGTCTCATCGAAAGACACCGTTCCGAGCCTTCTGGACCCGAACGGTTATCTTTGGTCCGAGACCGAACCTGGCAAACAGCACATCAAGGCCGAGGACGCTGAACGCGAAATCCATGCGCAAATCGAAAAGGCCATGACAATGGGCATTCATCCCACTCACGTCGATAGCCACATGGGGATGCTCTTCGAGCGTCCGGATTTATTTGCGGTCTACGTCAAAGTTGCTCGCGAGTACAAGTTGCCATTCCTCGCATATCTCGAAACCAACACTCCCAAGGAATTAGCTGCGCTCTTGTTGCCAAGCGATGTCCTCATTAACGGAGTCGTGATGGCCTATCCAGACGTGCCAGTAAGCGGCTGGAAGGATTTCTATTTCAACACGATCAAGAACCTGAAGCCCGGAGTAACGGAAATCATTGTCCACCTCGGTCACGACGACGCCGAACTGCAGGCTGTCACAGTGAATCATCCGGACTACGGCGCCGCTTGGCGCCAGCGTGACTATGACGTTGTTACCAGTCCGGAGTTCAGGAAAGCCATCGAAGAGAATCACATCATCCTGATCCACTGGAGAGACATAAAGAAGCTACTGCAGTGAGCAGCGCCCCCGACTCGCCGGCTGTCGTGGGGAACTCATCACCGCCCGGGCAAGTCCAAATGAGTGAAAAGCGGCAGGTAAAAAACATCTAAAACCCGTGCCCAACAGTACTTTCCGCGCGGTACTTCGGTAATGCAGCTACTGCCGCTCCCCGCCACTAAACTCTTAGCTGTACCTGTGTCATCCGCCGCCATTTCGCCTCAGGCGTCCGCGACGAGTGAAGGGAGAACTTTGTCCGCCAGCACGTCCAAATACGCCCGCATTCCAATCCTTTACCTGATTCTCGGCGTACTGCTGGCGATCAGCATTATCCCTATGTATTTCTATTCGTCGCAGGTCGAAGCGACGAACCGCGATCGCCTGAAAACAAACGAAAAACTTCTGCAGAACACCATCACTCGCTCCCTGGCCGATGATCTTGCCCAGCACGAGCGCTCCCAGCGCATGATGCTGGCGAACCTCTCTTCTGCCATTCAAGTCGCGAGCGGCGGCGATATTGGCGAAAAGAACATCGAATCTCCGGAACTTCGTGCGCTGCTTGAGAACTTCGTTTCTTCGTCCGATGAGATCGCCTACGCAACGCTGCTCAACTCTGAGGCAAAAGGCATCTCCGCCGGACGCATTGTTCCCGACGCATTTCTCCAGCGCGAACTCGAGCGCGCCTATGCGGCTGCGCGCGATGGCCGGTTCTATAACGGACAGGCTCTGGTTGTCGGCGAAGGCAAGGCCACTCGCACGGTGTTCCTCGTCAGTGCTCCAGTGCAATACGGTCCGCGTTTTCTCGGCATGATTGCCTCCGTTGTCGACCTGCAATTCCTGATCAAAGGTCTTCGTGAAGTGAGCAGCGGAGGGCTCACTCCCTACGTCGTCGACGCTCAAGGGCGCCTGGTCGCTGCCGCGACGCCTGAGTTCGCAACCGGGCAGGACATGAAGAACCTCAACATCGTGCGCAACTTCGTTGAGGGAGGCAACAAAGCCCAATTTTCGGCAACCATGGAATTCAAGGTCAGATCCGGCGCAAACCAGATCGAAATGCTCGGTACCTATAGTCCAGTGACCTCGCTCGATTGGGCCGTGATTGCGCAGAAGCCGACGCGCGAAGCCTATCGGGACGTATATGAGATGCAGCGCAATGCGCGTCTGCTCGCGCTTCTCGCTGTATTGCTGAGCGTAGGCGTCAGCATCTTCGCCGCCCGACGCATCACCAATCCTCTGCATGTTCTCACAGAATCCAGCCGGGCCCTGGCTCGTGGCGATTTCTCGCAACGCGTCCTTCTCCGCAGCCGTACCGAAATCGGGGAGCTTGCTCAGACATTCAACACGATGTCAGAGGAACTTGAGCGCTTCATCGAAGACCTGAAGCGCGCTGCAGACGAGAACCGCGCCCTGTTCATGGGGTCTATCCAGATGCTTGCCGGCGCGGTCGACGAAAAAGATCCCTACACTCGCGGCCACTCCGACCGCGTCACGCGCTATTCGCTACTCATCGCGAAAGAGATGAAACTGCCATCTTCATTCCTGGAGGTTTTGCAGGTATCAGCGCAACTCCACGACGTGGGTAAAATCGGCATTGAAGACCACATTCTGAAGAAGCCCGGTTCATTGACCGAAGAAGAATTCGAGGTCATGAAAACGCACACAACCAAGGGAGCCAACATCCTGCGTCCGGTCACGCAACTCGCCGAAATGCTCCCCGGCATCGAATTGCACCACGAGGCTCTCGATGGTCGCGGGTATCCTTACGGTCTCAAGGGGGATCAGATCCCGCTCCTGGCGCGTGTCATCGCCGTAGCCGATACCTTCGACGCGTTGAC